>NZ_CP087591.1:1258494-1573118 GCF_015594925.2 Vibrio sp. VB16
AAGAAAAAGAGGTCATTCTTTCGGTCAATAATTTGGTCAAAGATTTCTCACTCGGTCAGTCAACGAAAAGCGATCTAATGCGAGCGGTCAACGATGTTACCTTTGAATTACGCAAAGGCGAAGCACTAGCTATTGTTGGTGAATCTGGCTCAGGAAAAAGCACAGGTGCTCGTATTCTTACACGCATTTATGATAAGACTGGTGGGGATGTCATCTTCAAGGGTGAACCGCTTCAAGAATATATCGAAAAAAACGGCGAGTTAGAATATGCCCGTCAGGTACAGATGATCTTTCAAGACCCATTTGGCTCTTTAAACCCTGTCCATACTATTTACCACCATATCGCTAGACCATTGCTTATTCATAAGCGCGCCGAGAAACAACATGTGGCGAAACTGGTTTATGAGTTACTCGAATTGGTTGGGCTACAACCCGTGAAAGAGACGGCGGAAAAATATCCTCATGAGCTTAGTGGTGGGCAGAGACAACGTGTTGCTATAGCAAGAGCGATAGCGGTTAGTCCGGAGGTTATCCTTGCAGATGAACCTATCTCGATGCTCGATGTATCGGTTCGCCTTGGTATCTTGAATTTGATGTCAGACCTCAAAGATAAGCATGGCATCTCCTTTATGTATATTACCCACGATATTGCGACGGCCCGTTATTTCGCAGAAAAAACGGCGGTGATGTATGTGGGCCATATGGTGGAGTGGGGAAGCAGTGACAGTGTGACGCAAAACCCTCAACACCCTTACTCACAACTTCTGTTGTCTGCCGTTCCTGAAGTGGGCAAATCAGGGCGACGGGAGTTAACGGTTAAGAAAGGTGAAATTCCGATGTGGAAACCAGACAGTGTAGGTTGCCCATTTGCGACTCGTTGCCTTAAAGCAACTCAGCAGTGTAATGATTCTATGCCAGAAGCGACTCAAATTGGAGTCGAACACTTTGCCCGCTGTCACCATCTCTAAATTTTGAAAATTAAGCGCGTAACTGCGCTTTGATAATATTGGTACTAATATGCAATATACCCCTCATAAAGAGTCAGAGCCTGTAAACGGTGAATTCGTCAATCTTAATGGCGAGAGATTTTACAAAATAGAAAATGTCGACCGAATGGACCCGTTTTTTATTAGCGTCGTTTCTGCAAGCAATCATTGGTTATTTATCTCTTCTACTGGCTGTTTATCAGCGGGTAGAATTCGCCCAGAAAATGCGCTTTTTCCTTACCGATCAGTCGACCATATACATGAGAGCGCTGAAAATACTGGGGCAAAAACGCTTATTCGACTCACCTCACAAAAAGGTGTTGCTAAGTGGGAACCTTTTAATCCTCAACATGATGGCTTATATGAGCTTCAGAGGAATCTGTATAAAAATAGCGTCGGCGATAAGATTACGTTTGAAGAGATCAATATAACGTTACAACTCAAGTTCCAGTACAGTTGGAATACCAGTGAAAAATTTGGATTTGTGCGTCGATCGGAGCTAACAAATCTAACCAATGAAGTACGCCAAGTCGAATTGCTTGATGGTATTCAAAATATCCTACCTTCTGGTGCTCCGTTACAGGCGCTGCAAACAAGAAGTGCACTGGTCGACGCTTACAAGTGGAATGAGCAGGTAGAGACGTCACCTTTAGCTCTGTTCAGCATGTATGCCATGTTAAGCGATAAAGCAGAACCTGCCGAATCGCTAAGAGCGACCACCGTATTTAGCGTAGATAGCGATGACGGTGATATTCTGCTATCCAGCAAACAGCTTAATGACTTCCGAAAAGGTAAATCGGTGACAGGAGAGTCTTTAACTAAGGGCATTCGAGGTGCTTATTTTATCCGTAAGTCGATGACACTGGACAGCTTTAAAAGTAACTCCTGGTTTATCGTTGCAGACATAGATAAAACCCATTCTGATATCGCAAAACTAAGGCCAAATCTCAATCGAGTTGGTGAATTAGCGACGGATATTGAAAGAAGCATTGAGGACAATCATTCTGAGCTAGTAAGTTTGATGTCGGGTGCCGACGCGTGGCAGTTGACGTCAGAAGAGAACACCAGCGTGCATCATTACGCCAATGTATTGTTTAACAACATGCGTGGTGGAGTGTTTGAAAACAACTACGATTTAGATACCGCAGACGTATACAAAACTATGCTGAACTCTAATGAATTAGTAGTTAAGAGTAACAAAGCGTTTTTTGCCTCATTGCCGGAGGTTATTTCACATAGTGCGTTGATTAAGAAAGCAGAAGAAACGGGAGATACCCAGTTAACGCGACTCTGCTATGAATATCTTCCTCTGACATTTGGCCGTCGTCACGGTGATCCTAGCCGTCCTTGGAATCATTATGAAATCAAAGTTAAAGATGAGAATGGGGACAGACTGTTATCCTATCAGGGAAACTGGCGTGATATCTTCCAAAACTGGGAAGCATCCGCATTAAGTTATCCCGGTTTTATTCCATCGTTTATTGCGAAATTTGTTAATGCCTCTACTGCCGATGGATATAACCCATATCGCATAACCAAAGATGGTGTCGATTGGGAGCTATTAGACGCAGAAGATCCGTGGAGCAACATCGGGTATTGGGGCGATCACCAGATTATCTACTTGCTCAAATTCCTAGAACTAGCCGACAAATATAGCCAATCAATTCTGGTTAATCTTTTGGACAAAGAAATCTACGCTTATGCCAATGTACCTTATGAGTTATGCGGCGTAGAGTCGTTGTTTGCAAACCCAAAAGACACCGTGGTATTTAATAGTGAAAAGCAGCAACAGATTGAACATCGAGTGTCTCAAATAGGCAGTGATGGGCGCTTAATACTGCACAATGGTAGTGATGTTTATCTTGTCAATTTGATGGAAAAAATGCTGGTACCTTTATTATCTAAACTGAGCAACTTGGTACTTGATGGTGGGATCTGGTTGAACACTCAAAGACCAGAATGGAATGACGCAAATAATGCCATTGTAGGCAACGGTCTATCCATGGTCACATTGTATTACATGCGCAGATATGTCACCTTTCTACAAAAATTACTGGTTCAAGCTCCAGCCTCAATTGCGCTCTCAAAAGAGGTGTCGGCATGGATGTTTAACACCAGTAAGATCTTATCGGAAGCCGCTTTAGAGATAACTCAAAAAACGATTACACGTCAAACCCGCAAGGCGATTCTAACTAAGTTTGAAAAAGCGGCCGAAGAGTATCGAGAAAAAGTGTATCGCATGAATGGGTTTTCAGGGAAATCCACTGTAGAGACAGCTGATATATCTAGAATGATGGACGTTTGCCTAGCGGTTTTAGACGATACGATTGCCAATAACAGACGAAATGATGGCCTGTATAATGCCTATAACATTATTAATTATTCTGTTGAGCAGGTAGAGGTGTCTGAATTATATCCAATGTTGGAAGGGCAGGTCGCTATTCTGAGTTCTGGTGTGCTTACCCCAAGACAAGCCGTTCAGTTGTTAGAAAAACTGTTTGCTAGCGAGATGTATCGTGCCGATCAGCAAAGCTTTATGCTTTATCCAGATAGAGATCTCGCCTCATTTAGTGACAAGAATCGGATTACAAGTGATCGAGTAGAAGAAAACGAGTTGCTCTCTTTGATGATTGAGAAAGGCGATACTCGTATTCTGAATAAGGACGTAACCGATCAATGTCATTTCAATGCTAGTTTTGAAAACAGTGGTTATCTACTAGAGGTTTTAGAACAAGTTCGTAGCGAATACAGTCAGGTTTCTGAAGACAGTATTCAGGGTGTGATGAGCATTTATGAGCAGGTCTTTAACCATCGGGCCTTTACGGGACGATCTGGTACCATGTTTGGTTATGAAGGCTTGGGGAGTATCTATTGGCATATGGTTTCCAAGTTACTGCTTGCAGTACAAGAAAATTATCAATCTTCATTCACATTGAACCCAACAAGCCAAGAAACGAAGAAACTGGCCGATTATTACTATCTGGTGCGCCAAGGTATTGGGTTCAACAAATCACCAGAAAATTACGGCGCCTTTCCTACCGACCCTTATTCGCATACGCCTAAGCATGCAGGTGCTCAGCAACCGGGTATGACTGGTCAGGTGAAAGAGGAAATCATTACTCGATTTGGAGAGCTAGGGCTCAATATTTCAGGTGGTGTTATCACGATCAATCCAAAACTCCTGAAACCAAGTGAATTTTTAACTCAATCAGATTCATTTAAATTCGAGAATGTGTTTGGTGACTCCGTCGTTAAGGTTGTTGAGAAAGGCTGCCTCGCATTTACCTATTGCCAGGTGCCCTTTATTTATCAAATAACGGATAGTAGCGAAATGGAGATGAGCATCATAATGAACGACGGAAGTGAGAAATTCGTTCAGGGTTCAACCATGCCATTATCTCTCTGCGAACATATATTTAGCCGTTCAGGTAAGGTTGAAAAAGTGAGAGTGTTTGTACCGAAAAAGAGCTGTTGGGATTGAGTAACATTTATTCATTAAATATTCGTCTATAAATAAAAGAACATGAGCGATAACAAACTAAGTAAATTTGTTGTCAATATGGAGAGAGTTCCACAGACTGCTCAAATTCTCTTTGTACACTTAGCAATGGGCAATCATGCCCATTGCTTTCTACTACATGGCATCCATATTGCCAAATGGTGATTTTTCCGTTTGCCCTAATTCAGGTTTCTAACCGATTGGCGTTCAATTAATGTTGGTTGAAGTCGTTTTTCCATCGGTTTTAGCGGTTTTCCTTTTAGTTCATTGAGTACATAATTTGCACCCTGAATCGCCATTTCTTTAAGAGGGAAGTCGATGGTCGTTAAGCTTGGGTTCATGTATTGGCTATAGTTGCTATTATCAAAACCGATAATCGATACGTCTTCACCTACCCTCAATCCCTTTTCTGCACAAACGCCATAGGCGGTCATCGCTATATTGTCGTTCATGCAAAATATGGCGGTCATCTCGGTATCTCTATCCAAAAGACGCCTTACGGCTCCGTCATTACCTTGATGATCAAAACGACCTTCAACAACTAGGTTTGCATCATATTCAATCCCTTTTTTTGCCAAAGCATTTCGATAACCTTGCAGACGATCTCGGCTATCGATCTTACTTAACTGTCCGGTGATACAACCGATTTTTCTATGCCCCATACGGATGAGATAGTCAACCGCGATAGCGCCACCATGTTCATTATCGATATAGATGCATTTATCTGATATTTCAGGAATATATCGGTTAAGTAACGCGGTCGCTGGCGTATGTTTGACTATTTCGAGAATATCGCTGTCGGATAGCATATCCGATGTCAAAACCAGTCCATCGACTTTTTTTGAACGTAGGAAGGCGATGGATTCTTGCTCCTGATCTAGGCGTTCATTACCACTGGAGATAATGACGTGATAGTTCTCTTTACGAGCGGCTTCTTCGACATTGTGCATCATTGGGCCATAAAATGGGCCATCGAGTGTCCCTACAAGCATTCCAATGCTGTAAGACTTGTTGGAAGCGAGAGCTTGAGCAAAGGCGTTGGGTTGATAACCTAGTGCCTCAATAGCTTCAAACACCTTGAGCCTATTTTTTTCTTTTACCGATTCATGTTTGTTTAATGCCCGAGAAACAGTGGACTGCGATACCTGAGCATACTCCGCAACTTCTTTAATGGTTATCAATGTTCTTCGGTCCTTTAGGCTTGGTGTGTTCCGATTCGGTTATGACTACGAATTTTACACGAATTAAGGTTTGTCACTAGTTTTGGTTTTATCATCGTTGATCGCACTTACTTTATCAAAGACCTATTCTGAAACTTAGTGTTAGTGTCAATTTTTTCTTGTTAATCTTATTTTATTTTCAATTCTGGTTCAGAATGTGAACCGAAATCAAGCAAGCGCTTTCTTTATGTGTTTGTATCACATTTTGTAGGGGTATGGTAACCATATAATCTGACGAGAAGGCCAAATTGAATGATGGAATAAACATTTTACCAGATATTTTGGATGAATTCTCATTTCGTATATTGAATTGGTCATTTTATAAAATTAATAAGAAAGCGCTTTCTTTGTGGTTTGGACTACAAAGTTTGAGGCGTTGTAAGCAAAAGAACCCTCGACGGAGTTAATAATGAGATTATCAAAAATATCCTTAGCATGCCTGATGGCGACATCTGGCCTATCCCTTTCCCCAATAGCAACTGCTGATACAACCGATGGCTTTGAGTTTCATGGTTATTTTCGAGCAGGTGCAATTTTTAGTGTTGAAGATGATTTAAAACGGGCCAAATTTCCAGCGACAAAAGAGACCCTAGGGCGTCTAGGTATTGAGTCTGACAATCACTACGAACTCGCTTTGCAGAAAAATTTTGATTTAGACAACGGTCAAAAAATTAGAATTAAAACTCGTGCAGGCGCAGATAACAACAACGGAGATGCGACGAATCAGCTTTCATCAAACGTGAATGGTGGCGATATAGGCATTATGGAAACCTTCGTAGAATTTGAAGGTGTGACAGAAACCGGTGTTGTTTGGGGAGGAAAACGTTTCTACGGTAAAGATAACTATATCTTTATGACAGACTTCTTTTATACCGATATGTCCGGTATTGGTGTCGGTATTGAAGGCATTACATTGGGTGATAATGCGTGGGACTTCGCGTATATGGCGAGTGATAAAAACGACAATGATGCGGGCCGCTGGGGTGACAACACCAACAATACTATGCATTCGGTTCATGTCGGCGTAAACCTCGGTAAGTTTGAGATCCATTCTATGGCGAAATACCTGCCAGACAATTACAACACAGTGGACGGTGTAACAACAGGTGACTACGCAGAAACAGGTTTTGAAGTGACGGGCATTTATCATTTAGATAGCCTATGGGGATTACCGGGAAATGGTTTTGCTAAAGTAATTGGTCAAGCGGGTACTGGGTTAGGTTCGGGTCAATTACTTGGTGGCACGATGACGGAATACAATGCATACAAACCAGGTTCCGGTCGTGGCCAAGGTCAAAGCTTTTTGACCCAAGTTAAAGATGGCGATAACTCTTTCCGTTTGCTTACTTGGGGCGGTTACTTCCCTGAAGGTAAGATGAACTACTTTACCTCTATCCAAGGCCAATACAACGATTATGACGACGGTGGCAACGACTACTGGACATCCGCAATGGTTCGCCCAACGTATAGTGTAAATGAAAACTTCTTTGTCGCGACAGAACTTGGTTTCCAACACACTGGCTACGAAAATGTTGATGGAACGACAGGCACAGATAATGATTATAAACTGACTATTGCACCTACTGTGGTAGTTAACACCGGTATGGGGCCAGCTCCAGAAATACGCTTTCTTGCAACCTATCTTGATGGCACTGCGCGTGAAAAAAGTGATGTAATCGTAGGCATCCAAGCCGATATGTGGTGGTAACGTATTGTCCATTTGCCTTGTTTAATTCGGTTAGACTAATAGCTATTTAATGTATTAGCAGGGTTTAGTTTTTAGACTGAACCCTTTTTTTGTTTTCCATTCATCTTCCGCTACACTATAGGCAAAAATCATCTAAGGTCGTTTATATGCATCCGGATATCCAAGCCAAATATGATCGCTATCCATCAGAAATTAAACCAAGAATGACGGAGCTAAGAACCTTGGTATTTGAGGTGGCCAGATCTTTAGGGTTAGCAGACGTTGAAGAAAGCCTCAAATGGGGAGAGCCAAGCTATTTGGTCAAAGGAGGAAGCGCAATTCGTATGGATTGGAAAGCGAAATCGCCGGAGCAATACAGTTTGTATTTCAACTGTAAAACAACGCTAATTGATACCTATAGAGAGTTGTATTCCGATACGCTTCATTTTCAAGGCAATCGAGAAATAGTGCTTAATCTTAATGAACCACTGCCTGAGGACATTATCCGACACTGTATTCAGCTAGCGTTTACTTATAAAAGCGTTAAACACCTTCCTTTACTAGGGGCGTAACCTATTTTAAAAATAGAAAGTAGAAAGTAGAAAGAAACAAAGTCGATTACTCATGATTTGTCGTGTTATTCGTTATTCGATCAGAATCCACCTGCCCATCGGTCAAAATTATCAATAATATCTATCTCTTCTTGGGTTTTTGGTTTCGGGAAATAGGGTAGGGCAAGCAATTTCTCAGACGGCAACAGCACCCATTCTGGCGTTATTTTTCTTCGCATGAGTTCACCTTCATCATCCGGGGAAAGATACATATAGTAGCCGTCGGAGTTGGTGTTCGCGTAACTAGCAATACGGCCGATTTCACCAGTCGGTAGCTTTACCTTGCGTCCCCATGGGAAAAGTCGATGCAGTGCGTAGCTAACATGTGCATCTTCTAAATAGCCATGTATAAATCGATACCAACCAATAGCAGTAGATGTCATCCTGTGAGACCAACCGGCAAGAAGTAATCCACTAAGTGTGTCCTTGAATGGTTGTCCTTTTGGTATCCCTTCATTCGATATGAATTGAACCAAAAGTTTGTCTCCGTTTTGTTCAAGAATAGTCAAGAACTGCTCACCAGTTTTATCTGCTAGTAGCTTCATACGTCACCTTAGATTCACTTAACTATCCAACCAGTATCTATTATGTGTGCTGATTGGTTTACATTTTCTTGATTTACCTTTTATCATTATGCACTTAAGGGAAAAAATTGGTAACAAGCAATATCAATAAAATATTGAAAATGGTCATCATCTTAGCGAATTGGTAGATGTAGCGTATTTGATGAAAAACAGACAGGCGACAACCGTTAGTCTGAAGTAACGGTGTGTGGTTATTGAGCAAAAAGGATGTGTTATGTTTGCAGTGATTTTTAAAGCAAAAGTGGGTAAACAAGATAAGGATTATCTTGATATGGTGGCTGTTATGCGTGAACTGGCGTTTTCGAAATACGATTGCTTAGATTTTATCGCAGTATCTGAGGGCGACCAAGAGATAGCCATTTCATACTGGGAGTCTGAGCAAGATATTCAGCGATGGCATAATGATTCTCAACATGCCGTTGCCCAAAAACTTGGAAAAGAAAAGTGGTATCAATCGTATGTGGTTGAGGTAGTTGAAATACAAAGGCGTTATAGTTTTCCACAGTAGTTAGGGTTAACAATTAGGAATTATCAGCACAAGATCAAATTATTAGGAGTAGGGATGAATTCAAAACAAGTCGTGTTAGCTTTTTGGGAAGCCATGCGAAGTAATGATTTTGTTGCGGCCAGTGAATGGTTAACGGAAGATTTCGAGGGGCAATGGCCCCAGTCGTTAGAACGGATTTGTGGCCGTAAAAACTTTTCGGCTATTAATACCGCTTATCCTGCAGATGGACGCTGGGAATTTTTGATTAACGCCATCGTATGTGAAGGCGAGGTCGTTGTGACGGATGTGTCTATTTCTGATGGCAGCGTTAAAGCACGAGCTATTACATTCTCGACAGTGCAGAATGGTTTAATAAGTAAGCAAGTTGAATTTTGGCCGGATGACTACGAGGCGCCTCAGTGGCGAGCTCAATGGGTAAAAAATCTCGCAAAGGGTTAGGAATGAAAAACATAACAACGGTGTCTTTTGATTCAGAAAATAGTCAGCACAGGCAAGATCTTGAGCGGTTTTTCCGTCTGTTTTGAATCATTTTCTACCTATCGATCTCAGCCTGTACTTAATATCCATGATTTTATGATTGCGAAAGCTTTTAGAGGGACGGGGCTAGGAAAAAATTTGCTCGCGGCTATTGAAGAATATGCACGAAAAAATGATATGGTTAAGATTACTTTAGAAGTAGACGACGACAATCATGCGGCAAAAAAACTGTATGCTAGATGTGGATTTGAAGATCACCAAGTGGTACTTAAAAGCTTGTTGCATTGGCAAAAGTATCTCAATTAAGTGTCAATTACCGGATTCATTAACGAGAGAGAAAGTATGGAAGCGTTTGAGACACTGCTCAATATTGCACAACGTAAAGCCACGTTTGATAAAACAAGTAGTTGGGCGGATGGCGCTGAAACCTATATCAATGAAATCAAGAATGAAGTAGACGAGGTAATAGAAGAGTTACCTAAAGGTAGAGTATGCTATCTCGAAGATGAACTTGGTGATGTGTTATGGGATTACGTTAATGCGCTTATTGCCTTGGAAGGAGAAAAAGGTGTGACTGTCGAATCGGTACTAAAACGCGCGTGTCAAAAATATGAACAGCGCGTTTCTGGTATTGAAGGTGGCAAGCAATGGCAAGAGATAAAAGAACTACAGAACATCGCATTAGCGAAAGAGCAGGCGCAGAGAAATAAAGTTAAATAAATGAACCTCTCTACGATTAATGCCGATTAGTTAAGACAAAAAATTCACTAATTCGCCGTCATTCCCGTGAATACGTAATGCTGCTCGGGTAGTGTTAAATATTTCGTCATTCCCGTGAAAACGGGAATCTTGGTGATATTAGATCCTCATTTTCATGGGGATGACGACATCTGATAGCCTTGAGTGAAAAGTATTACCCCTTTACGATTGTTTTTTTGCAACAAAGAAAAACAGTGGGTAGGGGCAATTTTCCCCTGCATAGTTTTCATGCCACACTTCGTAATAGTGTTCGATTTTAAGTATTTGAAACCCTATATTTTCCGCGATATTTGTAAGGGCTTGTACATCAAATCCATTATGGCCGCTAAAGGATGGGTTATGTTGGTGAAATGAACCATCTTCTGCATATAGATCCGCAATAATCAACATACCATTATCTTCTAAGGTGTTAAAAGCGTCTGAAAAGAATAGGGATACATCGGCAATATGATGAAGGGTCATGAGAGTGGTTATAGCAGAGTGCTTTGATTCAAGTTGGCTAAGTCGTTCAATATGTTGAATTTCGATATTGTTCAGATTCGCGCTAATGATTTTTTCTTTTGCTATTTCAATCATTTGTCGTGAAGCGTCCGCGAGCACAATGTGATTAAATGTATCGATTAACTGAACACCAAGTAGGCCCGTTCCGCTACCAAAATCTACAATGCTGTTTGTCGAGTTGAAGTTTAGTTCCTTTATTTTATTCGCGGTTGTCTTTGCACGATCAACCTTTAATGGGTTGCTATCCCATGTGTGGGCAACTGAATCAAAGTAATCACTCATCATGCGCTCCTAATCTCTATGTTTTTGTGTTACCAACTCGCTTCGGTTTGGTCATTGTATTGCAAATCTAATCGACTTTCTGCGTCATTTGTAAAATTGGTTATGAATGATTCTTAGTGCTATAAAACTATTTTTTGGCAGCTGGCATGGCCCAAACGAATTATAACCGCTCTAAATGCCGAATTGGCCCCTTAAATTGGCGAATTTCGCGTTTTTAAGATGCTGATTTTACTGAAGTTGTTTTTATGTTGTTTTTATTAAGTCGATGATAATCTCTGTGGTACAGAAGATAAGGGCAAACTATGAATAAGACCAACCAGTTGTATGACGACACCGATTTTACTAAACAAGACCTGAGCGATTCGCTATTTGAGAAGTGTACCTTTATTCGGTGCGATTTTAATCACTCGAATCTACGAGATGCGCATTTTGTTGATTGTACTTTTATTAAGCAGGGGGATATTGAGGGTTGTGATTTTGGCTTTTGTGATTTGCGTGATGCCTCCTTCAAGGATTGTCAGCTGTCTATGTCTAACTTTAGCGGTGCCAACTGTTTTGGTATTGAATTAAGGGACTGTGACTTAAAAGGTGCGAATTTTTTCAGAGCAAGTTTCGTTAATCAGGTTAGCTACAAGATGTTTTTTTGCTCCGCTTACATCACCGGTTGCAATTTGTCTTACGCCAATTTTGAACGTCAGTGTATTGAGAAGTGTGATCTATTTGAAAATCGATGGATTAGTACCAACCTGCAAGGGGCGTCTTTAAAAGAGTCTGATTTAAGTCGAGGGTCGTTTTCTGGAGATGTCTGGGGGCAATTTCGCATGGAAGGCTGTAATCTAAGCCATTCAGAACTTGATGGTTTGGACCCACGTAAGGTTGATTTAACGGGTGTGAAAATTTGTGAATGGCAACAGGAACAGCTGCTTGAGAAATTAGGGTTGATCGTTCTACCTAATTGATGACTCCGAAAAGCTGTTGGACATTATCTACCATCAAGCCATGATAGTAAGCATATAGGTCGTTATCGCTTTGTAGTGAATACGCTATCATGGTTTGAAATCGTCTTGGTATTCAAGCGGTTCAATTTTTTGTCAATTAATAAGACCAACGCTTAGACGCCACATTACGTTTCCCAACATCCTGAACTTTTCTCTAACTTCTCTTTCATAAAGTTGATAAATACGTTCACTTTTTCTGGTAGGTGTTTCCTTTCTGGATAAACGGCGAAAATGGCATGGCTTGGTAAATAATAATGGTCTAATAATGTAACGAGCTGGCCATTTGCTAAATACTCATAAACGAGAAAGGTGGGCATCTGGCAAATACCGAGACCTTGCAGTAAAGCATCCGCTATCGCATCGCTATTATTGACGACAAAATTGCCTTTAGGTTCTATCTTTATTTTTTGTTTATCTTGGAAAAATGTCCATTCAACCCCAGCCTGAAATAAGCTGTAATATAAACAGTTATGGCTAGAGAGATCTTCTGGCGTATTGGGTATACCGTGTTGAGCAATATATTTTGGGGAAGCGCACACCACACTTTTGCAGTTCACCAGTTTTCTGGCGATCAACGATGAGTCTTTTAGCTCACCGATTCGGATACCGACATCAAACCCTCCTTCCACCATACTGATTACTTTATCATCCATACTAAGAATAACTTTTATGTCAGGATAACGATCTAGAAATTCTTTCATGTAGGGCACGAGATGCCGGCGAGAAAATGTCATTGGTGCGTTGATCTTGAGTGTTCCCCTAGGGGCGCCCTGATAATGAGACAACGCAGTAAACCCTTCTTGAGCGAGCGCCAATGAGTGTCTTGCATAATCGGAGAAGTGTTCGCCGGCTTCGGTTAGCGTCATTTTTCTTGTTGTTCTATTGAATAGTCTGACCCTTAGGTTGTCCTCCAAAACGGATATTCTCTTGCTGACTGCCGACTTGGTCATGCCTAATTTCTCAGCCGCAGCCGAGAAGCTGCCGCATTCTATGACCGCCACAAAAACAGGAATTGCCGAAAAGTCTTCTTTCATTGTCAACTATTACTCTACTATAAGTTTCTGTATTATAGATTATCATGATATTGCATATAAACTAAAGTACGGCTCTAGACAAAGGAGTCGTTATGCAAAAAATAAATTGGTATTCAGGGATGGCCGTCTTCGGAGGCTGCCTTCTTGCTCTCATGATTCATTTAAATAGTCAGCTTGCGCTGGGTACAACAGGGTTAAGCGCTTCATGGTTCGCTCATGGTATCGGAGCGATTACCGCTTGGATTCTTCTTTCCATATTAGGCCCAAAACGGCATGCTGTTGAGATGGATGAACGTAAGGCACCACGATTATTTTATCTTGGCGGTATACCTGGCGCGTTTACGGTCATTCTCGCGTCAATCACTGTTAACAGTAGTATCGGCTTATCGGGAACGTTAGCATTAGGGTTGATAGGGCAGTTGATCTTTTCATTGATATGCGAACGGTTTGGTTGGTTACAACTGGAAAAAAAGACATTTTCTATGGTTGATTTTGTTCCCATTGTACTGATTGTACTGGGATCGATTCTGTTGATATACGCAAGGGTTTAATGATGACTATCTATATTTTGATTGGCCTTTTAAATGGCGTCTGTATCGCTTTGAGTAGAATATTGAACGGGCAACTAAGTGGTTATCAAGGGGCATTTAAAGCCTCTTACATCAATCATATTGGTGGCTTTTGCTTTCTTTCATTGATGGCGCTAATATTTTTGAGTCCCCCTCAGTTTGCCCCTGTATCTGAAGGCCTGATGTATGCTGGTGGTGTCATTGGTGCATTATATGTGGCCATAAATAGTGTGGTGATAACAAAACTCGGTTCTACAAGTGCGATAATTCTTGTTATTAGTGGGCAGATGCTTTTTAGTTTGCTTCTGGATACATCGTCCCATAATCCTGACAGTTTACTTATGAAGATAGCCGGCGTGAGTTTGATTATTATTGGAATGACCATCAAGGAACTGCTTAGACAAAATAGCGTGAAACTGCAAAAGCAGAACCAAGAATAACAAGGCGTTAGGCTTTATTGAACGCCAACGAGTGAATTGGCTGACGTTTAATCCGGTTATTCAGTTGTTGAATATGAATGGTTATGAGGCATCATATAATCGCTTAAGATTTTTCTAAACACTTAAGATTGGAGAAAGCCGATGAACATCAAGTCCTTTGCAGAGGCGACGGGTTTAACGCCGTACACACTGAGATATTATGAAAAAATAGGCCTATTGAAAGAAGTGCGGCGCAATGGGAGTGGTCACCGAACATTCACATCTAAAGAGATTAAATGGGTTGAATTTATTATTCGTTTGAAAGACACCGGGATGCCTCTAGAGCAGATTTTGCAATATGGGGCGCTTAGAGACGAGGGTGATAAAACCATGATAGCTCGTCAGACGATGTTGGAAAATCACCGAGAGGCACTCAAAGCGCAGATAGAATCTCAAATGCGACACCTTTCCGCGCTCGATAATAAAATTGAGTTCTACAAAAATCACGCTTGACTTAGAGTCGGCTCTAACTTGTAACCTAGGTTTGTTATTCATTCCAAGGAGCAAGATATGAGCAAAACAAGATACGACATAGGCCTCGAAAACTTAGCCAAAATAGACGGCGAAGCGGGACAAAAAGTAATTGATAGCCTACAAGATATCGCCCCGGATCTGGCACGTTTCACCATTGAGTTTCCATTTGGTGATGTTTACGCGCGCGAAGGGTTAGACTTAAAGTCACGAGAAATCGCCACCGTTGCGGCATTGACGGCTCTAGGAAACTGCCAACCTCAATTAAAGGTTCATTTACATGCGGCATTAAATGTCGGTTGTAGTGAAGAGGAATTAAAGGAAGTGATCATTCAGATGGCTATTTATGCAGGTTTTCCGGCGGCTCTAAACGGTATGTTCGCATTCAAAGAAGTGTTGGCAGAGAATGGAAAGCACATCTAGTCTTGCTTTGGGGTAAAAAAAGAGGTGCCTCTGGAAGAGAGTCATCTCTTTAAACCGTGCAATCGCTTCATTTGCTAACGAAGGTTACATTCGCTATTAGGCGGAATAGTATGAATCTGGGATGGGTAGGTGACCTGTTTTTACTAAGATAACAGTTTCTTCTTCCACGTATGGGCAGTGACTACTCATATGTGGGCTACGGATCCATGTCCCTTTTGGATAGTGCCCATATTCGTCCCTAAATGTACCAGATAAAACCAAGATCTCTTCACCACCAAAATGTTTATGCGGTTGAAAATGCTCGCCTTTTGGCCACTTAACTAACGCAACATGTTCATGCTTAAATTCGTGCAGAGGCATTACCTGTAAACCACCTAACCCTGCTAACCAGTTTTGTTCTTTGGTTTTTATTCGGATCTGTTTTGAGTCGTTTTCATCAAATTGATTAAGCTTGACGAATAGTATGCAGCCACCTTTACTAAATGGTGCGTGAGCGCTATTCGGCGGGTTCCTTAAGTAAGTGCCAGCAGGAAAGTCACCACTCTCATCTGAGAAGGTGCCATCTAACACAAAAATTTCCTCCCCTACAGGATGAGGATGGGATTTAAATTTAGAATCCGCGTCATATTTTACAATGCTGGTGGTGTGTCCCGCTTCTTGTTCCTGTCGTTCAAATGGTTTGCGCCATACGCCGTTGGCCGGGCTTGCTAACCATTCCATTTTCTCAGATTCAATGACCAGTCTCTGGTTGAAGTCCATATTCAACATTGGCTTTAGTCCTTTACTACTCTATTCGTTTGGTAAGCTTAGCTTATTACGAGCGAAAAAAGCACTGTTATTGGAACGGAGTTTTTATTAGAAGAGTGCAAAAATGGTATTAATCTGTTTTGTTAAAGCCAATGTAATCACCACCCAAAGGCAACCCATTGATGCTATGAAGAATAGAACTCGACGTGTTCTACTGGCTTTTTGGCTCATGGCTCCAAACCCGCAAGCAATATAAAGAACGACCATGGCAAGTTTGTAGCTGAGCCACGGAGCTGAAGCGGTGAAAGGGATGAACTTAGTGATAGAAACAAGGGCGATACCACTAGAAAATAGTAGAGTGTCAATAACGTGCGGTAGATGTTTCAGCCATCGTGGCTGAGTTTTTATTTCTGATGCTGCGTAGTAACGAAGAAATCGAAAGACAAATAATGAAATACTGATGGTGACAGTGACAATGTGAAAGGTTTTCACTTCTAGATACATGGTTTTTACCTAGGGCTAGGATGGATAAAGAAATAAAAAGAGCGGAATAACCCGCTCTTTTTATATGCTGTTGTTAATTTGAAGCGGTTTGCGTAATGAGCTTTGATTTACGGTTACTGATCGCAGCGAATATAAGTTTCGTCATGAAGATGCCGATGAATATTCCTCCAATACCGAACAGAATATCGCCTGGCATACGTAACCAAACTAGCATTTCGACCAGTTCGCTATGAATCACGGCTGGAGAACGTGCGTACCAATATCCATGTTCGATGACCGCGAAGAACTGTACGATCCCGACTGGGAACAATGACATAAAGACCATTCCGGCAAGGCCAAAGTTAAGTGTCCAGAAAGACCATTTAAGCCATTTGTCGTCCCACGCTTTGGTATCGCCTGTTAGCCCGCGTACGCAAGTCAACATCAAACCAATACCCAACATTCCGTACACACCCATAAAGGCACCATGTGCGTGTGTTGCTGTGGTGTTCAAACCTTGTATAAAGTAGAGCGCGATAGGTGGATTGATTAAGAACCCAAGTATGCCAGCACCGACTAAATTCCAAAATGCAGTCGCAACAAAGAACATGATTGCCCACTTGTAACGAGCCATCCAAGGCGTCGACTTTCTAAATCGATAGGTTTCTACTGCTTCGAAACCAATAAGCGCGAGTGGAACCACTTCTAATGCAGAGAATACGGAGCCCCAAGCAATGACGGATGTCGGCGTTCCGGTAAAGTACAAGTGATGTAACGTACCAATCAAGCCACCTGTTAAGAATACCACTGTCGCGAATAATACAGCGCTGTTAGCCGATTGCGCACGAATAAGGCCTAAGCGAACAAATACAAGCGCGATAACTGACGTAGCGAAAGTCTCAAAGAAACCTTCTACCCATAGATGTACAACCCACCAGCGCCAGTATTCAGCAATAGCTAAGTTTGTGTGCTTACCTTGGAACAGACCAGCACCGTAGAACAATCCAATCGCGACACATGAAGCATATAAAACCCAGATGACAGGCTTCATCTCACCATCTTTGAATAATGCAGGACGAATCGCTGCGGTAACCAGTCCTAACCAAATCAATAAGCCTACAAGCAATAGGATCTGCCAGATACGTCCAAGGTCGATATATTCTTGACCCTGATGCCCTATCCAATAGCTTAAATCGAGATCAAAGTACTGTTGAACTGCCATCCATTCGCCGGCCATAGAGCCGAGAACCACGATGAGAAGTGCTACCCAAAGTACGTTGACACCGATACGTTGGTATTTTGGTTCGTAGCCTGAAAGTGCTGGGGCAATGTAAAGACCCGTACCTAACCACGCTGTTGCTATCCAGAATACGGCTAATTGGGTGTGCCATGTACGAGTAACAGAGTAAGGCAGAATCTCTGATAGAGGGAATCCGTAGAAGTCTTGTCCTTCAACCGCATAGTGGGCGGTAATACTACCCAATAAAATTTGAAGCAAAAACAGACCAACGGCGGTGACAAAATATTTAGCCAGCGCTTTTTGAGATTTGGTTGGTTTTACTCCGAACAGAGGATCGGTTTCAGGCAACTTAGGCAGTGGATGCTCTTTTAAAGTGGCGTGATACCAAGCCAGAGCACCAACACCTGCGATAAGGACAACAAAACTCAGCACCGACCAAACGATATTGTCTGATGTCGGTGTGTTACCAATAACAGGATCAAAAGGCCAATTATTCGTGTAGGTGTAGCTCTCATCAGGTCGCTCTGTTACCGCTGCCCAAGCACCCCAGAAAAAGAACGCAGAGAGTTTTTCACGATTCTCAGCAGAAGCGATCGTCGCTTCTTTCATCGCGTAGTCTTCACGAACGTGTTGAAAATCGGGATTATCCCCAAAAACATTCGAGTAATAGGTTTGCAGCGTCTTAACTGCTTCGCCTCGAGTTTGTGAGATGGTAATGACGTCTGTCTCAGCGTTGTAGCTGTTAGGGCGTATATCATCGCGCAATCTACTTTCAAGCTCGGCTTTCTGAAAATTGTCTAATTGTGCAAAAGGTTTAGAAAACTGAGCTTGAGCGGTGAGATCTAACCACTCTTCTGACTCACGGTGTAGCCAATCTGCTGTCCAATCTGGTGCAATGTAAGAACCGTGTCCCCAAATGGAACCGAGTTGATGTCCACCCATGGTACGCCAAACAAGTTGACCTTCCTGAATGTCTGTTTTGGTAAAAATCACTTCCCCGGTACGGCTTACTACTGAAGTAGGGATAGGGGGTGCTTCACGATAAATCTGGCTGCCCAAACTCAATAATATAGTGAACGAGGTTAAGCACACTATAATAAGAGCGATGATGGACAATTTTTGTTTTGTCATCTTCTGTTCCTTTGTTGTTGTCTATTTCGCCTTCTCTATTACAACAATCGTGCCAGATTTTATCTAATTGATTTATATAGGTTTGTACGTTTTTTATTAGTCTAAATGACAAAGATTAAAGTTGTCTAAATGACTGTTAATTGTCATTTAGACAGTTATTAAAGACTATTTACTTCATGTTGAGACGTTTCATCAATCTATGCAGGTTCCCTGAGTCTACTTTTAATAGACGAGCGGCGGCAGCCCAATTGTTTCCTGCTTCTCTATAGGCTTGATTAATCAGGTTTACCTGGAACTCATCGGTTGCATTTTTCAAATCGATGACGGTTAATGGAATGCTGATAGCGTTCCCTGACGTGGGTGCATTCGTCATGCTGCTGTCTGACACCAGGCCATCTTGCTCTTCAAGATTAAAATGTTTTGGTAGCAATACGATCACGTCTGATCTCGATTCTGATCTCGCGAGCACTGCCGCGCGATTTATGGCGTGCTCTAGCTCGCGCACATTACCTTGCCAGCTGTGATTTTGAAGCAACATACTTGATTGAGGATCTATCTTGATATTTGTCACCCCCAATTTGTGTTGGCAACGCTCTGCAAAAAAGCCATAAAGAAGCGTGATATCTTTTCCACGTTCGCGCAAAGGAGGGACAAAGATAGGGAACACACTCAAGCGATGATATAGGTCGGAACGAAAACGCCCCGCTTTGACCTCTTCATGCATAACGCGATTGGTTGCTGCCACAATACGGGCATTTACCTTAATATTACTGTCGTCGCCCACGCGCTGAATATCACCATACTGGAGCGCTCTTAGTAGCTTAGCTTGTAGGGCCAATGAGAGTTCGCCAATCTCATCAAGAAACAGTGTGCCATTGTCGGCCAGCTCAAATTTACCTTTTCGATTACTAATCGCGCCCGTAAATGCCCCTTTCACGTGACCAAAAAGCTCACTCTCTGCAACTGATTCTGGCAGTGCTGCGCAGTTTAAGTAGACGAGATTATTTTTGACTCTGTCCGAATTCGCATGGATAGCCGCGGCGACCAGTTCCTTACCGACACCGGTTTCACCCATTATAAGTACCGACAAATCGGTATTTGCCACGGCAGAAATGTGTGATTTTAGTTCCTGCATTACCTCTGAATTACCGATTATCTCGCTCGGTACGATGCTTTTGCTACTTGTTGCGCGAGAAGACGTTTCAACGCCGACCTGACTCTCTAATTGTTCCATTAAGAGTGCCGTATTCAAACTCGTGGCTGCTAATGCGCTTATGACCCGTAAATCCTGATTTCGAAATTCGTCAAACTGCGCCGGATCGAAGGCATCAATGGTTATGGCTCCAATCAATCTGTCATTGATAAGAAGTGGTAATCCGATGCATGAGTGTACCCTTAGGTCATGTTCATGCTCTGGTATTAATCCGTCATACGGATCTGGTAGGTCACTGTCTGGAGGGAAGCGCACCACGTCACCCGCTCGCGCGATCGCCTCTAATCTTGGATGTTGTTGTATATCAAATCGTCGCCCAAGTACGTCGTCGTAAAGGCCATTAATTGCCAGTGGAATAAACTGTTGATCTTGGAAGTAGAGTAGGGCAGATGCGTCGCATCTCAACACTTCTCTAATCGAGGAGAGCAAGCGATCAAATCGGTCCTGATCTGAAATTCCAGAGGTTAGATCTAAGGCAATTTTCACCCATTCTTTATTAAGGTTGCTCACGGTTTGACTCGCTATATTGAGTTGCTGTTGTTTTGACAATTATAGTGTCTTTAGGACATAAGTAAAGAACTGTCATAATAACAATTACAGGAGATAAAAAATAAAAATACTTTATAAAACAATACAGTAAACAGTTGGCACGACTACTGCAAATGAGAATGGTAATTAATTAGATAATACAAATAGTTTCTATTAGAATGAAGTGAACATAAACAACAGATCAATAAGTGAGGTAGTAATGAATACGGTTCCTCAACAGATGACTATTGGTACGGTTGTCGCTCGCAAAGATTGGACGGCAACCTTGTTTTCGCTTTGTATCAAATCTGAAGGGCTCAATTATACGGCGGGTCAGTTTGCCAAGCTAGGGTTAGTCGATGGGTCGGGTGAGTTGATTAGAAGGGCTTATTCAATCGTCACGCATCCGGAGCAGTATAAGCGGGATAATACGTTAGAATTTCTCATCATCACTGATGAAAAAGGACGGCTTTCTCCACTGCTAAACCAGCTGCAAGTCGGTGACAGTATATACGTAGGGAATAAGGCGGCAGGGTTTATGACGCTTGATGAGGTCCCCACTCCCACAACCGAGTTATGGTTAATGGCGACAGGAAGTGCTTCGGGCCCCTTTATTTCGATGCTTGGTGATGAGCAGATAGAGAATAGATTTCAGAGAATTGTTTTGGTTCATGCGGTGCGAAATAGAGAAGAGTTAACGTATACAGACGAGATTCGTTTGTTATTGGAAAAAAATCAGGAGATCCGTTATGTCCCAGTTATTTCAAGAGAACATGTGTCCGGAGTTTTGTCAGGACGAATTCCAGATCTGCTACTTAGCGGAGAGCTGCAAGCCGCTGCTGAAACATCGTTCCACGTCGACAAGAGTTTCGTCTATTTATGCGGTAATCCAGAGATGGTTAAAGATACAAGCCAAACGCTAATTACGTTGGGCTTAACAAAACACCTAAGAAAGACGCCCGGTAATTTTGGTTCCGAAAATTATTGGTAATGACATAAATTAATTAACTAAGTGAGAGGAAATTCTTATGAGCCATCAACGAATCCCAGCGAATTGGACAATCCAACGTTCGACGCCATTTTTTACTCGACAAAATGTACCAGAGGCGCTTCTAACTCATCACAATACTGCAGAAGGTGTGTTTGGTCAGTTATGCGTAATGGAAGGTGTTGTTACCTATTATGGTTTTGCCGATTCTGAAGCGAATACCCCAGAGGTACAGGTTGTGATTGAAGCTGGACAGTTTGCGACGAGCCCACCTGAATATTGGCATCGAATCGAACTGAGTGAAGACGCGCAGTTTAATATCAATTTTTGGTCGGATAAAGACAAAAGTGGTCAGAAAATGTTCAACAGCAAATAGAAAATAAAAAACTGAGAAATCGCTTTACTTAAAGTTTACTTTAACTATTACCCTATCCCAAGACAATGAAATACTGGACGTTAAAGCAAGGGAAAAGCGATGAGAAAAAGAGTGTTACCTTATTTATCTGGGCGGCTATTTGATGGCATCTCTTCTGGCATGTTTATGATGGCGCTACCTTGGGTCATGTTAAACGAATCAGGAATGGGCACATTTGTCGCGATACTGGCTTTGGTATGCACGGGTGCATCGTTTGTATCAACGCTTTTTATGGCAACATTGATCGATCGATTCTCGCGTAAAAAGCTATTGGTTTTAATGCAAGTGGTTCAGGCGAGTACGGCGTTATGCGTGCTGTTAGCCTATTGGTATGGAGTGGAGTCCATCTGGTTGCTTGCATTTGCTCAGCTCGTTTTTTGGTTAAGTGGTGATATGGCGTGGAGTACGAATAACGCATTCGTCCACGAGAATTTTAATCCAAACGAATACGCGAAAATATCCAGCTATGACGAAGTGGTTATGCAGACGAGCGTGTTGGGTGCTGGTGCTTTAGGCATCATTGTATTAGAGATGTGGTCTATGGTTGAGTTTGCATTTTTGGCAACGTTGGCCTCATCAATTGCTGCAATGAGTTATCTGATCACGCCTTATCGACGTCAGTTATCAACGCGAATTAAAGAATCCTATCTTTCTCAATTGGTAGAAAGTAAAAGTATTTTCAGTAAAGATACTGCTTTCTACGCATTTATCGCGTTATCGTGTCTCTCGTATCCTGTGCTCACCTTTTTGGTCAAATTGGTGCCCATTTACTTCTCTGAGCAAGGTGTTGAGGGCAGTTGGTTTGCGACATGGAAAATGAGCTACGGAGTAGGAGCGTTAATTTGTGGTCTGGTCGTAGCTAAGCTTCTCACGCGCTTTAATCCTGATAAATCAATGCTGTTTTCTATATTCATTATGTCGATACTGTTGCTGGGAATAGGTGTGTTTTTGTCACCTATCGTCATGGTTACATTGACCGTTATTATTGGTTTCTTTAATGCGTTTAACCGTATATCTAGAATCAATAAGCTGCATCATATGGTGGCGGTTTCTGAGCGAGGAAGAGTTGACGGAGGGTTGAAGCTGTTCTCAACGCTGTCTCAAAGTTTGAGCTATTTACTTATTGCCTGGTTAACAGCAAACCAATTGACGTCATATGGTTTTATGATTATTGCTGGGGTGATGATGAGTGCGGCAATGATGATGTGGCTGCTTATACAAAAAAGAGAGAATGGAGTGATGGTGTTATCTTAATCATCACTCCTATCAAGTATGCGGCTAGCTTAGAAACGCTTTTAATACGTCGGTTAAGCAGTCAACCGCTTTTTCTAAATCGTCTATTGTAGAGTTGGTAAAGTTTAGTCGTAGTGCCGGTTCTGCCTTGTCTGAACTAGGATAAAATACCGGGCTAGGGACAACAGCCACCCCTTTCGATAGCAACACTTTAGCAAGTTCAAATGTGTCGCATTCCGGTAGGGTTAACCACACAAACATGCCTCCATCAACCGGTTTAAGTTCACAGCTTTTTGGTAACTTACTTTGTAATTCAGAGAAAAGCTTTTGGTATCTCTGCTTGTAAACGGAACGAATATTATCAATGTGCAGGTCAAAATCAGCGTGTTCAAGTAAGCCTAGCAAAAGCGCTTGCATGGGAACACTTGAATGCAAATCTGCTCCTTGTTTCACCTTTATCATAGGTTCTAAGTAGCTTACTTTACCAGTGACGGCGCCGAGCCTTAGGCCCGGTGAGGCGATTTTGGAGAATGATCGCAACACAATCGAGTGATCTGGACAAAAGTTCGATACGAGTTCGATAGGTTCACCGCTGAATCTTAGCTCACGATAAGGTGCATCTTCAATTAGGGCTACATTATATTGAATACACAATTTAGCGACTTTTTGGCGCGTTTCTAAAGACCAACATACGCCTGTTGGGTTATGAAAATCTGGAACAGCATAAAACATTTTCGGTGCCTGCTCTGCAAAGCACTGTTCGAGCTGCTCCAAATCAGGACCAAACTCGGTTTGTGAAATCGTCACCATGTTGGCTTGTACTAGGCCGAATACTTGCATGGCACCTAGATAGCTTGGTGCTTCCATCACAACAGTATCACCCGGGTTTACATAGGCTCTTGCAATAAGATCTAAGCCTTGTTGTGAGCCGGTACACATCATGACTGTATGGCTTTCAGGAAGCTGGAATCGCTCAGTAAGGTGGGTCAATAATGGGCCATAACCTGCAGTGCTCCCGTATTGAAAAATCTCGGGCATGTCGGAAAGTGATTCTAATGTTGGTCTCATCAGCTCAATGGGAAAGGTTTTTTCATCCGGTAATCCCCCCGCTAATGAAATCACATTTTTGTCGCTCGCGGCACTTAATATTTCTCGGATGTAAGAAGATTGAATCTGTTGTAGTGATTGAGCGATTTCCATTTGTATACCTGTTCGAATTGTCCAATGTCTATAGATAGAGCATACAGGGTGTTGTTTTATTTATCGTGTCCATTTATGCTTATCAATATGTCCATTTATGCTATTTTTAGATTATGAATACCCAACACCTCTCTCGAATTAATGATGTGCTGTTCTATATCCATCAAGATATTGCCAGAGATCTGCCCGTAAATACGTTGGCAGATATTGCTGCTTACTCAGAACATCATTTTCATCGATTGTTTAAACAAGTCGTTGGTGAGCCGATTCATCAGTATATTCGGCGAACACGTATGGAATATGCAGCAAACTTGCTCATGTTCGAATCTCAGTCTTCAGTACTGCACATCGGTAATAAGTGTGGGTTCAATTCTGTTTCATCATTTAGCCGAGCATTTAAGGCCACCTTCCATATGTCTCCTGGAGAGTGGCGAAAGCATGATTACCATAACGCCGATAAACCTTATCTAGCCGACCCAGAGATTGCAGCAGGTTATGCACGTGTGTCGAGAATAGGTATCCCAGATCCCGATATCGTTGAGGTTGCCGAAAGGCACGCGGCCTATGTTCGACATCAAGGCTATAACCGATCGATTCATCGGGCTTGGTTGATCTTAAAGGCATGGGCTGAATCAGAAGGAAGGGACTTCTCAGTTCAATATGGCTTGCACCACTCCAATCCAGCTTTGGTGGCGCTAGAAAAGTGTCGTTATGTTGCTTGTATTGAAATTGATAAGCGACTCAATTATCGCGGTATTGTTAATCAGCTTACCATTCCGGGAGGACTACACGCGGTGTTTAGGCTACACGGTGTTTATGGTGAGTTATTGCCGCAGATAAGCCACGTACTAGAACAATGGCTGCCAGATTCGGGCTTTAAGCTAGGATCAACACCGGCTTACGTGAATTACATTAAGAATCATTTTTTGGCAGAAGATGAAAAATTCGAGTTAGATTTTTTCTTGCCAATTAGCTTCTATTAAGATCTCCACTTAATCATAACAACAAATAATTATCGTTAAACGATAATTATTTGTTGTTTGTTATCCTTTTTTATCGTAGTCTTTGGGTGGTCAACTCAATAGGATTATTATTATGAATGAAATTCAGAGACAAAGTCGCCGCGTCCGTATGCTTTTTCAGTCACTGTTCGTGCTTATTCCCATTATGGTGCTTTACTACTGGATAACCGTTCAAACAGATTACGATTTTCTGACCTCGTTAGGCATTATTGAGCTCAGTTTGGACATTGATAGCTATACACAAGCATCCTTAACATTATCAACACGAGTACTGGCTATTATTGCGAGCTTATTACTTTGTTGTATCGTCAACTATGCATTGAAGGTGTTGGTGCACCTATTTCGTAACTATGAATCCGGTCAAATCTTTTCTCTTGAGAATGCTAATTGTTACCAAAAACTAGGCTACAGCTTGTTTTATTGGGTGGCAGGCGGCGTTGTTTATGGTGCCGTGATGTCGGTGATTCTTTCGTTTAATAACCCGCCTGGTGAGCGTGTATTGATGTTAAGTTTTGAAGGGATGGACGCATTAACCATCGTATTTGGGTTTATTGTCCTGATAATTTCTTGGGTGATGAAAGAAGGGTATATTCTTGCTGATGAAAGTCAGCACACGATCTAGGAGGTATTATGTCTATACGAATAAATTTAGATGTAATGATGGCAAAGCGAAAAATGCGCCTAAAAACGTTGGCCCAAGCGGTTGGTATCACAGAAGCTAATTTGTCGGTATTGAAAAATGGTAAAGCTAAAGCTGTTCGATTCACGACGTTAGATAAACTTTGTGAGGTACTTGAATGTCAACCGGGTGATATTTTGGAATTTGAAATCAATCACGATGATGAATCTTAACCCAGCAACACGTCGAACATCCCCAGCGATTACCGCTGGGTGATATTGAATGCGTAATAAATTCGATAGACCCTAATGCGATTGGAATAAAAAAGGGCATGATAGATGGTTGATCTATCATGCCCTTAGTCTGTTCACTCAAATTTAGAAATCGATTCTCTGCTCGGTTTCGCCATCAAAGTAGACCGCCTTTGAAAGGTCAAAGTTAAGCGATGCTATTTCCCCAATATTTCCTTCGAACTCTGGAGAAAGGCGACATGCGACTTCCTGGTCATTTACTTTAACCATTGCAATCGTGTCTGGGCCAGTTGGTTCTAACACCTCAATCTGTAAGCCTAGGCGTGTAGAAGCGGTGGTATCTTCACTGTCAGTATCGGTGATGTGTTCTGGGCGCAGTCCAATAATGACTTTGTGTCCATCCTGATCTCGCATGGATTGTGGTAGGTTAATATGATGCTCACTGTTCGCACTGCCAACCACCTTAATGATTGGATTTCGGTCGTCATCTAGATCCACCGTAGTTTCAATGAAGTTCATCGAAGGTGAACCCATAAAGCCAGCTACAAACATGTTGTTCGGTGTGTTGTAGATTTCTTTAGGCGTACCAAGTTGTTGCAGTTCTCCATCTTTCATTACAGCAATTCTGTCTGCCAGCGTCATTGCTTCTATCTGATCATGGGTTACATAGACGATGGTGGTCTTAAGCTGTTGGTGAAGGCGCTTTATTTGGTGGCGCATTTCTATCCTTAATTTTGCATCAAGGTTAGAAAGTGGTTCATCGAACAGGTAAAGTTTTGGTCGACGGGCCAACGCACGTCCCATTGCCACGCGCTGTCTCTGCCCACCGGAGAGTTGCGACGGTTTACGATCCAATAACTGGTCCATTTGCAGCATTTCGGCAACGCGTTTAACTTCTGCGTCGATCTCATTCTGTGGCATTTTTCGGATCTTTAAACCAAACGCAATATTACCTTCTACCGTCATATTTGGGTAAAGAGCATAGGATTGGAATACCATGGCGATATCTCTATCTTTGGGTTCAACGTTAGACACGTCAACACCGTCGATAAGAATCTGGCCGGAATTAATATCTTCTAAGCCAGCAATGGTGTTCATTAACGTGGATTTACCACAACCTGATGGGCCAACTAATATAAGAAACTCACCGTCATCGATACTGATATCGATACCTTTCAGGGTTTCTACTTCCGCGTTTCGGTATGTCTTACGGATCTGTTTTAAATCTAGTGTTGCCATTTTTATTATCCTTTTACTGATCCGGCGGTTAAACCACGAACAAAATATTTACCAGCTAATACATACACCACTAAGGTTGGTAAGGCGGCAATAATGGCACCAGCCATATCAACGTTGTATTCCTTAATACCGGTACTGGTGTTAACTAAGTTGTTAAGCGCGACCGTGATGGGCTGCGTGTCTGAACCTGAATACACTACGCCGAACAAGAAATCATTCCAGATAGAGGTGAACTGCCAGATGACGGTAACCATTATGATTGGTGTCGATAACGGCAGCATAATTTTAAAGAAGATAGTGAAGAAACCTGCACCGTCTAGCTTGGCGGCTTTAACTAGTTCATCCGGAATACCGACATAAAAGTTTCTGAAGAACAGAGTGGTAAACGCCAATCCGTAGATAACATGAACAAGCACAAGACCGATCGTTGTATTCGCTAAACCGAGTTTGCCAAGTGTTGTCGCCATGGGTAATAGAACAACCTGAAAAGGGATAAAGCAACCAAACAACATGGCGCTAAAGAAGAAGTTTGACCCTCTGAATTGCCATTTACTGATGATATAACCGTTAAATGCACCTAACAAAGTGGACAGTGCAACAGCAGGAATGACCATCTGGAAGGAGTTCCAGAAATAGCCTTGAACGCCTTCACATTTCACACCAGTACAAGCGCTACTCCACGCCTTTGACCACGCGTCGAATACCCACTCGGTAGGCAGTGAAAGTAAATTACCTGCTTTGATATCGGGTAGCGTTTTAAGTGATGTTGTGACCATTACGAACAATGGCATCAAATAGATAACACAGAAGAAGACGAGAACGGTGTAGATAAAAATTCTGCCAAAATTAAGTTTAGTACTCATGATTTCTTCTCCCTAAGTTCTGAATAGAGATAAGGAACCAAAATAGCTAGAATTCCTGCCAACATCATCATGGCACTGGCGGCACCTAACCCGATTTGACCCCGAGTGAATGAATGTGCATACATAAAGAGTGCTGGGAGATCAGACGAATACCCCGGCCCACCTGCCGTTAGTGCGGTGACGAGGTCGAAGCTTTTGATCGCAATATGCGAAGTGATAATAACGGCGCTAAAGACCACAGGTCTTAGGCACGGCATAATTATCTTGAAATAGATGGTCGGTAAGCTAGCTCCATCTATCTGGGCGGCTTTGATTATGGAATTGTCTATACCTCTAAGCCCTGCAAGGAACATGGCCATAACAAAACCAGACGATTGCCAAACGGCGGCTATGACTAACGTGTATACCACCATGTCAGAATCGACTATCCAGTCAAAAGTAAAGTCGGTATAACCCCAGTCACGCACCATTTTTTCAATGCCTAGTCCAGGGTTAAGAATCCATTTCCAAGCCGTACCCGTTACGATAAAAGATAACGCCATTGGGTAAAGATAAATGGTACGAATAGCGCCTTCTTGTCGAATGTTTTGATCTAGAAAAATGGCTAAGGCGATTCCAAGGGCAATGGCGATGACAATAAACATCACACCAAAAATACCGAGGTTAAGAATTGAGGTAGTCCAGCGATCATTGTCCATCAGTTTCTCATACTGAGACAAACCGACAAATTTGTAGCTCGGTAAAAATCGAGAGTTGGTCACTGATAGAATGGCGGTCCAAAAGATGTACCCGTAAATGCAGACCACAACAACTAACATGCTTGGCGCAAGTACGATTTTAGGAAGCCAAACTTGTAGCTTACTGCTAAAGCTTCGCTTAGGTACAGGTGGTGTGTTAGGCGAATTCAAAACACGCTCCATAACTAATCCTTAATGGTTCAAATTGCATAACATCTTGCATAATATGAGTATGATATTTGAATGGGAAGATCGTGATCTGGGAGGTGACCACGATCTGAGTTCTCTTTGCACAGAGCATTTAAGAAAGGCAGATTTTTAGGCCTGCCAACTTAAATTACATGGCTGCTTTCACTGCTTTCGCAAGTTTTCCAGCCGCTTCTTTTGGATCCGCATTTTGATCGTTAAAGAAGTTAGTGACTACGTCGTAAATCGCACCTTGAGCGTAGCTAGTGGTAGACATACCATGAGCCATACTTGGTAGGAGGTCGCCGCTTTTTGCGGTTGCTTTGAAGTCTTTCATAGAATCAACAGCGCAAGAGTCAAACTTAGACATGTCGGCATCTAAACGCACTGGAATAGAACCTTTGTTAAGATTAAATACTTCTTGGAACTCTGGCGTTAAGATCGTTGCCGCCAATGCTTTTTGCGCTTTTTGTTGCTCAGGGTCAGACAACTGGAAGAATGCAAAGCTATCTACGTTATGAGTAAAATGACCTGCGGTACCTGGAGCAGGAACACAGACGTAATCTTTACCTGGCATTTTACCTGCGGCGGTAAATTCACCTTTCGCCCAGTCACCCATGATCTGCATTGCTGCTTCACCATTGATAACCATCGATGTCGCTACGTTCCAATCACGTCCTGGAGAGTTTTTATCAATGTAGTTGTGCATCTTTTTGAATAGGCGGAATGTTTCGACCATTTTGTCGCCACTCAAGGTATCCATATCTAGGTCGACAAAGGCTTTTCTATAATCTTCGCTGCCCAATACACTAAGTGCAATGGCTTCAAATATTGTCGCGTCCTGCCAAGCTTGACCACCGTGTGCCAATGGAATGTATCCAGCTTCTTTAAGCTTATCACCCACCATGAAAAACTCGTCCATGGTAGCGGGTACTTCAACGCCTGCTTTTTCGAATACGGCCTTGTTTGCCCACAACCAGTTGACACGGTGAACGTTGACAGGAACCGCTACATATTCACCATCAAATTTCATGATGTCAGCAACCATAGGTGGTACTAAAGAATCCCATTTATTTGCCGTAGCAACATCATCTAGGCTAGCTAAGAAACCTAAGCCACCCCATTCTTGAATATCGTGTCCTTTAATTTGCGCGGCTGCTGGTGGGTTACCAGATACTGCGCGAGTCTTAAGAACGGTCATTGCACTTGTACCAGAACCACCAGCGACAGCGAAGTCCTTCCAAGTATGACCTTGTTCTTCAAGCATGTCTTTTAGTGCTGATACGGATTTAGCTTCGCCACCAGATGTCCACCAGTGAAGCACTTCAACTTCGCCAGCTGTTGCAAATTGGGTAGCAGAGAGTAGGGATAGAGTAAGTAGGGTTTTTTTAATGTTCATCGTTCTCATCCATGGTTTGAATTATGATTATTATGTCGTGATTGGACAAATAATTATCCTATCAACATTTAGATTAATAAGAAAAAACACATTGGATTGAAACAAAGAGTAACGTGAATGTAACAAACCCGTTACACTAGTGAGACAGGTTACGTGGTATAAGGATCTCCACGGAAAAGCCACCGTCTGATAAGTTTCTCAGAATGAGATCTCCGCCGTGTGCGTGCAGAATATTGCGGCATATTCCAAGGCCAAGCCCGTGTCCGTCGCGATCTTTCGCTATCCGAAAGTAAGGTTCAAATACCGCTTCTAACTTATCTTCTGGAATACCGTTACCTTCATCTTGAATGGTTAGAGATAACCTATTTCTATTGTCTTTAGGGATGATAACCACACGGTGACCGTACTTAACTCCATTTTCAATCAGGTTGCTTAGCAGGCGTTTAATCGCAAGCGGTTTACCTACAATTGGCCGAATAGACATCGATGGAATATAGACTCGATTAGATTGTTGATTGTAAGACTCTGCGATAGAAAGTAGGACTTCTTTTATATCGATGACCGCGTTGTTTTCATGAATGTCAGTATCTTTAACCGTTTGAAGTGCGCCTTTCACCATCATCTCAAGTTCGTCGAGATCGTTGTTGAACTTGTCACGCTCTTCATCCTCTTCTAAAAGTGCGGTTCTTAGCCTAAGCCTAGTAATGGGTGTTTTTAGATCGTGGGAGATGGCAGAAAATAGTGTTTCCCGATCATTTACATAGCGACGAATACGCTGTTGCATACGATTGAATGCACGCGTGGCGGTGACCAGTTCATTCGCACCTTCTTCAACCAGTTCTGGTTGGTCTATATCCATGCTCATTTCATTCGCCGCTTTCGCTAGGTTATTTAATGGCCGAACTTGCCTACGAATAAGTGGGTATACCAATAGCATCAACGTAGTAGTAGACAGCAGTAAAAAAAGCAGTTGTTGAGAACCAATGATAGTGTCATCTAAGCTGACATAAGGGGCAGGTAGAAGTGCTGCGATATAGATCCATTCATCACTTTCCAATTGGATTTGTACCACGAGGATGGGCGGTTTAATCGGATCTAACGTGAGAGTGTAATGGGCCCAAGATTTAGGCAGGTCATCTAAGAAGATATCGTTTTTTAAGATTCGTAGATGATCGGGTTTAGAAAACTCTACGATGATTTTTTTAACATGGTTTAATTTTTTATCGAGTACATTTTTAACGGAAGTCACGGCAATTTTTTCTAAAAAATTGTCTGGGATAGTATCTACCCTTAGCTGTTCTTTATTAAATGAGACGAAAAAGCGAGTTCCCCCCATGTCTCTTATTTGATCTAGAATGATGTGCCGATACTCTACCGGGAGAGATTGAAAAAAATTGATGGTAGAAGCAAACATAGTTGCCATGCTTGCCGAGGTTGAGCCGATGCCGTCTATTTCCTTCTGTTTTGATTGTGAGTACCAAATGGATGTCGCAATACCTTGAGCAAAAATGACAGCAATAAGTGTCAGCCAGAGTGTTCGCGCAACCAATGAGCGCGGAAAGAAAATTCGCTTCATTAAATTAGTGCTCGTAGCTTACAGGGGCGGTAAAAATATAACCGTTTCCACGCATAGTTTTGATGTACTGGTGCTGTTTACCATTGTCGCCAAGTCGAGAACGCAGACGACTGAGTTGCACGTCAATGCCTCGCTCGAAAGGTAACGCTTCACGGCCACGTGTGGCGCAAGAAATCGTATCGCGATCTAGTACCTCGTTAGGACGAGAAAGGAACAGCATTAACAACGCAAAATCACTACCTGACAGTTCAAACTGTTCATTGGTTTCTTGATTGATCAAGCCATGGGCCAACGTGTCTAAATGCCAGACTCCGAAATTTATCGCTTTAGGCAATTTGTCTATATGACCTTCTTCTTCGAAATGACTGCGACGTAATACGGCCTTTATACGGGCGATAAGTTGGCGAGGGTTAAAAGGTTTGGCAATGTAATCGTCTGCCCCAATTTCTAAGCCGATAATTTGGTCGGTTTCATCTGACACGGCAGTCAACATGATAATAGGAACGTTAGACGTCTTTCTTACTTGTTGGCACAATTCAAATCCATCGTCCCCGGGTAGCATCACGTCGAGAAGAATAAGTGTTGGATAACCATGCGCTTGTAAATGCGCATACATTGCCTCACCATCTTCCGCTACGGAAACATGATATCCAGATTTAGTAAGATATTTGTCGAGCAAATCTCGTATCTCGTGATCATCGTCAACGACCAAGATATGCGCTTGTTCCTTCATCTACGTTCCTTCATTTACGGTTAGCGTTACAGAACATGATTCTAACGAGCATTTGAAATAAGGTGATGATTTCTCGCCGAAAGTATGAGCTGAGTAGGTTTGTTTTTAACAGAATTTGATCTGGTTCAAGTTGAGAATAGTTCTAATCTAAACTAAATAATAGTCTATCATTATAAGCATCGTTTAATTGGAGCGGATATAGGATGAAAACAGAGCAAAATAGCCAATCTATAATCGATTTTTGGTTCAAAGAATGCACACCAGAAATGTGGTTTAAGAAAGATCTTGAATTTGATCAGATAATCCAGAATCGCTTTATGGCGTTACATCAACAGGCAAGCCAATGTAATCTATTTGAATGGAGGAAGACGGCGGAAGGTCGTTTGGCCGAAATTATCGTATTGGACCAGTTTCCCAGAAATATCTTCAGAGATACGCCTCTCGCCTTTGCGACCGATGCACTTGCATTAGCTTTAGCTCAAGAGGCCGTTATTGGTGGTTATGACCAACAACTTGATTTGGCTGAAAGAACGTTTCTTTATATGCCTTATATGCACAGTGAATCTCAATGTATTCACGAAGAAGCGTTAAGGCTTTTTAAAGCGTTGGGGCAAACGGGTAATCTAGATTTTGAGATAAAACACAAGGTGATTATTGATAGATTTGGCCGCTACCCGCATCGCAATGATATTTTGGGACGAGTATCAACAGAAGAAGAGCGTGCGTTTTTGAAAGAGCCGAATTCTGGTTTCTAATTGTTTAAAAAAAAGGCCGAACAAGAGACTTAGCGAAAAGAGTTGATGATCCTAACTAACTCTAACGAGGACTCTATATGTCCTCGTTTGTCCGTCATCGCTTTCGGTCTTTGTACCAGAGATAAATCATTTCTTTTTTTTCTGCCGCTTAATTATAATTTTTTCGACGAGTGATTTCTGTTTCTTAGAGACAGCCTGTTTATGCACTACTTTTTGTAGCATTTCAGACAGGAATGCTCTCTCCCATAAAGTAAATGATTCAAAGTTAAGCAAAATAGCATCATTAAGCTTTGTGAAAAATTCATGGTCATTCATTTTAAACCTTTGATTATGTTTAGCTCAGTGGCTCTAGAAAATACTTATCTACAAATGGTGACGTCTTTGCAGACAAAAGAGCGCTGTAATCTAATTGAAATTGAATTTTCTGTCCTACAACCAAGGAACCCTTTGAGGTTTCAATAAGTAGGTGATCATTTGTTGATGATACAAGGCCTCTATCATGGACCTATTGTTTTCCACCAAACGCATCAGCGGCCTGTTTACCCCAAGGTAAAGAAGGCTTAACTTTAGGTTCGATAACTTCCGCAGTAAGTGTGACAACGTCGCTAAATAAACCGGTTATTTTTTCTTGATATAAGGGCTCACAACCTAAGAAAATAGCTTCGCCCAGTCGAAGGTGATTAACCCGTGTGGATCTTGCATTCTTTAACGCCTGGTTAAGGGAGGCGGAGTTTCCTCCTGAAATTATGTCCAATTTAATACTAAATTTTTTTTTAATTTCGGAAAGCTGTTGTACCACCGATATTTCAGTGTTAAGACTGATATCACAATACTGAATAACATCAGAAACCTGACTTTGCATTGGTGAACGAATAAGCATTGTAGGCAGTATTATACCTGATTGCTTCATTTTTATTATATTCGCACCGGAGTCTATTAATGCCTGAGCGATAATGGGGTGACCTAAGCAGACAACCCCATTTCTACCAGTTGACTTGGAAGTTGAGTTAATGCGTCGATTTAAATAACCTAGACCTGCTATTATCATCAATTCCATCAAACAGAATTTCTAAAAAGGAAGGTATACATGACTATAACTGGGGAGTGTTTCTGTGGCGATATAAAGTACCAGTTAGACGGGATTTTATATGATGTTCGGTCATGTCATTGTTCACGGTGTAGAAAGGCGTTTAGTGCTCAGGCCTCGGCTTATGCGTTAGTGAATCAGAGTGAGTTTAAGTGGCTCAGTGGTGAAGAACGGTTATCTTCTTACATTGGGCAACATGGGTTTGGACTGCAGTTTTGTAGCAAATGCGGTTCAACTTTAACGGGTGTTTTTAAAGACGAAGTACATGGCGTTACTTTAGGCTGTGTCAACGGTGATCCTAAGGTTCAGCTGAGTCGCCATATATTTGTCGGGTCAAAAGCCTCATGGGAAATCATTGCTGATGGTGTACATCAATATGATGAACTTCCACCAGACAATGTGCTTTAGCCGAGCAAGTTAAACCTGATTCACGACGCTTTAAAGGTATTTAATTCATTTGCACTCGTCGCGGTCAGATCACCAGCAGGATTGATGATATGCGGTAGAATTTTGGGTAAATTAAGTTCGATATCCTTATTTTCTACTTCGCCTATCACGTGGTTATACCAACCTAACAGTCCAAGAACGGCATAACCAACAGCATCGTCACTTTCGCGGTGTTCAAGAATGATCTGCAAAAAACGTAAGACAGCTTTGTCGTTTGATTTGGCTTGCTTTACCGTTGTTCGGAAGATATCTGTTGCTTCAGCAATTAAACCTTCAAATTCAGTCTCTATTGAGACCTTAAAAGAACCGCTATCAACGGAAATTTTCATATTAACTCAACCTATTGTTCTAATTGTGTGAATACTAGCGAAAAAGAGAAGACTTGTCCTTAACTGACCTACAAATTCGCCTCTTATGCGACCTTTAATTAGTTGCCTTGATAATCTCACATTGAGAGTTTAGGCATATGAAAGCTATTCACAATTATTTAAGTACACGAGAGACAGCTTTACTTGTTTTATCTCAGTTTTGACTGGTCATTGAGCCATGATTCATTATAGGGATAAAGTAAGGAGGGAAATTTGAAATAAAAAAAGACCCCTTATGAAAGGGGTCCTTACTAAATGGTAGCTTAACCGTTTGTTACAGGTGTAAATGCAGTCAAGTTAGGCACTTCGCCAGTGTACTTCTCTATTTTAACTAGAGCCGAGTTACCAGCACAACCGTTACCCAAACGTGAAGACGGTATGTCACTCGTCAGTACGTTGACACCACCGTTTTTACATAGCCCGGTTTTAGGATCCAAATCAGGCCAAGCACCTTCGTGGATACAGACCGAACCTTGCTTGATTCCATCTGTAACTAATGCACCCACAAGTACCTGTCCACGGTCATTGTAAGCACGAACTAGATCACCGTTGTTAATACCACGGGTTTTTGCATCCTCGGTATTAATGGTTATAGGTTCACGGTTCGCTATTGCGTATTCTTCACGAAGTTTGGCATAGTTAAATTGACTGTGTAGACGATGAGCAGCATGTGCTGCCATTAGTTGAAGTTCATCTTTCTTAGCACTTCCACGCCACTCTGTTGGCTCTAGCCAAGTAGGGTGGGCAGGACAATCTTCTAAGCCATATTTTTCGATGGTTTTTGAGTAGATCTCAATCTTACCTGAAGGTGTTCCAAGCGGGTTCATTACTGGATCTTTACGGAACTCTGCATGGCGAACAAACTGCGCCGCTTTTTTGTTAAACTTCATTTCTATCAGTTCGTTGGTATCCCAGAACTTACCGAAATTAGGCATACGGATACGTGCCGCGCGACCACCTTTCTGCGCCGTTTCGTAAAAACCTTTCAGCCAATCCATCTCCGTTTTCCCTTCGGTATAAACGTCACGGCCACCAGATTTGATTAACTCAGCCATATCCGCAAATACGTCAAAGTCATTTCGAGCTTCACCTTGTGGTTTAACCGCTTGCTTCATAGGGATTAGGTGTTGATTACTATAGTCACCCGTCATCGTCATATCATTACGCTCAAATGACGTCGTGATAGGAAGAACAACATCCGCATGCTTCGCCGCTGCCGTCCAATATATCTCAGAGATAACCACGAGTTCAGGTTTTTGCCATGCTTTGATTAAGCGATTTGTATCTTGGTGATGGGTAAAGTTGCCGCCGCCTGCCCACCAGATCATTTTGACCTCAGGGAAGGTGAGCTCTTGACCATTGTGTTGGTATTTTTTACCTGGGTTTTCAAGCGCTTCTACAATACGCGCAACAGGGAATGCATTGACTGCACCAGAAACTGCCCAGTCGTTACCAGCAGAAGAACCACCGCCGATAGACGATGAAATTGCCGGAAGAACGCCTGCATCACGGGTAGGGTTTCCGCCGTTTGAGTAATGGTACGAAAGACCAAAACCACCACCAGGTTGACCAATCTGTCCTAGCATTGCGGCAAGAGTCGCGAGCATCCAGTGACGTTGCTCACCAAATTGTTGACGTTGTACGCCCCAGCCACTCATTAACATTGTTCTGTTTTTACTAAAGATATCGGCCAGAACTTCCATCTGTTTCGCTGGAACGCCTGTAATTTCTTCTGCCCAAGCAGGTGTTTTCTCGACGCCGTCTTCTTTACCCAACAGGTACGCTTCAAATTTATCATAGCCTGATGTGTATTTGTCTAAGAAAGCTTTGTCGTGTTTTTTGTTGCTAATAAGTGAGTGTGCGACACCCATCATCATAGCAACATCAGTCATAGGGTTTGGTGCTATCCATTGTGCATTATCGCCGAAGAACTCAATGGTTTCAGAACGCATTGGGTCAATACAGATGATGGTTTTTCCGGATTTCTTCAACTGATGGAAGAACTCTAATCCAGACTCATCTGTAGACGACCATGCAATCTTCAATGTGTTCATTGGGTTTAAACCCCAAAGAACGACGACGTCACTGTGCTCAAGAATAACAGGGTGCGTTGTCTGCTGTTCATAGACTTCAATCGACCCCATCACGTGAGGCATAATAACCTGTGAGGCACCGGTAGAATAGTCACCCAAGTGCCCAGAGTAGCCTCCAGCCATGCCCATATAACGTTGAAGCAGTGTCTGTGCCTTATGTAGAACACCACTAGAGCGCCAACCATAAGAGCCGGCAAACACGGACTCTGCACCATTTTCTTCACGGATACGCATGTGTTGTTCGTGGATCAATTTATAAGCTTCATCCCAAGAAACGCGAACGTAGTCATCATCACCACGCGTACCTTTCGGAGCGGTTGGGTTTTCCAAATAGCTTTTGCGAACCATTGGATACTTAATACGTGCGTTGGTGTGTACTTGATCCGGGCCAGTAGTTTGTAGACTGTTGGGAACGGTTCTAGCCAGAGCGCCTTTTGTTGAAACAAGTTTGCCATCTTTAACTTCTGCGATCATTGCACCCATTCGACCTGCGGTGAGCACACCATCGCCTTTCTGTTTTGCCATTGCTTGCATCGGCACAATGCTGGTAAATACTAAAGTACCAGCCGCCATGCTCGTTCCCTTAAGGAAACCTCGACGTGAAATGTTGTTCATAGACCTTATTCCTCTTCTCTCGTTCGCAATTGTTTGTAATTATCCGTTAATGGCCAACCACATCTTTAGCGTGGCTTTGGAAAAATTTGGTTAAAATTTCTAAGTTTAATTCAGTAATATCGGTTCGTTCACCCATGCTTTTGGCGACAGGACCCCATGCGTTAACGGTAAAATGATGGCCTGGTATGATCGAGTGGCATGCTGCACAATAAACATTGTCCAATTCCTCTGCGTAGCTCCATAGAGGATCAATCGAACCAAGAACAGCGGCATCCGTCGTTGCTTGAAGCTCAGCAGTACGCCAGGCGTTACCATATTCGTCTTCTGCAAACTCCCCAACTTTGAGTGCGGCTTGGCCTTTGTCAGTCAGCTTCGCAATAATCGCGCGTTTTCCTTCTCCCACATAAAGAACTTGCTCTGCACCTTTCATCTGATAACCAGAAATTTGAACCGTTCTGAAGTTAGCGTCATTAGAAAGTACGGTAAGTTCTACCGTTGGATTGACCGTACCAAAGTCACCAATAGAAATGGTATCGATTGGATAGACTTTTTGAGCATCAGGTTTCGTCGCATTAGTGAGTTCAATTAGGTTGTCATACGCTTCACTACTCATTTCAAGTTCCGGTGGGAAATGAGCGACACCTTTATGGCAATCGATACAGGTTTGACTGTTTTCGATACCATATTCATGCATTTTCTGCGCATTTTCAGACTGCTCATAGGTGTCCATTGCATCATAGCTGTGACATGAACGACAGGTAGCAGAATCATTTGCCCGCATTTGAGCCCATACGGTTTCAGCCATCGCTAAGCGATGGTTTTCGTATTTTTCTTCCGTATCGATTTTGCCCGTTACGAATTCGTGGTAGATGTCTTTGGATGCTCTAATTTTAGTAATAACGTAATCGATAGGGTCGGAAGGAATATGGCAGTCAGAACACTCGGCTCTTATTCCTTTTGCGTTACTGAAGTGTTTAGAACCTTGGTATTCTTGATAGGGGGCGTCCATCGTATGACATGAAACACAGAATTCTGTGCTTGATGTAAGATGCATTACAACAGCAGTACCGCCAAGGCTAAACCAGCCAATAATGACGCCAATAATTGCAATAAACGCGATAGACCATTTTTTGAATTTCATAGTAAGAGAATGTATTGGTTAAAAATTGAGTGTATACCTATTTAGGATTAGCGAAATAAGAATAAATCACAAAATACATTATTATTAGAATTTAAATCATTAAATTTGAAGTAGGCAACATATAATTCTGCATTTTCAGTTAATTCAATAGGTTAAAAAATAAGCCCTCAATAATTTATGGTTATTTTAGGCAATCTAGAGATAGGCTTGTTAGAAGAATTTTGATGTCATAACGTCTTATATGACCCATTTGACCTTGTCTCATCTGCTTCGTAACTGACAAAAAAAATGATAGCATGAACAGATAGTTAACCTCCAAAGGCCAAATAAAAATGTCGATTGAAAACCCAGTGATTAAGGATGTGTTTGTTGCTTTTCAAGTCATACCTAGATTGAAAGAAGGCAACAACTTTGAAGTCGTCGATAAAGCGATAGAGGTTGTCAAAGCCGCGAATGTGCCTTATCAAGTAGGCGCAATGGAAACCACAATGAAGGGTGAACTGGATCAATTACTTGATATTGTGAAGCGTGCTCAACAAGCATGTTATGACGCTGGCGCTTTAGAAGTGATTACAAATATTAAAATTCATAGTAAAACGGAATCGGTCACGGATACATTTTGCACATATGATCGTGGTGTGACGCCTGCCAATCATATGTTTGTAGACAAGTAATATCGCACGTGTTTCGTTGATGACTTCAGTTTAATACCGATGACGGGACAGACGCTACAAATATTAATGAATATGTAGGGTTACTCGTCCAAGTCCTCAATACGATAACGATCAGTTTTAGTTGTTAATGCGAAGTTTGTTGTTGTTGTCGCGACTGCTTCGGATAAGAGCATCGTCTTGAATGATGTCGTCTGATTTTGATAGTCGATCATATAATAGAACGTTAACCGACGCGGCTAGGTTCATGCAGCCAACAGTGGGAACATAAACAACATGGTCGGCTCTATTTGCGATTTTTTGATCGATAGACCCATCTTCTGGTCCGAAAATATACATCGCTTTTTTAGGGTGCTGAAAGTTGGGTAAAGGTGTTGCGCCTTCTACTAACTCGATACAAACAATTTTCATATCGGTCGGCAGATCATCAAATAATGAATCCACACCAGTTAATGAAATGGAATGTATTGCGGATTTAGTATCCGTATTTAACTTGACTGCTCGGTCATAACGTCGACCCGTATATCTCACAGCGTCTGCTTGGTAGCATCCTGCCGCTCTCATTACGCCGCCAACGTTCACTGGGCTTTTTGGGTTAACTAATCCTATAATTGTGTTGGTATCTTTCATGTCGTGTATCTATGACCTAACGTTGTCTGGCAAGGCTCTACCTTGTAAAGGAGCGCATTCTAACAAAATGGATGATAATTCAAAAGGACCAATCTGTTGATCCTTTGTTTATTTATGCACCCCCATACGGTGGTATTTATGACCTTAATATCAAAAGAATCAATAAAATCATATTTTTTATTTTACTTCTTTGATATTTATTCTCTTACCTACTGTTTTATTTGGTTGTGTTTTATTAGAAGAGCATCCGCCACTAAGGGAACACCCAATACATTTTATGCCTTTGCGTTTTTCAATGACTATTTTAAATATTGAGAGCGCAATAATTAAAATAATAGTTAACGCTACAATTATATTTGCCATGAGCTATTCCTTAAGAAGAACATAGATCTAATTTTTGTTCTTCTTTTTTTACACCTTTATTTACTAGGTACATTAGAATTCCGAACAATATTAAGGAGGCGATAAGGCCATATATAAATCCTTGACCTAATACACCCGTTGTGATGTAACTTCCGACCTGATAAGTTGTAAATGCAGCGACATAGCCAATGCCAAATTGGAATGCTACGCCTCCCAACAACCATTTTTTATCTTCTAACTCGGCATTCATCGCACCTATCGCTGCGAAACATGGGGGAGTGAAAAGATTGAATATAAGGTATGCAAATGCTGCGACTGAAGTTAATCCCATAACACTAGCAACGTCCGCGCCACCAGATACCAATGCAAGCTCTTCTGTATCGATGAAGTTGGTAATGCCATATACAACGGCCAATGTTCCGACTACATTTTCTTTTGCAATAAAACCTGTGATTGCCGCCGCAGCCAACTGCCATGCACCGAAACCAAGTGGGATTAATACAAAGGCGAAAGGGGAAGCAAGACCAGCCAAGATGCTTGTGTGTTCCGCGCCTTCTGCGACAACTTGAAACTGCCAGTTAAATGTTTGCATGATTTGCACGGCAGCGTTGCATAATAAGATGATGGTTCCAGCCTTAATTATGAAAGCTTTCGCTCTTGCTAATGTAGAGACAGCGGCTCTTTGAATACTCGGAAAACGGTACTCTGGTAATTCAAGTATGAAAAATGATCTTGAATGTCTCTCACCTGTAATTCTAACCACCATCAGTGCGCCAAAAATGATGAGTGCAATACCTGCAAAATACATCGTAGTGCCAACCCATGCAGCATCGTTGAAAAAGACACCTGCAAATAATGCGATGACGGGTAGTTTTGCACCGCAGGGCATGAAGGGGGTTAACATCGCTGTCGTTCTTCGTTGCCTTTCGTTTTGTATAGTTCTTGTTGCCATGATTCCTGGAATTGCACAACCTGTGCCTATAACCATCGGGATAATAGACTTTCCTGAGAGTCCTACCTTTTTGAAGAAGCGATCCATAATGACAGCAACGCGTGCCATATAACCACTGTCTTCAAGTAAAGCAAGTAAGAAAAAGAGAACCATAATTAGAGGCAGAAAACCAATCACCGCACCCACGCCGCCAATAATACCATCTAGCAGTAAAGCGCTTAGTAGCGGAGAGACATCATCACCCAATAAACTTTCAACAAAAGCGTAAAGCTCGTCTATCCATCCAACAAGGATATCCGCCAAAATTGGACCCAAATGAGTTTGTGATATTGAGAATACACACCACATAACGACAGCAAAGATAGGTAGTCCAAACCATTTGTGGGCTAAAATTCTATCCGCAGTATCTTGATTTGTTTGTACTGAGCTTCTTGTTTGCCTGTTTTCGGATTTTCTGACCAGATTTTTTACAAATTCAAAACGTTCGGTATCGGAAGACTCGACGGAATCCGCGTCTCTTAAGTTAACGTTTCGACTACTAAACGGAGCTGTTTGAGACTGTCCTTTAATCTCAATTGCTTTTGCAATAAGGTCATCTAAGCCATTGTTATTGCTTTTAATGGACGTTGTTTCTACTACAGGACATCCGAGAGTTTCGCTTAATAGAGTAATATCAATCTCAGTTTTTCTCTTCTTGGTTAAATCACTTTTATTTAGAGCGACAACAACGGGAATACCAAGTTCTAAGAGCTGAGTTGTGAAAAATAGACTTCTATTTAAATTCGTTGAATCAACGATATTTAGAATAACATCAGGTTTTTCATTTTTAACAAAATTACGAGTGATTGTTTCTTCCGAAGTAAATGGAGACATGGAATAAGCACCGGGTAGGTCAACCGCTACAATGTCACTATTTGAGTGATTGATGGTTGCTTTTATCAGTCCCTCTTTTTTACTGATAGTGACACCGGCCCAATTACCAACACGTTCAATTTTTCCTGTAATGGCATTAAAGAGTGTGGTTTTCCCACTATTTGGATTACCTGCTAATGCAATTTTCAAAGTGTTATTTTCCCTATTTAGACATTGAGTCAGTTTTAGCTAACTCATCATTATTTGAATAATTAAATCAGTATGACTATTTTAGCTAAATCCAGGTCTATGCTATATCTGGCATCTTTTACCGAAATCACATATGTATCTGACAAAATAGATATAACGGTTACTGATTCTCCTTTAAAGCAGCCTAATGTAGAAAGAAAACTGGCCATTTCTTTATTGTCTGAAATAACGTTTTTGATTTCGTATTCTTTATTTAGTTTTGCCTCAGATAAATTCTTAACACCGCGAGCTTCGCTTATGTGTTTATTATTAACTTGCAATAACCTGGCTAATTTATCTGGTATTAGACTAAAAATGGCTTGGTTCAAAATTCCGTCTCCCAAAGTGGCAATATAGCCTAGAGTTCTTGCTTTCAGTATTGACTGAGTCCGATCAAATGAACGGATTAAATCGCAATGATTGTCATTTAATAAAGTTAATCTAAATGAAAACCATTATCATAACAATAACCCTTAGAGAATTTGTGGCTAATCTTAGTGGATTTATGCTGTTCATTTGATGTAGATCAATTGCATGGTATATGGAATGGGGACATACACCTTAAGACAGGGACATACACCTTAAGGCAGTTCAGAGGAAATATACCTAACGAAAAATGATGAGTAGGTTTATTTGGTTCATTTGAAGTGAGTTTGTCAATGAAGATAGCTGCTAGCTAGTTTTTTACGTGTAACACAGCTGAATACTTTATTATTTTCAGGCGTAAAACTGGTGGGGTGCATAAAAGGCGACTAACGAAGACAAGTCGATAATACGGGGCGATAGGTTAGGTTGAAAATTTAATTATCCAGCCGAAAAAGATGAATTCTTACCTTTTTCATATGTAACTTTGCGGCTTCTGCGTGGCAATGACATCCAACGGCGGTTACCCCGTATCGTTCTAACTGAATGCATGCGTTAAGCCAGGTAGTTTGTGCAATATCAAGTCTTTGTAATAGTGGGGGGAGTGACGGCTTTAACGTCGCCGTGTTTTCTCGATATTGTCGTGCTGTCCAATCAACTAACTCAATATAATCCACCAATCGGAAAGGAATACCGTGAATGTTCTTATTGGTTGAGTTACCGACGAAAGGGAACAGGAAACGGGCTTTTTCTTCTTGTTCTTTTAATGCCTCTAGCCGGACTTTTATTGATGTGAATTCTGAGGTTTCAGGTTTCTCTGCGATACCTGCTTTTAGTGGATTAAGATCGACATAAGCCATGGCTGCCAAGAGTGCTTGCTCATCCAAAAGAGCTTGGCTTTTAAAACGACATTCCCAAAAATGCCCTTTGCAGTTGTCCTCTTGATTCGCTTTTAAGGCAATATCGTAATTGAGTTCTTTCATAAACCAGCTTAAATTCCATAAACGATTTCGCCATGAATCGATAATCCTTAGGCACGCCTTTTCTTCTGCTCTAGTTGTAATTTGATGGGAAAGCCAACGTTGAATCAATGCGGGCAATTTATGACTGAGTTGCCAGCGCTCAATCACTTGATTAGACGACAACCCGAGAGCCTTATCACGATTCATATGCAGTACCAAATGATAATGGTTGCTCATAATGGCGTAAGCGCAGATATCAATGCAGTAAAGTTGAGATAGAGCTTCAATTTTAGTTTCAATCCAAGATCGACGATGCTCATAGCTCTGTTGAGTATACGGGTCGACACCACATAGAAAACTGCGTCGAACACAACGAGAAACACAGTGGTAATAAGGTGTCGATTCAATAGAAACCAGTTGTTTTCTAGCGGTGGTCATAAGGCAACCCGAATGTGATGGAAATAGATACGGATAATGTATCGCTTAAGAGAAACGAAGCCACCTCTAACGATTTGATTTGAGATTGACTTAGTATAAATTCATTCTTTGGCTAAGCCTTTCGGGCGTGTGTCCTAAATTCAAATACACCTCATTATTGCAGTTGTCATTGGTGGAATTGATTTTTACTTCAATATCGACAGATACTTAAGGTATAACATTCAACGGACAAATCGCTAGTGAATCCATTTTATAATGACTGATATTATTATGCTGATAAGAAAAGTTAAAATTGAAGAGTTAGATTCCGTTTATCTCATGGGGTATGACGTTTGGGGTGAAGGCCTGTCGCTTAACGACTACCTAAATGAGTGTCGAAATAGTTCTAAGTACAAACTAGGCTGTTGGTATGTACTTGCCGTAAATGATAAACCTGTTGCTTCTTTAATCGTGTATTCGGGCCAATTTGGGTTAACGGAACATTGTTATGGTATTGGTTCTGTTGCGACAGACTATGAAATGAGAGGTAAAGGTTTTGCTTCGTATTTGGTTCAATCGGTGACGCATAAATTGTTAAATGAAGAAAAGGCTAGGGCTGTCTTTCTGCATAGCGATATTAGTGCAGAGTTCTATGTAAAACTAGGATATCAGTGTATTCAAAGTACAAGCTGTATGGTGCATCTAGATCCATCATCAAACAGTTTTGAAGATTCAATTCCTTCATACTTTTAGTTAATAGTTCGTATGTGGTCTACAATTTGTAGTCTCTTAATTAATGAATATGTACTGCTAAGTACCAATTCAAGGATGGTTGATGGATATCGATATATACCAAGTAGACTCGTTTACATTGGAGCCATTTAAGGGAAATCCTGCGGGCGTTTGTATCATGGAACGTAGTCTTGATGAAATTATGATGTTTGCCATCGCAGCCGAAATGGCCGTTTCTGAAACGGCATTCTTGTCACTAGAGGATATGAGGCTAAGGTGGTTTACTCCGAAAGTAGAAGTAGAACTCTGTGGTCACGGAACGCTGGCTGTTGCACATATTTTGAAAGAAAATGGTTTAGTTGCTGTTGGTGAAGAATTGACATTCAACACTCTGTCTGGCCTCTTGCAAGTAAAAGTTGAAGATCAATATATTGAATTGGATTTTCCAGCTCCGATTATTGATGTTGAGATTGGTCCAAGTATTGAAATGTTGAACAGTCTGGGTATACGTTCTGATCAAGTCGTATCCAGTGGCATTTTTGATTCAAAAATTTTGATAGAAATTGATAGTGAAGCCGATCTGTTATCACTTAACCCAAACTTCGACAACTTGAAGGCATTACCCGGTCGTGGGGTGTTGATAACGGTCAAATCGATATCGAATAGTATTGATTTTAAGTCTCGTTACTTTGCCCCTTGGGTAGGAGTAAATGAAGACCCTGTTACTGGTTCCGCACATTGTGCCTTAGCGGTTCATTGGGGAAGAACGTTTAACAAGTCTCGACTCAAAGGCTATCAAGCATCCGATCGAGGAGGTTTTGTTGAGGTTGAGTTATTGCCAAATCAAAGGGTTAAGTTGATTGGTAATGCAGTCACCGTTATCAAAGGCACGATGAAGGTATAAACCATAGTCAAAAAGAACGGGATAAATCGTTGAAACACGTAAAGTGCAGAAATCTAAATAAATTAAGGGAAATAAATGTCATACCAACTGATACTAATATGCATTGCTGCTTTGATTTGCATTGGTATACTTTTACATCACCCGTCGCGCACTTTTGGTATTCCTTCTTTGCTGATTTTCATGGGCGTTGGCTTATTGCTCGGTAATGGCGAGTTCGATTTTGTTTATGATAATCTTCAGATAACATCATTAGTGGGAAGTATTGCCCTCAATATTATTGTTTTCGTGGGGGGCCTCAATACCTCGACGGCGAGCGTTCGTATTGCTTATCGTGAAGGCGGCGTTTTGTCTACTCTAGGTGTGCTTCTCACGACACTATTTTTTGCCATTCTGCTTTCATTTGTATTAGAACTATCATTTATCCACTGTTTATTATTTGCGGCCATTGTTTCCTCGACAGATGCCGCTGCCGTGTTCTCAATTCTAGAGTCAAAAAAACTCAAGTTGAAGGAACAGACAGACACAGTGCTTGAGTTTGAATCTGCCACCAATGACCCTGTCGCACTTATTCTAGTGGTGCTTTTGACAGAGTTGGCGCTTGCACCTAATAATCCCGTGTCTATGACTGTTATCGGAACTGAGTTACTTATCCAAATCTCAAGTGCATTGATTATTGCTTATCTGGTTGGCCGGCTCAGTGTTTGGTTGCTTAACCATATTAAGCTGGAAGAATACGGGCTAATACCCGTCTTTATTCTTTCTAGTTTTGTTCTAGCAACATACGGAAGTGAGTTTGCTGGCGGTAATATTTTATTAGCATCGTATGTTGTTGGTGTGGTGATTGGTAATGGAATCAAACGCGGTCGAGAAATAAATAAACACTTTTTTAATAGCTTGTCTTGGTTAGCTCAGGCGTTAATGTTTATTGTGCTTGGCTTACAAATTTTCCCACATCATTTATTTGATGTTCTTTGGCTTTCTCTACTCCCCGCCATATTATTAATATTGGTGGCGAGACCTTTAGCCGTCCAAGTTTGTTATTTGCCGTTTTTAAAAGCTAGTTGGAAAAAACGGTTGTTTATATCGGCTATAGGTTTAAAAGGAGCAACACCTATCGTATTTGCTTTGATTCCTGCAGCCGCGGGTGTTAGTGATGCTTTAACCATAGTCAATATGGTCTTCTTCATCGTGCTTATATCAGTATTTATTCAAGGTGGTGCTATCGAACCATTGGCGAAAAAGTTACAACTCAATAATGAATAAGTGTTTAAATTCACTGCATCGTTAATGACGCGTGTTTTTTCCAAGTATAGGCGCTTGCGCATTGAATAGATTTTGTAACACACGGTAGGTTTTAAAGGCATTGCTAACGCCTAGTGAATTAGGTATAAGACGGTAACGATCTTAACTACACAACCTTAGGTACCCATGAACAATAACCAAGAGATGATTGCTTACCTACGCGAGCGTATTCCAACGTTCGAATGTGTACCGGGCTGTCATGATTGTTGTGGACCGGTAACCACTTCTTCGGAGGAAATGTCGCGATTGCCGAGAAAAACGGACGCTCAGCATGAAGCAGCATTGAATGAATTTAATTGCGTACACTTGGGTCCTAACGGATGTAAGGTGTACGAGGAACGACCTCTTATTTGCCGAGTATTTGGCACAACACCGAATATGCCTTGTCCAAATAAATGCCGTCCGGAAGAGATGATCGATTCGAAAGTCGAGCGTCAGATCCATCATTACATCAGAAATACACGCCAAGTATTGGTGTAGGTTGTCAACGGCCTGTTTGAAATTCAAATCGAATTTTTTCTAGCTACTATGGGGTAGTAAGAGGCACATAAATCCAGTTTTTTTTTAGTAAGCACTATTATTCAAATCAGTTTCTTAACAATTTTTCAAGGACACACATGAAAGGATTTCTTAAAGGTCGTACAATTTTGATCTTGTTTGTTATTACAAATATTGTCTACCTCACAATGTTGTTTTATTCCATACCTACATTAGTCGGTTACTCCGAAGGGATTGATATATTCGATATGTCTCCATTCGGTTACAACCATGCTGAAGCTCAGCTGCTTTTAGGTACACTCGGAGAAGAAGGACGAAATTTTTATCGTTATACACAATTGTTGCTCGATTCACTTTACCCCGTATTATTTGCTGTCACCTATAGCCTGCTGATGTTATGGGTAATAAATTTTGGTCAATTGAAGTTCATAGTTTGGAGGGGATTATCTTTACTCCCATTGTTTGTGGGTGTGTTTGATTATTCTGAAAACTACTTTATATTCAAAATTCTGGCCAGTTATCCAGAAGTGTCAGAACGCTTAGTTTCAATCTCAAGTGCACTGACGATCAGTAAAAGTATGACCACGACCGTTTTCTTTGTGGGGCTATTGTTTGCATTCTTCGCAGCAACAATAAATCGGATTAAAGACAAAAAAGCAGCGATGAAGAGCTAGAACTAAGGCGGTGTGCCTTTACTTTCGCTGATTTCTTAATTCATTATCACTACAATTTACTTGCTTCACTATCTTTGGGGAAACACATTTTAGTCATGCGATGTTGTCGGTGATCGGTTTGGTTGACTCATGAGTCTTCATTGCCAACGTACGCATTCATCTGCATTGGGTGATACGTTATTTCGAAAGCTCTTTTGTTTTTATAAAAAACGCGAGTTCGGTATTATAGTTGGCCTTTGTTTCTCTAAGGTTCTTTATTTTTTCTTTAAAGATTCGTAGATTTTTTGATGCGGATTCGTAGTTTTTGGTGGCTGATTTGTAGTCATCATATTTACCTTCATCGTCACAATAACCGGCTAACTTTTCCCAATTGTATTCTAAGTTTCGTCCATTTTTTTTTATTGCTTGCAGCTTGTTATTGAGTTCGTCAATGCGATCTATTTGTTTCTTTGTGTTGGTAATAAAGCCTTCAACGGATTTTCTGTCCACATCATTATTCATGTTCCACATGGCGCTGTACTTTTCTAACGTATATCTATTGTGGATAAGCGCTGATGGGTTGGTTTTTATTTCATACTCATCAATTTCCTGAAGGAGCTGATTGTAGCTCTTTACGGTTTTGCTGAATAAAGTACCAAGCTTATCCCAGTTGCTGTCACTGCAGTAGTATGTCGTCGCGTTTGCACTTTGCGTAAAAGTGATGAACAGAATGAACAATAGTATTTTTTTCATTTTAGGGTTATCTCTTCCCTGACTTTAATGTGTTAATTTTACGGTACTCTTACCGGTATTTCCTTGAGATTTATCAGTGAAATGTAGCGACGGTATAGAGATCTAACCCCACAGCGAGATATGGGTATGTCGATCAGCAATTAGCCTATATAACGGTTTTATTGCGGCCACTGATCTTTGTTTGGGTCATTGCTTTCTACCCACGCTAGTTCTTCTCGAGCGTTTAAGTACAGTTGTAATCCGTTATACGATGCGAATGCAGCGGTTCCACCTAAATGTTGGAACTCATCAAAGTAATTATCTTCTAAGTGGCGAAGATCAGAGAGAGTATGAACGCCTTTCTCTATCGCCCACTTGATTGCAAATATTGGAGCGACAGTGCCTGAAACGGACACCTCCATAATGGGTTGATTATTGGCACTTCTGGAGTGTTTATTAAAAGCAACTTCCCGTTTCTCAGTTTCTTGAACGGTAATTTCACGAATGATTTTGGCGCGCTTAGTGTTAGAAATACGTTTATTCAATTTTGCTATTTTCAAAGCATAATTAAATCTACTTGGTGTAACAATATCCACAAGTTGAGTGAGCAGCTCTTTGTCGATAGCCGTGGCAGTAGCAAAGAAATTGATACATGTGTTCAATGACGAATAGTTTGTACCTTCAAACTCAAAACCACCTGTATCATCAATGGTATCTAATGGAAGATCGTCAATACTGATGACCCATCCTTGAAACGTCACTCTCTGTTTTGCGATTTCATACATTTTCCATGCACTTCTACCAAAACCACCCAATATTGAACCTGAAAAATCGCTGTCTTTGAGCTCTTGCTCCGTCCAGTTTTCTCCTATGGCTAAGTGCTTGGTGTATTTAGATATAAGAGCTTGCTTGATGTAGGAACGCAACGCCCAAATGGACGTTAAGTCGCTAGGATATTTGATAGAGTTGCATTCATTACATATTGGTATCGCTAATAAGGCGTGTTCCAAATTCAAGCTTGAGTTAGCGTTATTAGGAAAATGTAGGCTTGTAGAGCATGGTTCACCACAAAACCAACATGTATGACGAAAATTAAATGGTATATCTATCGATGTATGGGAATGGGTTTGCATAGTGCTTTTGAACTTATTCTGATGTAAGCAGTTTACCTAGTAAATGTATGAATGTAACTAGTGATGTTGTCACTCTTACTATGCAAAGATAGCTATGAGGTTAAGCCAAAGAAATCTTCGGATGATGAGCCATGGTGTATGAACTTTCCATTGTGAACCATGACATCAGAGTTTTCGACAAGTTATTTAATATCTAAACTAAGCCGCTCTCTTTCATCCTATATAGGGTGTGTTAAATTACCAGTGACCCATTTTCCTAACAGAATAATTATGCTTATTACTGAAGAAGACATTTATCACACTTCCAAAATTTTGGATTTCGTTACTGAAAATCAGGAGGCACTCTCTTTTCGTCGACATACCATAAAAAAAGGTGAAGCTATATTTAAGCAAGGACAAGCAATACGAGATATTATCTTTGTGACCGATGGCTCTATATCTTTATATCGAAGTTCTGTTCATGGACGGCGTTATCAGCTTGGAACATTTACTCATAATGGGTTTCTTGGCCTGATGGAGTTATTTTCAGGGAACGACTGTTTTTATGCCGTACAGGCAGAGAGTGACTGTGATGTATATATGGTCGATGGTGTGGCCTTCGCTGACATGATTTGTCATACTCCGAAACTCGCCGCGCATACGTTTAAACACCTTACCTCAAAGTGGTATTTGTCTATCGAGCGTATGACTAGAAATATTCTTCATACGATGTCGTACTGTGTGATTGATGACTTATTAAATTTTGCAAACGCAAACCCAAAAGAAGAATACATAATAAACAAAAGTTTAGAGTGTGAACGACTCGGAACGAGTTTACGGGTGTACAATCGAATTCTAAAACAGTTGAGCAATATTGGTGCGATTTCTGTTTCACGAAAAAGTATTCGGATTCTAGATATAGCCAAACTTGAAGCCGAGTTAGGTAAAGAAGCTGAGAAGTAGACGGCAATCCTTTGTATTGCCGTCTACGGTCACACGTTCACCCAATTAGTTCCAAAGTGCATTGTTATTGATCTTCTCGTTTGTGAAGTTTGGATAGGCTTGATTCCACATCTCTAAACCAGAATGTTTGTCTGTAGAATACTTGTCAAAGAATCCATCCAAGGCCGCAACCATCGTCTTTTTCAGCGTAGGGCGCGGTGGTTCTGCTGTATAGGTTTCTCCCATTGGACTGCTTAGATCGTACCAGTTATCGATAGTTGCCTTCTCTTTGGTGTAGTAGCGAACCAGTTTCCAGTGTCCATTGGAGATCATACGAGCGTTTCCACGCTCTGAGAACTGATATTCTCGCCAGTCCCTAACACGTTCGCCTTTTAACATGGGCAACAACGACTTACCGGGGCCATAATTTGAATCGTAGATCCGGTCTCCACTTGCCAAGTCAAGAATAGTAGTATGTAAATCCAGAATATCAACAAACTCTCCACGAACCTGTTTTTGGCGAACGAGTTCTTTAGGTCCTTTGATAATAAATGGAACTCGAATAGTTTCCTCGTAGAAATTATACGGAAAGCTCGCATTCACCTTTCCGTATAAACCGTATTGTCCCATTAGCAGACCGTGATCAGAAACGAAGGCAATAACGGTATTATCCATTAAACCTCGGCCTTCGAGACTATCCAGAAGTTGTCCAAGTTGGTCATCAAGTAATGAAACTGCAGCAAGATATTGAGCTAATTTTTCTTCATGATCTTTTGGCGGTAAATTATAGTCGCTCATCTTGTCTAGAACTGAATTACCACCAAATGCCACAACCTTGTGAGCCACTGCGCGGTATTTTTCCACCAGACGCTCGGGCAAATCTTCAAACGGGAAGTGAGGCTCAACATAATTAAGGCTTACGAAGAATGGCTTTTCATCTTTTTCATCGATAAACTTCATGGCTTCTTTAGTGAGAAACTGAGCTTGAACACCAGTATGCTCTTCGTTTTTTCCATCTCTAGAGAAAAGGACGGTTCCTGTATGCAAGTACTGATTTTTCCAACCCGCTTTAAGTGCGTCATAGCTTAACCAACGGTCAAATCCTCTTATCGGTGGTTTACTGTCTGTTGTCGCATGCCACTTACCAAATAATCCGGTTCGATAGCCTTGTTCTTTCATTCGTTCTGATAGGAGCTTCTCACCGTCTAACCAATTTGCGTCAAATTTAGGGTTTTCTGCCAAAAAGTCATATACACCGTGTTGAGAAGGCATTTTACCTGTGTGAAACGAAGCACGAGCGGCTGAGCTAACTGGAGCCGGGGTCATTGCGTTTTCAAAACGAACACCTGTTTCAGCAAGATACTCGAGGTTTGGCGTATCAATATACTGCTCATTATTAAAACTATTTGCCCATGCACCTAGGTCATCAGCCATAATAACGATGATGTTCGGTTTTTCGATGGGTTTTATGTCTTCGGCGAGTACAGGTTGAACACAGGTTATGGCCGCTAAGGCACAGGCTTTTGAAACCGCATTTAGTGGAAACTTTTTCATTCGTCACTCCATTTAGGTTAATTGTAGGATTAAGATTCTTTCTTTTTGATAATCTGCATGATTGCAGAAGGTGGATGCCCTGCCTGATATAGCTTCTTCATCAGATCCATATAAGGTGCTGAATACGAGAAGAATGTCTTATACCCAGAGCAAAGGTAGTTTTGTTCTGGTTTTTTTGACAAAGAAAGTGCAAAACGGTGTTTGGGGCAACCTCCATTGCATACATGGAGGTGGTCACAATTAAGGCACTCGTTAGAAAGTGACTGCTTCTTATTTAGGCCAAATTGTCGATTATCTTGTCCCTCATTGATGTGCTTGATTGACGTCTCATGGATATTGCCTAGTTTAAATTCAGGAAAGACATAGTGATCGCAGGCATAAATATCCCCGTTACTTTCTAAGGCAAAAGCACTGCCACATGTTGGGGAAAAAACACAGATTTGAGCGGGTTGCTCACAAGTTAGAGCGTAGGTGTTTTCAAATAATTGAACCCAAACAAGTCCTACATCTACTCTTACCCATTCATGAAAGATTGCAGACATGAACAGCCCAAATTGTTCTGATTCAACGCTCCAGTCACATAGCTGAACGGCTTCCAAGCGTTCGGGGTGCAGTAATGTTAGTCCATCTTTGGTTTGTTCCTGAGCCTGTCTCTCGACGAGAGGAATAAATTGCATATGCTTACTGCCAATGCTTTTTAAGTAGTGGTAAACCTCAATAGGGCTGCGGGCATTAGCGTTGCTAACAACGGTTAGTGTGTTGAATTCGACAGTAAATTTGTTCAATAGGACGATAGCTTCAACGACTTTACGATGTGTTGCTTTTCCGGATCGTGTACGGCGATACGTATCATGTAATTCTTCAGGGCCATCAATAGAGATACCAATTAGAAAGCGGTGCTCTTTGAAGAAAAGACACCACTCTTCATTTAGCAAAATACCATTGGTTTGTAGCGTATTGATGATGTCTTTCTCTACGCCATATTTTTGCTGTAAGGAAATAGCCTTACGGAAAAAATCTAATCCTAGTAAGGTCGGCTCCCCACCTTGCCAAGCGAATACGACTTTTTTAGAAGATTGAGCTTCTATTTGCTGAATAACATATTGCTCAAGGGTTTCGTCATCCATCTGCCAAGTTTTTGAGCTTTCTGGATACAGTTTTTCTTTTTCGAGATAAAAACAGTAAGTGCAATCTATATTGCATTTTGAACTGGAGGGTTTCGCCATTACATGGCAACCATAGGGAGAAAAGTTGTCGATGCCCATCGTTATCACCTATTCGTTATTGATATGCGCATGCTATGAATCGGTGAGCACTATAAATAGGACAAATGTCCAAATAAGGCAGGAAGACACATTGTGTAATAAATAGTGTTAACTTGTTCACGGAAAAGAGGGTAATAGGAAATGTTGTAGTGGGGGATGAAGTTAACCATTGAATAAGAGAGGTGCTGTCATTTTAGACATACAAATAAACATGAGTTTTATAATGTTATATAACCCTATCTTTGGTTGGTTTTTGTCATACCTATGCTTAGTTATACTGCGCGTGATTTTAATCAGCTTGAAAATACACGCTCTGGATTTACGTTCCAGCTCGCCGAAGGAAAAACCATGTCTCAATATGTTGTATGTGCGCTATATAAGTTTGTAACACTCAATGATTATCCAGAAATTCGCCAACCGCTAACCGATTTTCTGGAAGCAAAGAAAATCCGCGGTACGTTGCTACTCGCAAGTGAAGGTATCAATGGTACCGTTGCTGGTAAGCGTGAATCGATAGATGCTTTGCTTGAATGGTTCAAGCAAGACACTCGTCTTGCCGATGTTGTACATAAAGAATCGTTCAGTGAGGAACAGCCTTTTAACCGCACAAAGGTAAAACTGAAAAAAGAAATCGTGACAATGGGAGTAGAAGGTATTGACCCGCTTAACGTTGTTGGGACCTATGTTAAGCCTAACGATTGGAATGAGCTAATCTCTGATCCAGAGGTACTCTTAGTTGATACCCGTAACGACTACGAAGTGGATATTGGTACATTCAAAAATGCTGTGAACCCTAATACCGAGTCATTTCGGGACTTCCCACAATATGTCGCCGATCATCTAGACCCAGCCAAGCATAAGAAAGTAGCGATGTTCTGCACGGGCGGTATCCGTTGCGAGAAATCAACCGCCTACTTGAAAGAACAAGGCTTTGACGAAGTGTACCATCTTGAAGGTGGCATTCTTAAGTACTTAGAAGACGTACCAGAAGATGAAAGCATGTGGGAAGGGGATTGCTATGTATTTGACGGTCGCGTTGCTGTTAACCACCAGTTAGAAAGAAGTGGCTATGACGTGTGTCATGCTTGCCGTTTACCTATCACAAGTGAAGAGCAAGGGTCTGAGCATTTCGAGAAAGGTGTCAGTTGCCCTAAGTGCGTGGATAAACACAGTGACGAACAGAAAGCCCGCTTTCGCGAACGCGAAAAGCAAGTGCAACTAGCTAACGCACGCGGTGAAACCCACGTTGGTGGTGAAGCGGCTCACTTAATAGAGCAACGTAAAAAAGAAAAACTGGCTCTAAAAGAGCAACAACGTTCAAGAAAAAAAGTGAAATAACACGGTTAAGCTCTTGTCGGTTCTTTTGGCAAGAGCTTGTTCTTTTTTGCCGACTTCTCTCTACACGTCGGTGTATTTTCCAGTTAGCTTTCCGTTACAAAACCCATCTTCTTAAAAACTTTCACTTTATTGATGCTAAATTATCCATAATGAATGGCGAATTCGTGTGATGTACATCACGTTTAAATGGTGAATAATAGCATCATCGAGTGAGAGGGGCAGTAACCCCAACAAGTAGTCACTCATTTTTAACAGACACTTTAAGGGTAAATAAGATGAAAAAATTAACAGTTCTAGCCGCCACTCTACTCGTTAGCGCAAGCGCCTTTGCAGGTACTCAAACGGTTTATAGCGAAGCAAATCTATCCACAGCCAGTTTCGCTTCTAAAGCGGCCGCGTATGAAGCGGGTTTCGATTACGTTGATGCGCTAGAAGCGGCGAGCCATTCTGAATTGCGTTTCAAATTGGCACCCATCGGAGAAAATACGGTCTCGAATATTAAACTGGACGACACCGCTGTGACGATTGAAGAGTTTTCTGAAAGTCGTGGTGAAATCTCTTACCGCGCTATCGTGAATGTTGATTATCATTTTGATGCCCGCGATAACAACAACGACTAATATCTTGTAGTTTTAGAATTTTTTAAAGCCAACCGTTCTCGAACGGTTGGCTTTTTGTCTTGATATGTATGTCCCTGTTAATTTTTCACCTGATAGCTTTTGGTAAACCATGTCCCTAGTATATTTCTGCCCATAATGGTCGTTCACCGCCTCAAACTTGGTTATCAGCCAGCAGGTAGACTGTTTTTAAATCAATAAGCACCTCACAAAATTTACATTTGAGTAGGTTATTTTCGTGTCCGTTGACTTTACTGTATTGGTATACATCAATGAAGGTGACCGATATGGACAAAGAATTAGCCATTATTACTCTACATGGAATGGGTGATTACAAGCCTAACTACTTTCACGGCCTAAAGAAAAAATTGATGAAAAGCTTTGGTGATGATTGGTCTAAGATTGCTTTTGTACCTATTCAATATCAACCCATTCTTCAAAACAATCAGAATGATATATGGAAACGGATGAATGAGTTCCCACTAGATGGTGCGATACTTCGTCGTTTCCTTTTATATGGCTTTTCCGATGCAGGCTCACTTGAATACAGCGCTCGCTCGAATATCAGTGACCAGTATATTCAGGTTCAGAACGAGGTTATCCGTGCACTTGACGAAGCGTTCCTGAAGCTTGGTAATCAAAATAAACCGGTTCTAATTATTGCGCAGTCGTTAGGGTGTCAGGTTATCTCCAACTATATTTGGGATGCTAAAAATAATACAGGTATCTTCAACGGCTTTGAACCGACAGGAAATGACAATAAAAAAGAGTTTAGACGATTAAAAAGCTGTATTCACTTGATCACAACGGGCTGTAATATTCCTATGTTTGTTGGAGGACTGGACCCGATAGAAGCGATTGACAAGCCGTCGGATGAATTTACGTGGGACAACTACTTTGATAAAGATGACGTTTTAGGTTGGCCTTTATCCCCGTTAAGTGACTCGTATAGCGAGTTGGTTACGGATCATTGTATTAATGCAGGCGGTATCTTTTCGAGTTGGAACCCATGGAGCCATGGTAAGTACTGGACAGATAAAGATGTCACTAAACCGTTAGTAAAAAAAGCACGCTTATACCTGTAGATATTGAACTAGTGCTTCATTCTATTCCAATTTAATTACTCAGTAGCGTAGGGAGGGTGTCAGTTTGGTATACTATAACGCATAGATAAGTCGCTATAAATTTTAGGCTTTACCTGAAATAATGAACTGATAGAACCAGAACTGGTTATTCACAATTAAAAAGGAAGTGTAATAAATGCCTGTGCTTCAACGCATTAGTGCCACCATGCTCTTAGTCGTTCTTTTCACTGGGTGTGCATCACTGCCAGAGGAGATTAAGCATTCGATAGAGCCGACTGCCATCCAGCCAACGACTACATTGTCTGAATTGAGTGACACTTATCGGCTTGAACCGCCGGCTCAAGGGATGAGTGCGGTTTTGTTGCAGGATACGGGCTGGGATGCATTGGCTCAGCGGTTAGCATTAATTGAAACCGCTGAACACAGCATCGATATCCAGTATTACATATGGAATTCTGACGCTTCTGGGCACTACCTGGCAAATCGCTTGATAGCAGCTGCAGATCGTGGTGTCAAAGTTCGTGTAATGCTTGATGATATCAATCTTAATGAACGAGAGGATCTGCTCACTGCTCTGGATTCTCATCCTCAAATAGAGATCCGTATATTTAATCCTATTCCCAGTCGCCGTGGGTTAGTAAAGTGGTTAAATGTATTGAGTGATTTTTCCCGCCTAAACCGGCGTATGCACAATAAGTCTTTTACCGTCGATGGTGTTCTGTCCGTTGTTGGAGGGCGTAATATCGGCGATGAATATTTTGATCTTTCTGATGAAATTAATTTTCGTGACCGTGATGTGCTGGTGATGGGGTCCGTGGTAACGGATATCCAAGCGAGTTTTGGAGATTACTGGGACAGTCGCTGGTCTTACCCTGTCAACTTATTGGGTGGTAAAGTTTCATCGGAACGGCCGAAGTTAGATGAAGTTGCTGCGCCAGATTACAAGCACTATCCTGCTCTGCCAGAAGGCAAAATGGTAGCAAATCGATTCTTAACGGATTTAATGGAGGAGATGATCTGGGTTAAGGCTCGTTTTGTTTCTGACCGACCAGTACCAATCGACAAAGATAACACCAGCGAACCGAAAGCGACAGCCAGATTAATGGCGGAATTAGCTCGCCAATCTGACCAAGAAATCTTATTGGAATCTGCCTATCTAATATTTGATGACCGCCAACTAGAAGGATTAAAGGTATTGACCAGCAGCGGTGTTCAGATAAAAGCATTGACCAATTCAATGATCTCGAATGACCTCATCACGAATCACTCTGGTTACGCGGGTCGACGCGAGGACATGCTTGACAATGGTATACAGTTATTCGAGATGAAACCAGATACGGAGCTGTGTGGGGAGTCAACGAGAGATTCGTCTAAATGTGCACCGACGACGGCCTATGGCCTTCACGCAAAATCGATTGTTTTTGACAGACGCGTGGTTGGCATCGGCTCTTTTAACTTCAATCTACGTTCAACTTACCTCAATACGGAGTCTATACTCGTGATTGAAAATCAACGTGTTGCTGAAAATCTTGCGGACGATATGGAGCAGGCGATGAACGAGGACAATAGCTGGCGTCTGAATTTACTTGAAGGAGATCTCCGTTGGTATTCCGGTACGGAAACCTGGGAGAGCGACCCAGAAACAGGCCAATGGGAACGAGCTAAATCACGTTTTTTACAGTTATTGCCGATAGAGAAATATTTGTAGTAGCATTATTTCGTATCGAATTATTCTCTATATATGTATAAAGGTGTTCATATTTCTCCTAATCTAAGCGATTACGTTAGGGTCTAAGCACTAAACCGTTCTGCCATTCAAATGAAGGACCAGCTCGTTAGTCCTTCATTGATATTAAACTAAATAGCTTACAATTCACCAACCGTCGCCCAAACGGCTGCTAGCATATCATGGCCGAATGCAGCACTGCGATCTGGGGACCAGCCGTAAAGTTCATCGACATGGTTGATGTGATCTTTAAACGGCATCTCGATCGTGTAAGACAAGCAATTAAACTGCTCTCCAACCCAGTTCGAGCCGACGGTTAGGTTCGCTTTACCTGGTTCATCTTTGTCGTAACCTATTGTGTCTTGGAATTCAGGCGTAATCATTAGTAGTGCTTGTTTGAAGTGGTTCTCTAAGTAAGCGATGCGGCTATCGTAAGAAGGGATGCCTTCACTACCTGCAGCAAAGTTATAGGGGATAGCTTCGTCACCATGGATATCTAGGAACATATCGACACCCGTTTCTAGCATGCGCTTTCGAACAAGGTACACTTCAGGGCTGCGTTCCAGCGATGGAGTTTGCCATTCTCGGTTTAGGTTCACACCAATGGCATTGGTGCGAAGGTGACCGCGAATGCTGCCGTCTGGATTCATGTTAGGAACGACATGAATAACCACTTTGTCGAGTAGTGAACGGCCAACGGTATCTGTTTCGTCAAGTAAGCGTTGCAAGATGCCTTCTATAAACCATTCAGCCATTGTTTCACCAGGATGCTGACGTCCAATTATCCAAATGTTTTTCTTTTTAGGACTTGGTTCTCCGACCGTTAGTAAGCTGATGTCGTTATTGTCTAGTGTGTGGCCTAGTGTTTCTAACTTGCACGCTGGATGCGTTTGCGCACTGTGTAAAAGATCTTGATGACGATCGTATGAGTATGGTGCGAAATAAGAAAAGTACATTGAATCATGCTCTGGAATTATTTCATACGTCAGTGTGTTGCCATCAAATTTAGTAGGGATGCGGAACCACTCTACACGATCATAAGAAGCAACCACATCGTAATCAGTCCAACCTTCTGGGTAGGCAGACGTTGCCAGTTCATTGATTGTAAAGTGATGTGCCTGTTGTGCTTCGCTCTCTAAGCGGAAGTGAAACCATTGCGAAATTTCCGTCTGGTTATCTGCAGGAATAGTCAATTGAATGTTTTGTGGTGAATCGGCTGAAACGACGTGAATGTTGCCGCTTTCGAAGTTGCTGAAAATTTTCATTGTAGTTGTTGTCTCGTGGTGAGTTGCAGTAAGGTTAGCACATTTTTTTTTTAGAAAACGGCTTACTCATATTGTAATGAGAGGTTATTTCAACTCTCGACGTTGGCAAGGTATCCACCTCGATGGTCGAGCTTAACTAAGTCAACTCACTTAATGTGCCCGGACCAGCTTTCAAGATGCATGTCCTCCGTGGTAGACAGCAAACATTCTGGTGCGCTACTTACTTAACCGCAATACAAAAACTCACATCCGCTATGTGCGTTTCCATATCGTAGCTATGATAAAGTTCAAAACAGACACAAGTTCGATCATCATCCCACTCGAACTGCCCTCCCGCTTCTTTAAGTAATTGCTGCCACATCAGTGGATACTCAGATTTATCATTAATAACCTTCCGAATAACTGCATACCGTCCACCATCAAAATACGCTTTACTCACGACACTGGTAAACTCAGTGTCATCTGGAACTAACAAACATATATCCGTTCTGCAATCTTGTGGGGACGTTACCTGAGGGTCATCTCTGTAGACAAATATCCATTGGCTATCCGCCACACCTTTTTCCTCGGACCATTGGTACAACTGCTCACAAGGCAATTCATAATTTTCACCATAGGGGCCAGTCACACGCTTGTAAGCGAGTGCCGATGGTTCAAAATGTTGAGTTTCCATATAATCACTTCCTATATTTATCAGCGGTCGAGATTAAAAGTATAGGTTAGTTTTTAGGCTTTTTCGTTTACACATATTTCATTGTGGATTGGCGGTTTTCCATATAAAGCCCACTACACGTTATGCGTATCTCACCGAATAATGGTTCAGAATAGGTTATCCTGAGCCATTATGGTCTTTAGACTACTTCAACGCTGCTAAGATAGTTTCGGCTTTACTGGCGTCAAATTGTTTTGGTTCTTCGACGTTTAGCTGTGTCACTACGCCATTTTCTATCACCATTGCATATCTTTGTGAACGAGTACCGCCGAAAGTAGCGGTATCCATATCAAGTCCGAGAGATTTGGTAAAGCTTGCGTTACCATCAGCCAGCATCATAATTTCAGTAGCGTTTTGTGCCTCGCCCCAAGCCCGCATCACAAAAGCATCGTTAACTGAGATGCACGCAATAATATCTATACCAGTTGCTTTAATTTCATCAGCTAAGACGACATATCCAGGCAAATGTGCCTCTGAACAGGTTGGTGTAAATGCTCCTGGCACAGCGAATAGAACAACGCGTTTGTTTGCAAACAGTTCATCGGTGTTGTGGGTTAACATTCCTGTCTCGCCGAGCTCGCTGAGGGTTGCTGTTGGTAATGGTTGACCTTTCTGAATCATATCTACTTTCCTTGTTGTATTGGTTTTAAATAGTTTAGCTACTAAAGCATAAACAAACCATCTATTGAAATTATGAAAACTATCTAAATAGCAATTTAATGCCACTTGTTTCTAGCTGAAATTACCGCTTAGGTGAAGTAGTTCCTTGTCACATTGAATGAATCGTTTAATGCCGCATTGCAGGAGATATCGACCAAACGGTATTTAAAACGGATATTTGCAGACGAATTGACCAAATTCGATTGTTTAGTGAACAAACCAATGTACTTAATAAGATGCTAGAAGGAGACTTCCAAGACGGAATCAATACTTCTCAATACAGCAGGTTGCGAAGGTGAGTAAACCAACGGCGACTAGATATTTGGTAGCTCTAGTCGAGTTTAATTGCCTAGGTAAATCTGTAGCTGGTGGCCGAAGTACTAGATATCATTTGAAGGAGATTGATCAAATCTAAAGAAACTTGCCAACTTAGTTATCTGTGATCAACAATTGGTACTTTGTAACATGAAAACAAAATAGAAAGGCGAACCATCAGGCTCGCCTTTAAAGTATCAAATTAGTTCTCAACTTAGTTAGTCGTGATCACTAATGATCACAGATAACTAAGATGGAAACTTTGGTTCGTTTACTATCAATGAGTTCTAATCGCTAATTGAGATAACTAAGTTGGAAACTTTTTGTAACTTGGGAGTCTGATTTGATGATTGTAGCGCTAACCAAGATGGAAACTACAAGAGTGGGTTCCTTCCGTCACGTGCGGAAATATCATCATGATGATTTCACAATCGAATAACACTACCTAACGCAATAATGTTGATCCAGTGAGTGGTCATTCAATTTTCTCAGCAATCGTACTTATCAAAAACAACAAGATTAACTAATAACACGATCCTAAGTATTAAGATAATTTGTTATGTATATCAATAATTTATAATTTCCAATATAAAAGTTCATCAAAATTCATCTTCAATTAATGAAAAGAAAATCTAATGAATTATGGGTCGAATCTTCTTCTGTATACCTCTGGCTAGTTGAATTGGCCTTTCTCTTGTGATTGTTACCATGTTGGCTGTGGCTCTATCTTTCAAACCGCTTATTCTGATGTTTTTCCTAAACTAGCGCCTTAATCTGATACTTTTCCCTTTGACTGCACTTATTCTGATGTTTTTCCTAAACTAGCGCCTTAATCTGATATTTTTCCCTTTGACTGCATTTATTCTGATGTTTTTCCTAAACTAGCGCCTTAATCTGATACTTTTCCCTTTGACTGCATTTATTCTGATGTTTTTCCTAAACTAGCGCCTTAATCTGATACTTTTCCCTTTGACTGCATTTATTCTGATGTTTTTCCTAAACTAGCGCCTTAATCTGATACTTTTCCCTTTGACTGCATTTATTCTGATGTTTTTCCTAAATTAGCGCCTAAATCTGATACTTTTTCTCTTTGACTGTATTTAATCTGATGTTTTTCAAAAATAATTAGTCTATTAATCCGCTGATTTTGCTAGTTCGGTTCGTTAAGTGGTCACGAAATGATCATAAGGGAAGGTCTATGGAGCTTAATTAAGTTCGCTTTGTAACCATCCCCCAAAGTAGATGAAGTTCAGACAGTTAAGCATTATAGATATAAAAAACATCTGAAAGTGAAGTTGTGGCTGAGCTGACACGTCGTTGGACAATTTCAATTTACGGCAATGGGCTGATTTCTACCCTATAGATAACTTTTAGTATCCCAAGATGTAATCAGGCTCCGCTGTTCACAGCGTCTGGGTAGTCCTAATACCCGAATTCTTTTTCTTTGAAAGTCCCAATTTTTTTCTTTCATTCTCTTCTTCTATTCTGGCGAAATATTAGAGTAGACCTATTTCATATGGCAGATTGTGACGGAAATCTCACACAGAAGGGATAAGTCGGGTGTAAGGTTGATGTTGGTCAAGCGGCTGTTAACAAAGAACATCATGCTGAGAAAAGTAGATAAACTTGAATCAACTAACTTCCTTACATTAGAGATCAAAATCTGTAAACAAAAAAACGCCCCCACAAGTGAGGGCGTGATATCACCGAATTACCTTTTTGTATATACGCTTTTCGCAGTCGCTCTAACTTTAAACCTCTCCCGAAGTACCTACATTAATTCGGCGATAGAGCGGGTGGAAGGGCTTTTTCAATTCGACTAATCCTTCTCTTACCTATTGCTCATTGCAGCTGAAATCTATCTTGAAAACCATTATTGACGCGTTGCGAATCACTCTTAAACAGATTGTTAGCTTTATTTTACAATATTCGTATTGTCGAGTAATTAAATGAGCTTAAATCTACTTCTAATTCATTTGTGAAAGATTCTTTATATGCATTTGCATCAAAACCTACAAACTTTACTCCTTTGTCATTAAGCGCTTTGAAAACCTTAACAGCCGCTGAAATATAAATTGGAATTATATTGATATAAACTTGTTTTAGCGGATACCTTTCACTCTTCGCGTATTTTTTAAGTTCTCCAAAGTTAAGACCCTTTTCAAACTGGCTTAACAGCTTTCCTCGATTTTTGTCGCTCATTCTGTCTTCTATGTCAGGTGAGCCTAACGATGGATCAACTCGCAGATAGAAGTCTTCAAGCTTGTACATATGCTTCATCATATAACCGCTAGTCAGTATTTCGTGACTAGCTAACAGAAACTCCCCACCGAAATATTTTTTGTGTCCTTCATTTAAGCCCATCTCTTGATTCCAAGTTTTAAACAACAAATGATTACGATGATGAACCGCGTTTCTCAACATAATTAGAACGGCTGTATCTGCATGCTCAAAGTAATCAAAGAGATCCTTTGTAACATCATACAAACTATGGAAAGCTTCTAGCTTAGCTTCCATTGCTCGATCTAAGTTATCAATAGCCTCTTCGGCGTCAACTAACTTCAAACGATTAAAATTCATATGAGCTTCGCCATAAATTCTCATGGCGTTCGCTAATTTACTCAATGCTTGTTCTTGTATAACCATTAATATTTCCTTCGATAGACTGACGAATAAAGCTAATGCCCGCTTAACGGGATACCAACTTATAACCGCTCGAATTCACCTTTACCACCTTAATTATGTAGCAGGTTCACACCCATACAAAACGTCATTTCTGTGCTCCCAGAATCGCCATAGATCATGCTTAGTTTTAACGATTAAAGAGGTGACTTTTTCCATCGAAGCTTCCGTAAACTGGGCATATTCTTGGTTCATGCCTTTCTTAGACATTTTGAGCTTTATGTAAGTGTAACCCTCTGCGTCTGTGGCTTCCCAGTTAGCGTGTACGACCATATTTCTTAGGCGACCACACTCGTTTAGATTTGTAATGATTTGCTCATAACCATCTAATTTATGTGCGGTGCCTACCTGAAAATCATCACAAAAACGCTTCAATAGATCTACTTTTGATGAATAATTGAGCTTATTCAACACTATTAAACCAGGAGCATCAGAACGGTCGGTAAAGTGTTCACACAAAACTGAATCGAGTTCTGATTCTAAAGAGTTGAAATACATAACAACTAAACCGATATATGGCAGAGTTCGATCTAGATGTTCTTCCGATTTATCTTCGTCATCAATGCAATGAGAAAGGTGTTGCTGAAACTCTACTAGCTTATTCTTCAATCGCTTAACCCTTATTTCCATTTAGCTACATAACACCGCATTAAAGTGTGATCTACGCTACCACTGAACCTAACCATACCACCTTAAACACGAAATCCGACGAGAACACCAAAAATACCAAGCGTTGGGAATCACTCTTAAATGCTTTATTAAGCTTAATTTTCTAGGTGTTGCATTGGTTTTATAGTATTGAAATAAGATAGGTCAGACTCAGCGACAATATCGCCATTCTTATTTCTTGCTTCTACCATAAACCTATAGTTTTCTTGCTCTTTCACAACCACTGACATATGGTTTTCTTGAGATATTGTCCTGTGATCTTCATCAGTGCTAACCCATTTACCAGAGTTAAGTTTTTCTAAAAAGACTATATAATCGTTGCTACTTTTTACTTCTTCCCATTGAATTAAAACTTTTCCATCAATGGAACTTGCCAACGTAGCATCTTCGGGCGTGACAATCTCAATAGATTCTAATGAGACAATAGGATCTATCAATCGAACATAATATGGAGTCTGAGTAAAGACTCCCCAAACGCATCCTAAAACTGCTAATATAAGTATGCCTGTCTTTGATTCGGTAGATATAGATTTAAGATATGAAAATATCTTAATGAAACGTGATTCTTTTTTTTCTTCATTATTAATTTTCTTTTGAGAAATACTGTCTAAAAGAATGTCTAGTCGAAATTCTTTTACTAATAAATTCCAGGTCTCCAACGAGGTCGTACTCTCTAAAAAAACCAACTTTGGATTAGTAATAATTTCATTGATGAAATTTTTTTCAACATCATTCAATCTCAAATAAGTACCATTCCTCAATAAATAAGATATTGCTATAGCATATTCAAACAGATTGCTCGAACCAAGGAACTTCTTTTTTACAGATGGACTGTTAAACGAATGCTCAGGTATTCTGTAGAAAATACCCTGACGATCCATCAAAATATTACTATTATCTAGCTGATGTTCTGAGTTTTTAGAGACTACTTCACTTACAATATTTTCATTTGGCTGAGGATGACGTGTGACTACTTCTACAGCAAGTTCATTAGATATCCAACTCGCTTCGCTTCCGATTATAGTTTGAGTTATTGGATATATTTTAGGAGATGTCTTTACTATATGGTTTTTTGCATCACCAGAACTGATCAATCCCAATGTATTACAAACAATACCGTATATTTCTTCGTGAGATGATAATTTTTGAAGATCTGCTATTTCATTTTTTGGACTATCAACGTCACTTAATAACGCTATAGATGCAATCACTGTTCTATTTGAATATAGCCTAAAAGAAACGTTAAGCTTTTGACCACTTTCATTAAGGTAAGGAAAGCGACGGCCTTTAAAACCAGTATCTTTCTTTATTTTATTTAAAGCATTGTGAAAGATATTTGTAGGATCTAGCACTGTAGGGAAAAAACCACAATCATCTATCCCACCAATACCTTTAATAAAAGATTTACCTGTACGGATATTAAACAACTTGTGATTTTTTGTGTAATCAGGAGAGGCTTCTGAAAGTTTTAGTACAATCTTCCAAGATAAGATGCTTTTGTATTCCATAACTTACCCTCGAATTGGGACGAGGGTGTGGGACTCGAACCCACGTACACTATAAAAGCGCAAGCCACCAAATCAGGCACCCTCGAAAACAATATAAAACCATACCATCTGAATCGATCTAAAGCAATGATTAATATAGATATTTCGTCGATCAAGCTTAACGCTTTATAGACGAATTTATGCCGTATTTGCACCCCATCCATATTGCTGTCGTTCATTATGAAACTCAATTGATATAAACGTATTATGTGAATCGAAAGAGGGTTTTTGGGCAGAACCGATTTGGAGCAACTTGTCAGATCAGGTCTGTATTAGTACAGCTAAGATGAAGAGCATTGAGAATCGCTTGCTGGAACTTCATTTCTAGCGGCACCCTTTTTTAACCTCTTACTCTGATACATTTCTCTTTCATTGGATTTAATCTGTGAATCGGCCAAAATTCCTTACGCACATTTTTAGTTATAATGGACTCTCCAGGCTCGCTTAGACAAATATCGCCTATTCTTTTTGCATAGGAGAGCATGTTATGAGTGGACAAAGATACCCCCAGAACTTAAAGATGAAGCCGTTACGTTAGTGACCGAACTCGGATACTCCGCTGCTGATGTGGTCGATCAACTTGATGTGTCCCAGCACCGTGCGTGTGGAGTAACATGTGAGCACAACGGGTAAATTACGAATTTACATATGTTAGCGCGATCATTACGCTCATATGTATAATGAGTTGTCTTTGCTAGGGTGATGATCAGATATTATCTGATACGACTATGGTGTATCTATTTGCTTTAATCACAAACTTTTAGCGCCGTTGCAGAGTAATAAACCTTAATCGAAGTTTGGAATATTTTTAGGTGAGTAGTTGGGTAATTTAGCTGGATCGATTAAATCAGATTTAAGACTCTGCTTATCAATGGAATAGCTACCGTTATCACGAGACTCATACAAGTCTTTATAGAATCGATTCTGTGATTCTATTTTTTGCTGTTTGATTGCATTGTAATTGTTAGAGTTAGGCATGATTACATTAACCTATGTCAGTCTTAATATCAGTAGTATAACCTTAGCAAGTCCAAATATCTAAATGTTAGAAAAATCTATTCGATATGGTGTGGGTAAGGAATCATAGTTACTGGGCTATACAGTTCTATTATCTTATTTAGGTCAATCGGTATAAGGTCTGAGTAAGCAGCGTGCTTAAATGTGTCTAGCACATCTGGTATTGACACTTTATGAACCGAAGCGGCATGACTAAGATGCTCTTCTAGGGTTGCAGTAGGTAGCGTTAAAAAGCGCTCATGTAAGGTCATGGTAATGTTCTTACTTAAATACTCTTCCACATCAAGATTACGAACATGATGATAGGTTTCTCGCAACCATCTTAAGTTAGAGGTTTTGATTGGATTAAGATCTTTTTCAGTGACTTGAATTACTCCAATGTTCTGTTTTTCCCAGTAAGAGCGCTCAATTTCATTTCTATGGTGTAAACGAATAGCATCATCAGATGAATAAACTGTGTTCCTATGTTCATCAGATGGTACGCATTTGAACGCTTGTTGGTACAGGCTGTCACGCAGTTCATCGTATTCGATAATGACGAAATCTGTCGTTATACCTAGATGTGATTCAGCTTCTACTACTCTGCTTTCGTTATGGTGATACGAGCTTAATTGAGTATGACACTGTAGTGTTTGTTCACAAGGCAGAAGATAGTGCTCCTTGATATAAAGAACATTCCTTTCATGCTCTAGGTGTAAAAAAAGAGCGAGCTCTTCCAATGTAAATAGCTGGTGGTAGCGGTTGGTTTTATGGCTAAGTAAAATGTGAGATAGGGGAGACGCTTTACTAAAGTTATCCATTTCAAACAAACGTGTACTGCCATTCGAAATCTGATTTTGTAGATTTCTGATTCTTTTAAACTCGCGGTTAGTAATCGATGCTTGTATGGTAGTAGTCATAATTGTCATCCTTGTATATCTATTAATAGATAGCAGGCGAATAACTATCTGTCCAGTTGAACATGGATTTAAGGCTTTGATTTTAAAGAGTTATTATTACTTAAATTAAGCAGGGCAATATGCATTAAGTTAAGGTGCTTTGAGCTAATTACGCCCTATATTGGCGATTCATATTTGTATATTTTAATAGTGATTGGTGAATTTATGAGTCTGGTGGTCTTAGATTTGAAAGTGCTAAATAAAAAAGAAGTTGTCGGGAAGTTGAAAATGTATGGGATTGAATTACCAAATGCTTTTGACTTTTCACAACATACATCAATAACGTTTTGTACGTGTCGTCGAAGAATTATAGAAGTCGAAAAAGTTGTTTAGTGGCTTTCAGTTTGCCTAGTTACTATAGAAGTCTGCCTTCTATGTGGCGCATAGACTTCGATATTATGTCTATTTGGTGTTAACTTGTACTCAATGGCATGTTAGACAGTGGGTCTTTAACCAAGCTAATTAGTCTGTCGAAATCCCTTAGTAGTTACTGTAACGACTAAGTCGCTTGGTGATCACAAGGGGCATTTTCCCCGCTAGCATGATTTTGGACAAACCGAGTTACGAACCAAAAACACTCCGACTTATGGGATTAGCGCTGGTATTGCAATCATGCACTCGTCAGACATAAAAGTGGTCAAATGACTTATCCACTACAGCTTATTAAAGGGTGCTAAAGCAACACCCATTAAGAAAATCAATAGGTGGCATCTTGGTCAACAACTCTACTTTCCTTACTCTTGATCGTTTACTAACTCCTGTATGTCAGAATACAGCTGATACAAGCTATGAGCGGACATATCCAAGATTGGCTCATACATGAATGAATTCAAATGAATATTCTCTGGAGTCATCAAGTTAACTTGATCCAGCAAACTAATGGTGTCTTGCTCAGCTTGGTGTAGCTCAATGAATTTGTCGTAAAGTGCACGAGTTTGGTTTGAACTAATCCCCTCAAGAAAAGCTGGGGTGGCTATTCTGGTGATCATAAAGTGCTCAGCTTGTAACCTGATAGCCATAGCCAAAATAACTTTACATTCAAGCTCGGGTGTTTCTTGAGGTTCAGCTACAAGGGCATCACTATGCTCTATTATTTTATCAAACACCAACGACTCACTGTTTGGCAGATCTAGTGCAGGCTGATCTACAAAAATCTCCCGATACATCGCTTGCATATCGCTAACTTTGATGTCTTTGGTATCAGCTTTTAGGTGCAAAAGAGATGTCAAACTACTGTAGTGACCTTCATGACCACAATACTCTGCAAGATTTCGAGCAAATGGGATACTAGCTAACAGGTAAGCTTCATTTGTAGCTAAGTTTTGCTTCCAAGCACTAAATACATCTTTTTGATATTTTTCTGGCTTTAGAGCAATTTCCGTTGATGACTTTGTTGCCATGTGACGATTCTGACGTTTCGCACCGAGTCGACTACTCACAATTCGATGAAAGTCGAAGTTGTGAGTAAGTAATAGCAAGCTGAAATGAGCCACTTTTGCAATATCACGGAGATACTCAACAATGGCATACTTGTTCTTATAGTCAAAAGAATCGGCTATATCATCTATCACAACCAAGAGTGGCTGAATACTGTTACGTTTCACTTCAATTTCAAAAAGTACGTTAAGGATATAAAGTGCACGCTTTTCGCCTTGACTCAAAACGTCGACCAAACTTGATTGACTAACGACCTCTGACTCTCCTCGCCCGTCATCAAATTCGAACTTTATAGCTGGAGCTACGTTATTTAGAATCACCTCATCCTGATTTTCTACGCTAAGTTTAAATGGAACCTTGAAGCGTTTATTGAAAGTATCAACGACGGTTTCCCAAGTTGTTTTTTGTTGCTGCGCTTGATGGACAATATTCGCCACCAACTCCTGATTAGACTTATATGTCGCAACTAAGTCATCCCAAGCAGGTTGATTAGATTGTAAGTAACCGATTAGAACTTTTCTTTTAAACTCATCAACATCGGTAAATTCACCTAGCAAGTCTTGATGCTCTGAAATTAGATCTCGAAAAGCTTGAGTTTCTTTGTTTTTTAACTTGCTATCAACACGGCTAAACTTTTCTTTTAATTCGGGATTTTGTAGTACTTTATCTTGTTCGGATTGTAGTAATTCATTTAGAGCCTTCTTTGAAGAAACCTCTTGCTTAGAACCATTGACTGAAATATTGACACTGTGCGAAGCGTTGAAGAAGCCGTTATCTGTTAAACTCTTTGAAACGACATCAGCCTTTTGGTGATTAAAATTTTTGGATAAAACTGTAGAGTTTTCAATCAACTTGTCATAGGTATCGACATAGTCTGCAAGGTCTTTGCTTAAGTCTTTTGAGGCAATGAGCTGGAGAGCTTTTGGATTAAATAAAGTATCGTACTTATATTCTCCATATTCGGTATAGTCGGGGTTTTCCTGCTCAGAAAGTGTTACAAGTAACTCTAATAGTTCTTTTTGAGGAATCCCATAAGCTTCATTGAATAGAGTCAGGACATCTCGTTTCCCCGACTTTTTAGCAACCCCGTTTATGAGAGATGAACGTTTGCCATCAACTTCCTTTAGAGCCGTATCATATTGTTGTTTCAACTCTTCGTTAACCAATAAAGTTGAAAGTTGTTGAGAGCTATAGCTTTCATTATAAGAGTCAATCACTATCACTTGGGTTGACGCTATATCGGCACCATCAATTTTGATATTTCTTACCGTTGTACGACTTGGAAAGATAAGATCCTTTGTATCCCTGTTTTCTTCCACATCCTTAAAAGTCTTAGCTAGCGAAGTTTTTAACGTTCCGTTTGGAGCGTAGAGCGAATTAATGCCATCGTTAGTAGCTGACTTTGTAAAGTCTAACTCTTTAGATAGTTGGTTGATGCCATAACAGTTAGCCAAATCAAGCTGAAGTTTCATGGATGATCCTCTATTTATCAGTAACTACTGAACATTTATTGCGGTGCCTTTAATACGAGATATGTAGCATAATGTCATGTGTTGCTCTTTATAACCACAATAAAAGTAATAGAGAAATGTTGCCCCAAAGGAGTATGGTACTTGTAGTGGGGTAGTATATTTATCCATATAGTTAGATGAGGAAAAGTGGGTCAATCGTTACTTTGATTGGTTGTTGAATCAGTCGAAGCAAGGAATTAGGCAGAGGCAAGTCATGTGAACTCTCGCTGATAACTGGTTCATATCCCTCATTAATATAATCCGCGCTTGTTTTTAGCTTGTTCGCTTATAAGTTGGTACGTCGGTTTGATTCGGATGAGTAATCAAATATTTAAGTCTTAGAAATTATCTTAAGCGCCGCCACATAAGCTAACGGTAGACGTTCTTTATTAGCTCTAATTGAAGGCGCACCGATAAGCTGCCGATCGATATCGGAAAGCGAGTTGGCTTGTGTTATTTCCATATGGATTCGTTTTACTAAGGCTTCATCTATGCTGTCCCAGTCTTTCGCACCATAAAATTTAGGTTTCATTTTGTTCGGTAGATGATGAGTTAACCAGTTTTTATCGTGCTTAAACAACCAAAGATAATCAGTAGTTTTATTCCTCAATTCATTTCTTGAGCAATCGGGGTTGGAATTCTTATAGTTGAGTAGTGACAGACGGTGTTTGGCCCTTGCTTCAAAATATCTTAGTTTTCGCCGCCATTCTGACAGACCTTCCTGACCTTCAATTTTCTGTTCAATACTCCCTATACCAACACCACATTCCTTAGCGATGTCTTTTCGATGTATTCCGCGATAAGCGAGTCTAACAATTTTGAAGGCTATTTCATCCGTTAGCTGTTTGTATCTATGTTTGATTTTAATATCGTGTTGGGATGCAACTTTTGTTACGTAACCAACTGACTTTCCTGTCGCCTCTGCGACAGAACGGAGCGAATGTCCTTGTTGTAGTAGGGTAATAGCCTTTGTATCACTTTCCAGTTGTTGCTCCTTGCTATGGAGAGCTAGGCTTGGTTGGGTTGAACCTAATGGGTATCTCGAAAAGTATTCAATTGGAGAGTTTACGAAAAATGCACCTAGTAGGGCATGCTTAACGTAATGCAGATTCGTATCTGGTTTTATTAGGTTTCGGACGTAGGAAATATTAGACAGTTCTTTGGGTAGCAATTCAGTTTCGAATATATCCGTCCAGTAATGATTAAAGTCGTATGAAAGTTTACTTAACCGAATGTGTTTATCTGGTGTTAAGTAGCCTTTCTCGCCTAACCAAGCTAAATGGGCTTCAGATAGGTTTATATTGTCATTGCCTTGGGTTAGTGCAAAAAAGTCCGAAAGGAACTGAGAGAGCTTGATAGCAGCACTTGAAGGTGGCTCTTCACTTGACCTGAATCCAACTATGCTTGTTGGTGGTGGTTCAATTCGTTTGTTAAGGCCATTGCCGTCAAGGGATATATTAATCAGCCAAGTTAAGTGTTTCGGACAAACGGTGACTCCCGAAATTTGGTGATTGGTATACCAAACGCCATAGCCGTATTTTATTTTGTCTGATTCTAGGCATCTAGGGCAATATTTGATGGTATTTCCGAAGTTTAAGCGACTAGATACAAGTCTGCTTAAAGCCATCACTGACGTTCCACAATCAGAAAGCATGGCTAACCTTAAATCTTTTTTGCCCTTCACGTTTCGGATAGTTGCGGAGACTAGCGGATATGTAGTACCACGAAACAATAACTCGTTAGCTAGAAAACCTGTTTTACAAGAAATTGTATTTAGTGAGCAGGGTAATTGGGGGCTAATTTTTATATCAGGGCGATGGAGTAACACTCGATTTTTCTCGCGCAGCGAGTGATATGGACAAGTCGCATGATGACGTGCGACAAGCCCAAAAACTGATTCACCCTCAATCCATTTTAAGAACATGGCTGCTTGGAATTGTATTTGTAGAGTGCATTGCAAGTATATATACGAGCGGTGGACTGAACTTAAAGCTAGAGTCTTTTAGGAAATATCTGGGAGTTCTGAGTGTCGGTGACATTGTTACTCCACCTAGCTTTTTCGTATTGTTGAAATAGCGTTGTAACCGTTCCTGGCCGAGAGACTGCCATAGCTCTTTGTTCCAGTGCGAAATACTTCGCTTAAACGCCAACGTATTGCTATCGTTATCTGAAAATCCGATGTAAGTTAGATTATTGTTTTGAATATCGTTAAGGTTGAATTGCGCTATGTGTTGGTTGATTGATAAGCAAAATGATTCGACGCTAGCCATGAAATCATCAAAGTAGTCTAAGTCTTCTTCCATTTCATGCCCACATGCAGGACATTTATTTTCCGCTGGTGGCACAGGAACTCTGGATAAGTTTGAAAGTTTGTAGTCACAGTTAGAGCAATGAGTAATCAGTCTACTCTTATGCTTATAGCAGTGGAATACACCCGCAACTTGATGAGGGTGGTGATAATACGACACACCGTATTTATCGAGATCGTGCTCTCTACAAGTTGAACAATAACGCCAAGCATTATTGTGGAGTGTTCGAGCATGAATAGTGGAAAACTGGTTTTCTTTCTTCTGAAAGGAGTTACGAATCTCTGTGACCTCGCTCTTTGTCATAAATGGAAGCATGTAATTGCCCCCACAGTTGCTGAACCAGAACTTAAAAAGAGGATCAGATAGTAGTAAACACAAATCAACATCTAGTTTATGAAATGTGGTAACTGAAGACGCACGGAAATTATCGAGTCCGAAACGTTTTGCCGTTGTAGAAAAGGTTCCAAATGGCGATTGATGGTGAATTCGAAATAGATAGCTTCTAATATGCTCGTTCGGAAGTAAGTAGAGTGTGTTATTCACTATTGTTTGCTCTTTTTAATAGCGATTTGGGAGACATGTTATCTAACATTTGTAAATGTTTGTCGTTTAGCTTTTTTTGACCAGCCCCTTTGTTGTAGGTTGGTTTTTGTTCTGGTTTTATTGAGTTAGTGTTTTCGAATGCTTCTGCTCTGAAGTAGTCTTCACTTTCATGCAGAAGTGTTAGCGGAGCACAATCTTCAAATTGATAAAATTTACCTTGTTTGAGTGCTCGAAGGGCTACACTTATTACGCTAAATTGCTCACTAAATATTTTATCAAGCGCTTTTATACTGAGATCTTGATTTTCTGGGATGAGATAGGTGAGATATGACATAGTAGAGCGGATAAGACTAGATGCAAGTGCTGGGATCCCAGCACTTAGGTGGTGAATGTGCCGAGTCAAAGTATCTAAATCAGTTTGTTGATTAGACAGTAATTGAACAGGACACATCTGCTTTATAAACCTTTTCCAAAACGAGCTATCTACATCGCATTGCTCAAGGATCAACGAACCACTCTTACCGATTCTCCTCGCTGCTGTCATCTCTTGTGAGAACAGGCTTAATGTTGTTAATGTGCCGACCATGAAAAGCGGAACGCCGACTTTATTGAATAACTCCTCTATGAAACGCAAAGTTGCGTTTTCATTGTTGCCAACTTTATCTGTTTGAGTTGCTTTGGATAGGTTTTGAGCTTCATCTAAAATTATGATGCCGACGCCATGTAGAACTAACGCTTTTCGCACAGCCATCATGAGTGTGGTGACATTGCTTTTGGTATGAGATGAGTAATATTGCTCTCCTGTTACGGTGTCCAGTGCATCCAAGATGCGCCAAAGTAATGCTCGCTGCCCCTTCATTGTCGGAACGTCAACTTTCAACCACACAACTTGCTCATAAGCGAAAGACTGATCTTTATAGTTTCTGTGCGTAATGATCTGTGGAATCGTACTGAGAATACTTTCAGTCATTGCTGTTTTGCCTCTCCCACTGAGTCCTGCCAATAGAAAGCTGCTTTGAGAAGCAGTCTGTTGCAAGGCAAGTTGCTGTGTCCTATTTGACTCTGTGTCTTCCGTTAGGGCTATTGTTTTAAAGTCCCCGAAAGTGAGTGGATTACGATATATGTAACCATTTTCTATCATTCGGCGCATGGTGTCGTATAAACGCGGTGCTTCATCTTGTACAACATATCCATGACTTAAATTGTCTATGCCAGATCGCTGGTAGTACCCTTGATGCTCTAGAGGAATATCGGATAGGTCTAATGAAACGTCAGGCTCCAGAGTACACTGATGAATAAACTCTTTAGATGTCATCGGGAAACCTAGGGCTTCAACCAATGGATTTCCGCGAAGTTGTGGATTAGGGTGCGGTGCATACTTTACGGTCATATTATTCTTCACTCTCGAAAGGATCTGGTTCGTCTAAGTTTTGTTGCTTATTGCGGGGCTTTTGAGATGGTGTATCTCCTAAGATGTTGTTGATGTCTTCTGACCGTTGTTGTTTCTCTACATCTCCGACGATTTGATTACGAATTTTGATTCCAGGTTGGATGTTTTTTGCATGAGATTTCTTTCTGTGTTTGGTTTTAGCCAGAGTTTGTTTATCTATTTCATTAAGTTCATTCAGTAAATCAATTTTCTCTGAATGTTCCTTTTCCTTATGGTGACTTAACTTGTGTTTAGTTAACTCAAGCTGGTGTAGTGCGTTTGCTCGAATTTGATTTCTGTAGGCTTCTGAACGATCAGTCAATTCAAGTTGAAGTATTTCGCCATCGGCTTCGTCTTGCCACCAAATGTAGTTTGTAGAGTTGTCGTCATAACGAACTTCTATCTTTATTCTTCCCTCATTTTTTGCAAGATCAAGCCATTGCCTGCTCACTATTTCGTTTGAACTGTAATATAGTCCTTGGAAATACACACCTTGAGGACGGATAGTTGCTTTTCCTGGTGGTAACAGAGCAAACCTTAATTTATTAACAGGTACGGTAGCAGGAGGAATAACCATTTCCCTAAGTCCATAGGTGTACAGCTCTCTCGGCGTGAAGCCTATATCATCTCGTGACATTTCGAAGTTGTGGTTATTCACTCGCGCACGGTTGTTGTTCGTGTACATTATTGTTTTAATTAGGCGTTTCATGAAATCGTCGAAACTCATAGCGACCGTGCGTGAAGCATGTTGAGATTCCTTCATTGGGGTTTTAAATACTTGCCCAGCAACAAAATTCACGGCTGTATTTTGGTAAATTCGAAATGCTTGCTCCACGGTTCCTTTCATGTCGCCTCTGTGGAATGCCGTGAAACCCGCGAGATTAATACCAATTTTCCCTTTCATGATTGCTTCGATATTTTTGTCGGTATACTCAGAGCCCCGATCCATCACGAGTTGATTACAAGCGTGGTGACAAGGCCAGTCTTCTTCCTGGATTTCAATGCCATACTGCTTACAAAACTCGACTTTATCTGTTAGTGCGTTAAAAAGAGCTTGGCTAGCACCACTCCAGTTGGGGCCGCTGAAAGACGCATGAACGCCAACTATCATCCCAGACCAAGTGTCAGCTACTAAGTAAACAATGGGGCGACCACAAGATAATAGCTGCTCCTTGTCATATGGAAACAGAATATATTCATCGACCATCGTCGCGTCTATTTCGTATCTATCTGTTGGCCCACGTAGATCTTGTCTTGCAAGTCCAGGTTTACCTGATTTGTCTTTCTTAAAGCTGATTTCGCCAACTTCTTTTCGTATAAATACAAGAGGCCCAACAGCTTTCTTTAAGTGATATTTGAAACTTTCTGGTGATATCAAATGATTTCTTGGAAGTCCTATTGTCAGAGGTGCTGAGCCTTCAAGCTTAGGTTTAACCGTTGGGTAGAGGTATTCTCGGCAAAACTCTTCATACAAGTAGCTCAATCTAACTTTAGAACCCGAAGGGATCTTTTTTGAAAACTTTTCTATTGCTTTGAGGTCTTGCTCGGTTATACCTCGGTATGGGTTTCCATACTTAGTTTTAGGGCCAGACTTGTTATTCAATTTAATATTCCCCTTTACGTCTATATCTGGTTTAACAGGAAGAGTTTGATTGCTTCCGCAGTGTCTCCAGAGAGGCAGTAGTGCATTTTTATGTGAACCAAAAAACCAGTAACGGTTGAGTTTTTGTGATACGTATTTACGTTCACGATCTGATTTATGTATTAACTCTTCAAGCATCCCTCTACTATCACCAAATAAATACTGATATTTTTTTTGGGGATCCAAAACTAGAGGAGAAATAACATCGAAAGCTTCGTCTCTCTTTTTGAGCCATTTAACCCGACTTCTTGACTTTGTTATGAGTTCATTGTCACTAGAATACAACAGCAGTGAGTGAGCACTTTCTTCCAATTGCCAAGCTTTTTTTCTAAGTTGTGTCGTTAGCATCTCTAGGCCAAGCGTGAATGGACGAAGGGGTATTTTTTTCTTAAGATCGGTAACTGCAATTAACTTCTGTTCGTGGCAGACATCAACTATCAAGTAGTCGATTTGGTCTGTAGTCGAGACGATACGTTGATTAATACGCATTACATAATGTCTCATTCATTGCTAAAGGGCGGTACAGCTCAATTTTTGTATTTAGGTCGACAGGAAGATCATCGTTATAGCAGGCGTACTGAAACAACCTAAACATTTGGTCTAAAGTTATGTTGTGTGTTTCGGCAACGAACGTTAATTGGGTCTTTAGAGTGTCGGTAGGCTTGTCTTTTAAGCTTCTAATCAGTGTCAGTACCATTGATGTGTACAACGCTTGGGGAACTTCAAGGTGTAGTGGGCTTAAAAAACATTCCCTTAACCATTTCAGGTTATATGTCTTATTTGGGTTTAGATCTTGTTCAGTCATTTGCACTAAGGTTAAACCTTGTTTCTCCCAGTAAAGTCGCTCTATTTGGAATTTCTGACGTGTACGACTTACTTTTTGAGCAGACTCGTGTTTGGTGCTTAGTGCTTTCGATGGCTTATAGTTATATGGTTGAATTTTATCTGTATTTGAATTTATATCACGTGTGATTGCTAACATGTCGGTTGTCATAGTGTTTGCTGGAATAACTTTAGTCTGGTGGTCTCTCTCTTTATACCTCGATGGATGATATATATTTAATTCTTCTGCACAGCGCAGTGTTTGGTTGATCGGTAGAGGGTATTGTTCGTATATTTCAATGACATTCTTTTGATGCTCTAAATGCAGAAATAAAGACAACTCCCCTTGACTCAATAAATGAACGTTACGATTTAGCTTATGACTGAATATAATATTACACAAACCGACACTATTCGACTGTCTAACAGTAATATATGGCTTGTATCCATCGGAGCTAATGGATTTCTGATGTCGCTCTATTTTATTTAATTCGCGCTCTGTGATTTCAGGCTGCTTAACTCTTTTCATAATATAACCTAACTCTGAGATGTAATTATTAATAGCAGTGGGTCAAATTATTGTCCAATGATTTTTTGTTTGTTAGATGCTGTTTTTAAACGATTTTTATTGGTTATAATAATTTGGGTGGTTTCTTGTTTTTAGTATATTTAGTATATTTAGTGATTTTTTGATTCCAAATCAATTGGTTGGGAATCATATATTATAACTTATAAAATAAGCTGAATTCGTGATAATAATATAACCTAAATAAATGGAGTTGAGAGTGTTTATATATATCAACGCCTTAAGGGTTATTAATTGATTTTATGATCGCGATCAAATAATTGATGTGTATTTGTCATGGAAGAATCCTATTCTGGAATAAATATTTAGTGTGGTTACTGTTTCTCGTTGTTACTTTCTATGGGGAGGTCTACATTGGTATTATGGTTCCAATATAATTTAGGAGTAGTTGGATGGTTACACCAGAACGCTTCATTGAAATGGCTTGGTTATTGGAGCTATCAATCTGTTCACTCATTAAAGAAACAACCCCTCATGATTATCTCGATAGATGTCGAGAACTGGCAGCTAAGCAGGGTATAAGGGTTTATACCTTAGACTTTTCACGATATGAATCTCCGCGCGTGGCCTTGGCCGCTGAAGAAAACCAAGAGTTATTGCAGGTGTTGGAGCGTTGTAGACGAAAAACACTCGTCATCTTTGAAGGGGCTGATGCGCTGGCCCCTTTAGAGTGTAATGAGACGTTTTGGCTGAGGTCAGCTATCGTTGCTGCGAATAACTCTCTGGTGGTTATGATTTCTTTTGAAGCTAAAGAATCATATAAGAACTTTCTTTATCATAGGAGTTCACCTTTTTACTTGTCAGCAATACCTCTATGGCATGGGCTACAGGCAAGAATATGATAAAGAGCACACTGTTTATGGTGTAATTGATACTAATTGCATCTGAATTTGGTGGAGATACTGGGTATCTAACTAGAGCAGCGCGAGCAGTAGGCTCGCGCTTGATGAGTTTGGTGATTAAGCTAAGTATCTCAACTTAAAATATCCATAGTTTCATTGATATACTGGTCGCATTCCCCTTGGTATTTCGCTAGAAATGATCTTTGCTTAGTATTCTCTCCGATACAAATCAAGTTCGCGTTACCCCCAAAATGTTTCATGTTGTATGACTTAGCAGAATGTGCATTACTTTTTGAGTCGGCTATTGAAAAAATGAACTGTTGATCTGATGGCGTATGACTGTTGATAAAATGAAGAATTTCATCCTTGCTTTCATCCTCGAAATCACCTTCAAATATGGCATCAAGTACGAACGGCAACACATGTACATACTCAGTTTTTTTGATCGTCTCTACAAAGGTGAAATTGTAAGCCAGAAGAGTCTTCAACAATTCAACGCCTTGTCTTGGAAATGCAGGTATATCATAGAGTAAGTAGAACCTATCGTCTTCGAAAGGTTTCACGTGCAATTCAGATGCATACTTTTCAAAAGTAGATTTGAATGAATAACTTGCATTTCTTCTTTCTTTCTTAACGGCTTCATCGGTTTTGAATTTGCTAAGTTCTCCTTCAATAGACAGTATTCTTGATGTTATTTCACCAAGCTTACTATTAAGCTCTCCTGATACCTCTACGTTGACTTTATTTTTTAACCATGAGTCTAAGGTTACATCGTCAACCTTATACTCTAAGAGTTCATAATAATCCTGTTCAACAACCTGGCGTTTCTCGTCAATGTCATTGATTATTGCGTTCAATTTTCCTTGAGAATCTTTGAGTGCTTTAATGTTCTTGTTTAACTCTTTTATTTGCGCTTCAGTATCATTCTTATCTTGGAGGAAATTATAAGTATCTTCTATTGAATGAGATAGTGTGTGCGAGCACGTAGGGCACTTTTCAGCAGCCAGAATATTTGTCTTCAGGTTACGCCTAACCCTAAGCAGAGTTTTTCTACTTTCCTCTAATAGTGTAATCTTGTTGCATATGGACAAGTATTCTTTTTCTAGCCTAATCAGCTCAGATTTATTCTCTTTATATGGCTCAATGTATTCGTTAGTTTTAGCTGTAAATGCTTCATCCTTCATTTTAGCTAATTTGAACTTCTTGTTGTTTTGCTCGATCTTGTGAAGAAGCCTAGATTCAGCTTCTAGCTCTTTCTTTTCTCGATCGAGGCGAGTTTTTTCAAGGCGGTCGTAATTATTTGTAATACCTAGAAAGTAGTCAAAAAAATCGTTCTTAAAGTTCTTAACAAAGTCCAAGCCTCGGAATGATTTATGGCGATATACCCAGCCAACGTCTTGTGCTATGTAGTAAGGCAAAAACATCGCTTCTAGCGATGCTGGTTTATATTCATTGTCATACTCCAATTGTAGGGTAAAGCCCAATAGCTCAGACAAAAACACTTTCAGCTTAACATGTTCTCGCGAATTATTACCGCCAATACCTATGAACTTAATTGGTGGTTGTTCCCCAACTTTAATAGAAACGATCTCATCATCTCGAACTATTGAAACATTGGTAGGCACAGGGTTATGAATAGTTAGATCTAGTCTAAAAATCACGTTCTCTGTCAGCAAGTCGGCAAGTTTCCTTTTTTCATCATTGATTCCAAAGGTATAGTGCAATGCCTGAATAAATGTGCTTTTACCAGACGTATTCTTACCATGAACAATATTAATTCCCTTAGAGAAGGTAGAATCGAAATATTTTTCTGCTTTGCTGCTATATGCAAAGAATTTGTTATATTCTACGGAAATTCCCATTTTTAATCGTCCATTTTATTAATAGATTCAAAGTAAGCTGCATACATGGTGGCCTTTAAAGTTTGCTCGTCCAAGTTGGAGCTATGCTTTTGATTGAACAAATCTACTAGTTCTTCTATACAGTCATCTTCATTGAATCCACTACATTTACGATAATTAGATTTCACAAATCCCAGGATCTTCTGATGTTCTGCTTCATCTTTACTCTTAAATAGGTCAAATGCTAGGCTGAACTTCATTTCAAATGAGTCTCGCTCAAATGGTTTAACTCCTAGTTTTCGACTAATGTCTCTACTATGGTCTCGCCAAAACTGGAATGCTTTTGATTTGGTGGTTATGATTTCGATGGCATTGTTGATATCTTGACTGTGTACTTGTTTTGATTTATCTGACAGCCTAGCCATACTCTTCTGGTTGTATGTTAATTCAACATCTTTGAACAGCCTAAAGATCGAATCCAGTGCAGCCTTAGAGTCACTTATTTTCCTATCAAAGATATCTTCGAGTTTGGTTCTTAACTGATTTTCTTGTTCTTTATTTGTTCGATTGAAGTCGATGTACAAGAATTTTAAATTGTTTAGTTCTTCATACAAATTTTCACTGTTGTATGAGTTATGCGTTGTAAGTTTTGTGGTAAGAGCATTTTGTATTATAGGATCTAACTCTGAGTAGATTACTTCTGAGTCTGCTTCACTTACGATTTGGCTATAGGTTTTGGTTGTCTGCTTTCCATCAGCGCCACATTTTACTTTCGTCGTTAATTTCATACTAGAGTTCGAAGAAAAGTAAAGGTCGTGACTATAGTTGCTGCACTTAGGGTGGGGGTCTGCTATTAGCGTTTTCCCTACCTTAAGTATTTTTACTATTATCTCGGCAAGTTCAGTATCAATAGACCAATTGCCAACGGACTTCTTTTTCGATTGATATGTTTCTACTTTGACAGCCTGGCCGTGATCGTCTAGATGACAGAATAATATATCTTCTAAATGCTCTAGAGATAGAAAGTACTTTGAGCCATCAAATTTACTATCGTAGTTGTCCAGTATTAAGAAAAGAGCCATATTCCGCTGTAAGGCAAAGCCCTGCTGTGCAGTAACACCTGCATTTACACTTTGATCGACCAACACCACTTCCTTGAATATAGTTTGTTCTAGCTACCTGGTAATAAATAGTAACGGATTCACTAATTACATGAAAAAATATGCTATTTAATAGCCTAATTAGTTGATTCTTAAAAACTGAGTTTGTTTTATACAACACTAGAAGATTTGCAATATTATATCAGTCTCATATTTGATAGGCTATTGATAATGTTTGATTTCTGAGAGTCGGCGTTTCTTTGGAGGGGGATTTATGAAGAGCCTTATTATATGGCTTGAATCCAGTTAACTTTTTACAGAAACCGAGGTTAGTTTCTTGATCTAGCCCATACGGTATTTACAATCTGTTAGGTTTATAAAAACAAACCGAGTACTACGAACCAGAAACAAAAAATTTAAGTCATCTTGAGGATAGGTCAATGAGGTTTAGAATGAGAAAGGCGAACCAAACGGTTCGCCTTTTTAATTCAAGTTAGTTTCCAATTTAGTTATCGGTTTCCAACTCGGTTATCACAGTTTCCAACTTAGTTATCTGTGATCAACTAAAAATTCTACTCTTCATACTCCGAAATACTAGGGCAAGAACAGATAAGGTTTCTATCGCCATACACGTTATCAACGCGATTTACTGTTGGCCAGTATTTTGACAATTTCGTCTGTTTCGATGGGAAACATGCTAATTCACGTGAATATGGTCTGTCCCACTCTTCAGCAGAAAGATCTACTTGTGTGTGTGGCGCATTAACCAATGGGTTATTCTCTAGTGGCCATTCACCATTTTTCACACTGTTCATTTCGTGACGAATCGCGATCATTGCCTCGCAGAAACGATCCAACTCTTGCAAATCTTCCGATTCGGTTGGCTCAATCATCAGTGTGCCAGCTACCGGGAAAGACATCGTTGGTGCGTGGAATCCGTAATCCATTAAACGCTTAGCAATGTCTTCTTCGCTGATGCCCGTTTCTTCTTTAAGTGGACGAATGTCGATAATACATTCGTGCGCGACACGACCGTTGGTACCGCGATAAAGAATAGGATAATGAGGCGTCAAACGTTCCATCACATAGTTGGCATTTAAGATGGCGACCTTGGTTGCTTCTGTTAGGCCTTGTTCACCCATCATCGCAATATAAGCCCAAGAGATAGGCAGGATAGACGCACTACCCAAATCGGCTGCAGAAACCGCGAAGTCCTTACCCTCTAAGCCACCTTCAATATGACCCGGAAGGAAAGGTGCTAGGTGAGATTTCACACCGATAGGCCCCATGCCCGGACCACCGCCCCCGTGAGGAATACAGAAGGTTTTGTGTAGATTCAAGTGAGAGACATCAGAGCCGATGAAACCAGGTGTCGTTAAGCCGACTTGCGCGTTCATATTCGCGCCATCGAGATAAACCTGACCACCTGCCTCGTGAACCATTTCACATACGAGTTGCACTTGTTCTTCATATACGCCATGGGTAGAAGGATAGGTAATCATAATGCTCGATAGATTATCGCGGTGCTTTTCTATCTTATCAGCGAGGTCTGTGATGTCGATATTGCCAGCTTCATCGCATTTAACTACCACCACCTTCATGGAAACCATTGAAGCGGTTGCCGGGTTCGTACCGTGGGCCGAACTAGGGATAAGACAAACGTTCCTGTGCTCATCACCGCGGCTTTGGTGGTAGCGTTGAATGGCGATCAAACCAGTATATTCGCCAGAAGCACCAGAGTTTGGTTGTAGAGAGAACTCGTCATAGCCGGTAATTTCACACAACATCTCTTTCAGAGATGTTGCAAGTTTACCGTACCCTTTGGTTTGCTCTTTAGGTGCAAATGGATGCAGCGAACCAAACTCAGGCCAAGTGACGGGAAGCATTTCTGCAACCGCATTCAGTTTCATCGTACAGCTACCAAGCGGAATCATACCGTGAGTAAGCGAGAAGTCTTTATTCTCTAGCTGTTTTAGGTAACGCATCATTTGTGTTTCACTATGGTGCGTATTAAATACTGGGTGTGTTAAGTAACGAGTTTCACGGCGGCAGGATTCAGGAATAGCCGAAAACTCATTGCGCGCAATGGCCGTCGACAATGCATCGATATCTTCTTTAACATCAAAAATGGCAAATAAATCAGCAATGTCTTGCGTTGTTGTGGTTTCATCAAAGCTGACCCCTATTTTACCATTTAACTTGCGTAGGTTGATGCCCGCTTGAAGTGCCTTGGTATACAGTGCGTCAGTGGCATCGCCTGTTTCGATAGTTATCGTATCAAAATAGTGGTTATTGCTTAATTCATAACCAGATTGGGTTAACCCAGATGCCAAAATTGCGCTCATATGGTGGGTTCGACGCGCAATCGTTTTAAGCCCTTCGCTACCATGGAATACGGCATAAAATGACGCCATGTTGGCAAGTAGTGCTTGTGCCGTACAGATATTCGATGTCGCTTTTTCGCGACGAATATGTTGCTCACGAGTCTGCATTGCCATGCGAAGCGCTTTATTACCCATTGAGTCAATAGAGACGCCAATAACTCGACCAGGCATGGTACGTTTGTGTTTGTCTCTTGTTGCCATAAATGCGGCGTGTGGCCCTCCGTAACCCATTGGCACACCGAAACGTTGTGCACTACCAATGACAACATCTGCGCCCATTTCACCGGCAGGTTTAATAAGCGTTGAAGCAAGAAGATCAGTGGCAACGGTTACGAGCGTTTTGTTGGCTTGAGCAGCGGCAATAACGTCGGTTAAGTCTGTGACATCACCGGAAGTAGAAGGGTATTGAAGCAAGGCTCCAAACACGTCTTGTTCAGCTAAAGAATCTACAGAGCCGACGACAACATCAAAGCCGATAAAGGTAGCACGGGTTTTGACCACTTCAATGGTTTGCGGATGAACATTGTCTGCAACAAAGAATACCTTACTTTTGCTTTTGCCTGCACGTTTACAAAGAGTCATCGCTTCGCCTGCGGCGGTCGCTTCATCAAGCAGTGACGCGTTGGCGATTTCCATACCTGTTAGGTCCATCACCATTTGTTGGTAATTTAATAGTGACTCTAAACGACCCTGTGAAATTTCAGGCTGATAAGGGGTATAAGCGGTATACCAACCTGGATTTTCAAGCACATTTCGTAAAATAACATTGGGTACAAAGGTATTGTAGTAACCTTGGCCGATAAAGGTGCGTTTGATCTGATTGAGTTCGGCTATTTTTTTAAGCTTGACCAACATATCAGATTCGCTCATCGGCGCATCCAGTGAAAGAGGCTTCTCCAATCGAATGGCTGCTGGAACTGTCTGATCAATTAATTGTTCAAGGCTTTGCGCCCTTACGGTTTTCAGCATTTTTTGTTGATCGGTTTTGTTTGGACCGTTATGGCGAGAAACAAATTCGTTTTGTGTGCTTAGATGTTGAAGTAGTTCAGTCATTTCCTTTGTACCTTGTTAAAAAGCTGCCCAGTTAGAGCAGCTTTTTCTTATTTTTCCAAATTAATCTTCTTCAATACTGCTTAAGTATTCTTCTGCGTTGGTTAAGTCATCTAACTCAGAAGGGTCAGACATCTTAATCTTAGCAATCCAGCCACCTTCATAAGGTTCTTCATTGATAAGTTCTGGGCTGTCGTCGAGTTCTTCGTTAACTTCAACAATCTCACCTGTGATAGGTGAATATATATCAGAAGCGGCCTTGACAGACTCAACCAAAGAGAAACTCTCGCCTGCTTCAATCTCGCTTTCAACTTCAGGGAGGTCTACAAATACGACATCGCCTAACATCTCTTGTGCGTGCTCTGAAATACCGATAGTTACAGTACCGTCACCATTGTCTTTTATCCACTCATGGCTTTCTGTAAATTTCAGGGTGTTGTCCATCTTATTGTCTCCAAACTGTTAATATCAATAATTGAAAAACTGGTTACGTTTATAACGTCATTCGCTTGCAGCAAAAACCGTTTAAGCAAATGTCGCTAAGAAGAGCTAACTTAAGCATGTTCTCAGTATAAGCGTAGAATATGCACAAGAAGATGAAGATTTCATTTTTAAAACGCTTAATCCGCTTGGGTGAACTCTTATGTATTTATTGTCGTTTATTAATGATCAGTCGTCGTTTCCGCAACCGATTGCATTCGAGGGCCGATGCCATTGACATGTTGGTAACATAACCATTGTTTTTTCAATAATCAATAAAAAATTTCCAATAGGAAACATAATTTCGTATGGTTTGACAAATTGAAGTGAAAATGTTGCTGTTTCCTTATTATTAGGCTTCATGTAACAATAAGATAAAGCATAACGATAATGGATGGATCACGAATGCCTATTGAAAACCTAGACGAATATCCTTCGATTAAGTTAGAAAAAGACGGGGTTAGTGAAAGCATTGAACCTTTGAAATTGGGACAGAAGATTAAAGATATACGATCGAATTTAGGGATAACATTAGAAGAGGCAAGCCAAAGAACAGGCTTGGCTCGCTCTACGCTTTCAAAGATAGAAAATGAACAGATATCTCCGACCTTCCAAGCAATGCAAAAACTCGCTTCTGGATTGAAAATAGATATGCCTCAACTTTTTGAACCGCCAAAAACCACAATGGCGACAGGGCGTAGAGACCTTACTATGCAAGGGCAGGGTAAACCTCATCCGACACCAACTTATGAACATGAACTTTTAGCTACTCAATTAATGCATAAGAAAATGATGCCGTTTAAAAGCCGTATTCGCACCCGTAGAATTGAAGATTTTGCTGACTGGGTCAAGCATGATGGAGAAGAGTTCCTGCTAATTTTAGAAGGTGAAGTCACTCTCTATACTGAGTATTACGAACCTATTAACCTCAAAGAAGGTGATAGTGCTTATTACGATGCTAACATGGGACATATGTTGACGTCTGTCAGCGATGAGGACGCTTTGATCCTTTGGGTGACGGCAAAATAGCCATAATCGTCTTGGCTGCCTGTCATCATTTTTGTACCATTTTTGTTAATAAATAGGTGAACAATTTAAAACAATCTGTTATTAATGCACTGCATAGTAAACAATGTTTATTATTGGAAACAGCGCTGTTTCAATAGTCCAAATCTTTATGGAGAAAGTGATGACCGAATTACATAAAACCCCTTTACACGCACTGCACATAGAAGCGGGTGCTAAGATGGTTCCCTTTGCCGGATACGATATGCCAGTTCAGTATCCGCTTGGTGTAAAAAAGGAACATCTTCACACTAGAGATGCAGCCGGTCTTTTCGATGTTTCTCATATGGGGCAACTTCGTTTAAAAGGTAGTAACGCAGCCAAAACATTGGAAGCGCTTGTTCCTGTCGACATTATTGGTCTTCCTGCTGGCAAACAGCGCTATGCTTTTTTTACCAATGAACAAGGCGGCATTCTCGATGACTTAATGGTGACCAATTTTGGTGACCATATCTTCGTGGTTGTAAACGCCGCATGCAAAGAACAAGATATTGCGCACCTGCAAGCAAACCTACTTGACGGTGTCGAGTTAGAAATAATTGAAGACCGAGCTCTGCTGGCACTTCAAGGCCCAAAAGCGGTTGAGATATTGTCTGCTCTCCAACCTGCGGTTGCTGACATGGTATTCATGGACGCACTGGTTATCGATATCGATGGCGCTGAATGTTATGTAAGTCGTTCTGGTTATACCGGTGAAGATGGCTATGAAATCTCCGTTCCAGCCGATAAGGCTGATGAGTTTGCTCGTAAGCTTACAGCGGCTGATGATGTAGAATGGATCGGGTTGGGGGCTCGTGATTCATTGCGCTTAGAGTGTGGATTGTGTCTGTATGGGCACGACTTGGATACGACAACCACACCAGTAGAAGCAAGTTTGCTTTGGGGTATTAGTAAGAACCGTCGCCGTGACGGCGAAAGAGCGGGTGGTTTCCCAGGGGCGGATATTATACTCACGCAGATCGAAACCAAAGACGTTCAACGTAAGCGCGTAGGATTAGTTGGGCAAACTAAAGCACCGGTACGTGAAGGCTGCAAACTGTTTGATGCGCAGGATAATGAAATTGGCGTAGTGACGAGCGGGACGGCAGGGCCCAATGCAGGGAAGCCGGTTTCAATGGGGTATGTTACGAAGGCGTTTTCCGTTTTAGGAACTGAAGTTTTTGCTGAAGTTCGAGGTAAAAAACTGGCTATGACAGTGGAAAAAATGCCGTTTGTACCGCAAAGGTATTATCGAGGTTAATAAATATTTTCTGTTTTAACGCTTACACTTAACTTCTCAATTATACATAGCGAGCTTTCTTTATTGGAAAGTTCGCTATTTTCATCTCTTCTTTACGACATTAGTGCTAACTCTGCTTTAGCTAACTTGGCGAACACTACCTCTTGTAGATGGAGACGTCTGCGCTGAGTAAATTGATACTTTTATCGATTATTTAAAGACAAAATATGACGATTCTAACCAATTAATTGTATTCCTTAAATGGTCCAAAAAGACTACTATTTAATTATATACACGCTAAAAAGGTAGCTAATATGTTAACAAAGCTGACGCTAGGGATATCCACCGCACTGTTCTCGTTATCTCTCAGCGCACTAGAAGTTGACGCCTATATTGTCAACGGTACAGATACCTCTACCTCTACTTATCCTTCTTATGCTCGTCTTTATTATAATGAGTACGGCAATTATGGCTATTGTGGCGGAACGTTTATCGATGCTACTCATGTTTTGACGGCTGCACATTGTGTCGACCAAAATGCCGACAATATATCCGAAGTGGACCTCCTTTTTACGGTGGCAATACCTAATTTAGATGATGAAGACGATGCATCCAATGCAACTAAATATTATGTTTCTAAATTCTACATTCATGAAGATTACGACCGTGATCAAGTTTTCTTGAATGATATAGCCATTTTGGAACTGGAATCAGCCGTAAATATAAGTTCATATACGCAGTTTGCTAGCGATCAAAATCTATACAGAGCGGATGGTGTTAACGAAACATTTGTTGCCGTCGGCCATGGTAATACGAAAACAGGTGAAGACAACACGACCTTATTACAAGAGGCGACATTGACATATCTCGCAAACAGTTCATGTACTGAATACAAAGTAGGTGGTGCATCTGAATCCCAGCTATGTATGTCAGGTGACATTGATGTTGGAAGTGGTTTACGAAATTCGACTTGCCAAGGTGATTCTGGTGGCCCTTTGTATTGGAATGGCAAACAAGTAGGCATCACAAGTTATGGGCCACTTGCTGGTTGTGGGCTTGCGACAGTAACTGCAACGTCGGTGTTTACGGAAGTAACGGATTATTCAGGTTGGATAACTAATGTCAAAAATGGGTTGGTTGCAGCAACCTATACGACGAGTGAAAGTGATCGAGAATACTATCGGCTAAATGGGCGATTACCAGATGCTGTCTCAGATGTTTTAGGCTCTGGTGGCGGCGGTGGTGGTAGCGTACCGCTTTGGTCTTCATTGGTTATGTTGGGTATGGCTATTTTTAGGAAGAAGCGCTCTTAGGCTGATTCTGATTAATAGTTTATAAGTAAAAAAGGAAGCGCATTGGCTTCCTTTTTTGGTTGTTTCGTTTTTGATATGAAGATTAACAGCCAGTAGTTTCTAATTCATATTCAGGGGAACCACCTTCGTCAATGGCTTGGGTGTACTTTATCCAACAGTTTCCCGACTTCGGTGTTCCGGTGCTATCCGTATCGAATCCGACATAAAGATAGTAAGCACCTTCTTCTTCGGTCACTAAATCACCATCCAGCAAAATCGCTTTACCAATATCCGTGTTATCAATGTAGTTCCAAATAAGGTCCCATTCGTCATCGTCTTGGATGTTGTTCTTATTGAGGTCAATATAGGTATGACGAGCCAATGACGCTCCATCTCGACTTTTCACATAGCCGAGCTGAGATTTGGCAAAAACGATATTGTTAACAGACTGCATGCTCGCTTTAACACCGTTTAAGGCGCTAATTCTAGAATCTTGCTGTAGGTTTAGGAAACGAGGAGCGGCTGTCACCGCGAGAATACCTAAAACAACAATGACTATCACCAATTCGATGAGAGTAAAACCATTCTTTTTCATGTGAATTATTTATAATTGGAATTGCGACTAATATAATGTGAATAGTTTTTATAATCAACAACTAACCCCGAAAAAGCGGGGTTAGTTAACATCATTATTAGTGACTATATTGTTTCAATAATCGAATCGATTCTAAGAAACGAGTTCACTTTAAAATACCAAATGTGCAACACCTGCGATAACCGGCAAGGTGATGAGTGTTCTCAATATAAATATGATGAAAAGTTCGATAAAGTTAACCGGAATACGGCTACCTAAAAGCAATGCGCCCACTTCTGACATGTAAATAAGCTGAGTAACTGACATCGCGGCAATAACGAATCGGGTAATTTCACTATCTACCGAAGATATAATGATTGCAGGTAGGAACATATCTGCAAAGCCTACCATCATCGTTTCCGATGCCGCCGCAGCCTCTGGTATTCCAAGCAACTCTAAATAGGGAACAAACGGCGTACCCAAAATAGAGAACACAGAGGTATATTCAGCAACGATAAGTGCGACGGTACCAAGCCCCATAACGACGGGCAGTACGCCAAAAACCATATCAATCGCATTCTCTAGACCATCATTGACGACTTTCTTTACGCTGGTAACTTGAGATGCTTTGTTTAACGCAAGCTTTAAGCCCCAGGATAAAGCGTTGTGATTATCTGGTACGAGGTCGATATCTTTGTCTGGAGCCGAACCGTCGACAAAGATATCTTTTTTGCGGCTTAATGGTGGTAAACGTGGAATGATAATCGCTGCAACAATACCTGCAAGGCAGATCGAGCCGTAAAATGGTAGAAAATACGCTTCCAATTTAACCTGAGCCAATACGACGAGGCTAAACGTGATAGAGACGGCAGAGAAGGTGGTGCCGACAACCGCGGCTTCTCTTTGAGTATAAAATTTGTTGTCGTATTGCTTACTGGTCAACAAGATACCAACGCTGCCATCACCTAACCAAGAAGCAATACAGTCTATTGCACTTCTACCCGGCAAGTTGAATATCGGTCGCATCACCTTACTGAGTAAGGTACCCACAAGTTCTAGCAGTCCAAAGTTCAATAAAAGCGGCAATAATAATCCAGCAAAAATGAAGACTGAAAAAAGCGTTGGTAGTAGGCCTTCTAGTACCAAGCCACCTGTATTCTCTTCCCATATCGCTTTCGGACCTAGATGGTAATAGGTCATGATGACCGCAAAACCACCAATAACTCGAACGATAAGCCATAGTAGAGAGGGGTTAAATAGGCGGTCAAAAAATAAATTGTTCTTAATAAATGAGGGTTTGACGACTCTATAAAGTAGCGACGCGACGGCCATAAATGAAATAATAATGGTGACGATTGGAATCAAGTATTCATCGAGTAAGGCGATTAAGCCCTTAGCGAGTATCGCCACAGGAATAGTAATGTCACCTTCATAACTGATAGGAGCCATAAATAGAAATAGGCCTAAAAGAGAGGGAATGAAAAAAATCCAAAAGGTGCTATTTCTTTTTTCAAGCTGGTTAGCTTGGGTATTATTTGGCATCTGAAGTCTCTAAATATTTTGGTGTTGTCCGCCGATGTCCTTGGCATAGTTATTCACTAAATATCCGTATTTAGTCAGAATGGCGCAAGGTTAGCGTTTGTTGTCTCGAATTGCAATAGTATTCACTTATATATGGGTTATATTCAGCAAACACGGTTGTGTTTGTCCTATGCTATGGATAAATATGTTGCATAACGGATACCTCGCAACATATCAATTAGGTATGTTTGATCTGAGTTTTGCGTCTATAAGGGCCATTCAGTCAAAGTGGTCCATTTCGCAATCAAACGATATCCAACTACGCTTTCTTTGCTCATAAACAGAAAAACTGGGGCTTGCGAAGTCTTGTTCTTTGAATAAACCTAAAGGAACGATGGTGGCATCAGGTACCGCGTTTAGTTTCAGCCTCATCGTAGTTCCACAGCGGGGGCAAAAGTCATAAGTAACTTGATTAACGGAATCGGCGATTCTGGAATAGGAAACGATTTCGCCATCTAGTACGGTATTTTCGGTCAGATAGCGGGCTTGCACACCAAACACACTTCCTGTCCGTTTTTGGCATTCAAAGCAGTGGCAAATCGCCGTTCTAATAGGTTCACCCTTACAACGAATTGTCACAAGATTGCAGGAACACGACGCAGTGCGAATTATAGACATAGCTTTTTCCTTCAGCAGTGATATCTCCAATCTAACGGATTAATAATAATTCTCGAATTAAAACAATGTTTTGTGTCAATTATACCTACACTGTCAAAGCGTTGACAATTGTAAAGTTAGTAGCGCACTTCAAAGGAATTGTTATATTATATCAATTGTCATAAAATTGACTTTAGTTCAATGGTGCTCAGCATGCACCTATTGTAGTATAACCCCACTGGAAATGGATGCTCATTTTAAGGTAGCTTTATAGCGCTTTCAGTGGCATATCAATGATAATAGAACGATTGGATGTATTGTGTTTAAAAAACTTTTTTCTCCTGTAAGTTATATTTTTTCTCAGGATGTACCTTTCAAAAAAAGATTGTTCGCGACCCTGTTGCCTTTGGTTGCAGTTATCACGCTAGTAAGCTTAGGTATTGACTCTCGAACCGAAGATAGAAAGTTTGTCCCGATTCAACTTAAAGAAATGCCCACCTACGATAGTGCGCAAGCACAAGTGGCATTAGAGGGACTTGATTCGGCTCCCGACTATAGTTATATCATTCAAAAAGGAGATAATCTCAGCTCCATTTTTGATCAGTTGGGCTTTCCTTATAGCGATTTACTTAAGGTTATGGAGGCGGATCTCAACTATCTGATGTTGGATACGTTAAAGCCCGGAAATCAACTGCTTTTTTGGGGAACGGAAAAACAGAATCACCTTCGTAAGATGATTCTACAATTCAACATTGCAGACAAAGTGCTATATACAAGGCATGACGATGAAAGCTATCAATTCAAAGATATCTCTGTGCCTGGAGAGTGGAAACTAGAACCCTATGTTGGCGAGATCCATGGTAGTTTTTCTCAGTCTGCGAACAAGGTCGGTGTTGGAAATAACGAGATCGAGCAGATAAACACTTTATTGAAAGATAAGCTTAATTTTTCTCGCGATTTACGAGCGGGTGATCAATTCGAGATTGTGCAAAATAGGCAGTATGTAGGCGACCAAACGACTGGGAAGAAAGAAGTTCAAGCTATTCGAATACATAATAGAGGCCGAACTGTCACGGCTTTTTTACATACAGATGGTCAGTATTATGATAAAGACGGTAAGAGTTTACAAAGAGCCTTCCAAAGGTATCCGACGGGTAAAAGATATAGAATTTCTTCTTCATTTAATCCCAATCGGAAACACCCAGTAACCGGTCGAATATCGCCTCATAACGGCACCGATTTTGCGACCCCCACTGGTACGCCCGTTTATTCTACAGGGGATGGTAAAGTCATACTGACTCGAAACCACCCATATGCAGGCAAATACATTGTCATTCAGCATGGAAGTAGTTACAAAACTCGGTATTTACACCTGAGTAGAATATTGGTGAAAAAAGGCCAGGCGATTTCTCGAGGGCAGAAGATTGCACTATCTGGAAATACTGGGCGTTCAACGGGCCCACATTTGCATTATGAATTTATGATCCGAAATAAAGCGGTTAATGCAATGAAGGCGAAGATACCAATGGCGAGTTCGGTGCCTAAAAAAGAGATGGCGGAATTTAAGGCTAGGATAGCTGAATACAATGAGTTGCTAGGTCAGCAATTTTTAGCCAGTACTATCAAGTAAGCCGATTATCTAAATGATCTTAAAAAGAACGAACCTAAGGTTGGTTCTTTTTTTCATTGTCACATACAATCAACGCAATTCTATAAATAGAGATTAGAGCATGCTTCAAAATGAATTTGAGAACCTAGTTAACGTACTTTGTGAACTAGAAAATCTACCACAAGCACTAGAACATCTGAAAAGCAATGAAGACGGAGAGATAGCCGAAGCTGCCGAATCATTATCAGGACAATTTTCCTTAGCAGAAGTTGATGGCGAAAAACGTATCTATCACGTGACAGTACAAAAGGATGACGCCGGTGAAGAACAGGAATTTATAGAGCACGTGATGAATGAAGGCGATCATGTTGTTAATTTTGTTGCTTGGTTCTTTTTTGCTATGTTTGATGTTAAGCACAAAGAGACGTTTCGAGCTGCGGGTAAAACCTACAAGCAGCCTAAACGAAGCTGATCGAAATCTAAGTTATTCGTTTTTAAATAACCCTTAATTGATGTCCAAATTCCTGACTAAAGGGTCTTCACTGGTCATGAAATTAGCAGTTTGGATATTCCTATCCATGTATGTCTATGACTTCGTAAGGTTCTAATATAGATATGATGTCACTGTTTTTGTTGTTCGAAAGTTGTAGCGCGGATTCTGATAAAATACTTCCAGCTTTCGCAAAATCTTGGTAGTAACATGTGATAGGTATTTCGAGCATCTGTAATAGACTAGGTGAAGCTGATGAGCATACGATACTCAAATTCCTTCCGATAACAATACCCTTATTTTTTGCTGCTTTTTTCGTCAAATAGACTAAGTGTGGAGATACCGTGATAACGGTGTCAGCGCTATCCAAAACAACCTCAATATTTGCTAACGTGGAACTATCATCATTAGCGTCTACGCGAACAATACAACTTTCTACTTCACTATCATAGGTTTTTAGAGCGTCTTCATATCCAGAAATTTGCAATAGATAGTGAATATAGTTGTCATTGAGCGTTAATAAGATGACTTTTTTAGCACCGTTATCTAACGCATTTCTAGTCGCTTGGTATGCAAACAAAAAGTTATCATAATCAAAGTAATTATGAGGGCGTTCCGTGTTGCTTTTACCAAATGTTATGAAGGGTATGTTCAATTGTTCTAATCGATTGACACGTTCATCAAGCGGTTCTAATTGAGTAACAACGAATGCATCGGGTGTGTTGTTTCTTAGGTAATCATCAAACAGTTGTTTGGCTTCATGCTTATTTGTGTATGGAAGCAGTTTTAGCGAATAACCACTATTGGAAAGGTTACTCATAAAGCTTGAAATTAAATTGTATTGACCAGCCCCCATCGCCGATGCGGAATCTTTTCTATCGAAAGGTAGCATCATCGCAATTTCGTAGCTTTTACCTGTTCTTAAAGATTTTCCAGCTAAGTTGGGGCGGTAATTTAACTGTTCTGAAATCAAAGTAACGGCGTCGATTGTACTTTTTTTTACTTTTTCAGGAGATGCAAAAACACGTCCTACGGTAGCAACAGAAAGCCCAGTTTTTTGAGCAATTTCTTTAAGTGTGACAGGTTTAGTCAAGGTATTAATCTCCGATAACCCAATTTGGAAATGGCTTATTATTCTAATCTAAACTCGGTTAATGTCAAAGTGAATATGATAACGATCTCATTATTGATGATAACGATATCATAGAGAGTGATAACGATCTCATTTGTAATGATAACGATATCATTTCGTGTTGACGGCTACTTTTATGTTGCCTATAGTTGCCTCAGCATTCAAAAATACACCCTACGGAGATTAGAAATGCGCACAAAACTTAAAGGAATATTTCTTACATCACTATTGGCAAGCAGCTCCTTTTTAGCACAGAGTGAGGAAGTGTCAGTGGTTCACTTTTGGGTTACAGGCAGTGAATCCAAAGCCCTTGAAGTGATAATTAATAATGTAAAAGAGCAAGGATACGATTGGAAGGATATTTCAGGGAATAACCGAAGCACTGCAATGTCACTTTACAATAACATGCGAGCGGCAGACCAAGCAGTAGATGCAGTTATCTGGCAGCCAGGACCAGGATTGTTTGAGATGGTAGATGCCAATCAAGTTCGAAACTTAGATGATATTGCTAAAGCTGAAAAATGGGATAATGTTTTCTATTCATCCGTTCAAGAGCTTAGTAAGTATAAAGGCTCGTACTACTCTATCCCAACCAACATTCATGGCGCTAACTGGATGTTCTATTCTATGGATGTGCTAAGCGAATCCGGTGTTGAAGTCCCAACAACGTGGAGCGAATTCCTAGAGGCAGCCCCCAAAATTAAAGCGGCTGGTTTTACGCCTTTGGCACTTGGTGGAGAAGCGTGGCAAGAGCGCATTTTATTTATGTCAATCGCACTTGGAGAAGGTGGTAAGACTTGGTTTGAAGATGTTTTCCTTAAGGGTAATATTGAGAAGTTAGATAGTCTTACGGGTAAACGCGTGATAACAATGTTCAGAGAACTGAATAAATTCGTTGATGCAGGATCTCCGGGACGAAATTGGAATGATACCACTGGATTGCTTATCCAAGATAAAGCAGCATTCCAGTTTATGGGGGATTGGGCGAAGGGCGAATTTGCGGCCTCGGATCAAAAAATTGGCTCAGATTATGGCTGTAGAGTTGCACCGGGTTATGAGGCGTTGATGGTTCAAGTGGATAACTTCATTGCGCCAAGCAGCGGTAATATCGATGCGCAAAATGCATTCATCAAAGCAGCAACTTCAGCTAAATCTCAAGAGGAATTTAGTGTTCACAAAGGTTCACTCCCTATACGTAAAGATGCGGATGTTTCTCATCTAGACGAATGTGTGAGTTATGCCTTCGATTTACTAGGCGATTCAAATAAGCAATCTCTTAACCCTACTCAGGTTATGTCACCTGATGCTATGGGTGGTTTGATGGATGCAATCACTAATTTCTGGAATAACAAAAACATCTCAAACGAAGATGGTATCGCGTCAATTATTGATGCAGTAGAAATGGCGAAATAATATGATCCGCTTATCAAAAAGTCAGAATGTAGTACTTGTTCCGACCGTAATTGCTATCGTTTTTGTTTTTTACGGCCCATTAATTTGGACTACCTTGATATCTTTTACGTCGTCAAAAGTTCTACCTACCTACGATTTTGTAGGATTCGCACAATATGAACGTTTGTTTAGGAATTTAAGATGGAAAACCGCTGTCGAAAATATGTTTATTTTTGGATTTCTATACGTAACCCTTTGTTTAGTAATAGGCTTTTTGTTAGCGGTTCTAATTGACCAAAAAATTAGATTCGAAAGCGTCTTCAGAACGGCAATGTTATATCCACTTGCTATCTCCTTTATTGTTACCGGGTTGGTTTGGCAATGGATATTACATCCTGAAATTGGATTACAGAATATAGTCCGAGGGATGGGCTTCGAGTCATTTACTTTTGACTGGTTAACACGTTACGACAAATCTATTTATGTTGTAGTCATTGCGGCTGTATGGCATTCCTCCGGTTTAGTTATGGCATTGATGTTGGCTGGATTAAGAGGAATAGACAACGACATCTGGAAGGCTTCCATGATAGATGGAATCCCAAAGCTCAAAATGTACTTTCATATCATTATTCCAATGATAAAAGGGATGGTGCTGACAAGTACCATTATCCTAATAACTCATGTGCTTAAGTCTTACGATTTGGTGGTGGCATTAACTAAAGGTGGACCGGGTTTTTCTTCAGACATCCCGAGTAAGTTCATTGTTGACTATTTATTTGACAGAGCAAATATCGGGTTTGCCAGTGCGGCAGCCGTCAATATGCTTCTCATTATGTTTGCAGTGTTAGCTCCATTTATCATCGTACAAAAGCTAAGAAAAGGTAAATAATCATGGATGCTATTGTTGTTGCACCACGAAACAAAAAGAAGAAATTTGGTGTTGAGCGCATAGTCGTTTACTTCTTTTTAGTGATATTTGCCTTATATTTCCTCGTTCCACTTTATATCATGCTTGTTACTTCGTTAAAGGATATGAGTGAGATTCGAGCAGGAAATATACTGGCACTACCTAAAGAAATAACGTTTTATGCTTGGGATAAAGCATGGAACAGTTCTTGTTCTGGAGCGGTATGTGAAGGCATCTCTGTAGGTTTTTGGAATTCAGTGAAAATCGTCGTTCCGTCAACAATTATCTCAGTTTTGCTTGCCGCCATTACTGGGTATGCACTTGCTTTGTGGAAGGTTCGCTGGGGAAATATGCTGCTTTCAGCATTAATGCTTGGTGCATTTGTGCCTTACCAAATTCTTCTATATCCATTGGTAAAATTGATGGCATTTGCTGGGCTATACGGTTCATTGCCCGGGGTTATCTTAGTTCACGTTTTATTTGGATTGCCGATTCATACACTTATTTTCAGAAATTATTACATGAGCTTACCAAGTGACTTAATGAAGGCCGCCTTAATTGATACAGGTGATTTTTTCAGAATTTTCTTCCACATAATACTTCCGATGTCTTCGAGCATCTTGATTGTAAGTACGATTCTTCAGGTGACGGCGATTTGGAATGATTACTTGATAGGGCTGACATTTGCAGGACTCGATAACCTACCAATGACAGTAATGCTCAATAATATTGTGAATTCAACATTTGGTGTAAAAGAATATAACGTTGATATGGCCGTTACGATGATTACGGCGATGCTTCCTCTAGTTGTGTATTTCGGCTCAGGCAAATTCTTTGTCCGTGGAATCACTAACGGTGCAGTAAAAGGTTAAGGGTTTAAGGATTAATAATGGCAACTATTGAAATTAAAAACATTGACAAAATTTATGACGGCAAGGTCCATGTACTGAAGAACGTTAGTTATAAGATTGAATCGGGTGAATTTACTGTGCTGCTAGGTCCATCTGGTTGCGGAAAATCTACACTTCTCAACATTATTGCGGGTCTTGAAGAAATTGAAGGTGGAAGTGTTTATATCGATGGTAAAGATGTAACAGATCTTGCACCAAAAGACCGAGATATCGCAATGGTGTTCCAATCATATGCGCTTTATCCAACCAAATCTGTTCGTGGAAATATGGAGTTTGGTTTGAAGATGGCAGGTGTTCCTAAGGATGAACGAGATAAGAAAGTTTTAGAGGTTGCTTCATTACTTCAAATTACCAATCTCTTAGATCGAAAACCATCGCAACTATCTGGAGGCCAACGTCAACGTGTTGCAATTGGAAGGGCATTGGTAAGAGATGCAAAAGTTTTCTTGTTTGATGAACCGTTGTCAAATCTTGATGCAAAGCTGCGAGCTGAAATGCGCAGTGAGATTAAGATGTTGCATGAAAAACTCGGAAAAACAATGGTTTATGTTACTCATGACCAGGTGGAAGCAATGACGATGGGTTCTAAAATTGTAGTAATGAACGAAGGTGTTATACAGCAGGCTGACACGTCAAAGAAAGTCTACAGTGAACCGGTAAACTTATTTGTGGCGGGTTTTTTAGGTTCCCCTCCAATGAATAAACTTGAAGGGTATTTCACCAAAGAAGATGGCGAATCGTACTTTGTTCTAAATGGTAGTAAAGAACTCAAAGTAGGCCTTTCAAATTATTCATTTACTACTGAACCCGTGTTGAATGCCCCTTTGGTCTTAGGTATTAGGCCCGAGAATATCAATGACTTGCAAGTTATTGATTGTCCGCAAGAGTTTGAAGTGGATATCCAGTTGGTCGAACCATTGGGATACAGCGTACTTCTGAAGGGTGCTATCCAGGGCAATAATATTATTTCTAGAGTCTCTTACGATTTCTTCGAAAAAATAGAAGGTAAAAAGTGTATATCGCTGGCCTTCGATAAGAAGAAATTGTTGGTGTTTAACCCAACTAGCGGCGCTCTACTGTAATTCGATCAGAAAGACAGTACAGCACGAGACTGTAGATAAAAATTTAACAACAAAATTAATCAAGAGATCAAAATGAAGCCGACAATTATAACTAGCATAGAAGTGGTTTTGACCAAACCAAAAGAACATAATTTAGTCGCAGTAAAAGTACACACGGATAGTGGTGTATATGGATTAGGATGCGCGACTTTCCAACAAAGACCGTATGCAGTCAAAACGGTAATTGAAGAATATTTAGTGCCGCTTTTAGTTGGCAGGGATGCGAATAATATAAACGATCTATGGAATGTAATGATGGTTAATGCGTATTGGCGAAACGGCCCAGTGCTCAACAATGCGATGAGTGGTATCGATATGGCGCTCTGGGATATCAAAGGCAAGCTTGCTGGTATGCCTCTTTATCAACTTCTTGGCGGGAAATCTAAGGACGCGATTCCGGTTTATAGGCATGCGGATGGATCGACGATTCAAGAAGTTGAACAAAACGTTCGCCAATATATGAAAGAAGGTTATCGTTATGTTCGTTGCCAAATGGGTTTATATGGCGGTAAAGAAGCGGTCCCGCATTTGACCAAAGATCCCACTCCTGGTGCATATTATGATCAAGAAATCTATATGGAGAGTGTGATCACGTTATTTGAACACCTTAGAGAAACCATTGGTTATGGTGTTCATTTGCTGCATGATGTTCATGAACGACTGACTCCTATACAAGCGGTCGATTTTGTGAAAAGAATGGAAAAATTCAGACCATTTTTCATTGAAGACCCTCTACCGCCGCATCAATTGGAATGGTTGGAAATGATTCGCGGTCAGTCATCTACCCCTATTGCAATCGGTGAACTATTTAATAATCCTATGGAGTGGAAAAGTATTGTCGCAAAAAGGCAACTCGACTATATCCGTGTCCATATAAGTCAAATAGGTGGGATTACTCCAGCGATAAAATTAGCGGCATATTGCGAAGCGCATGGTGTTAGACTCGCATGGCATGGTCCTCAAGATATGACTCCGATTGGCCATAGTGTAAATTTACATTTGAATATAGCTTTCGCGAACTCAGCTATTCAAGAATGGGATGCACCTAATGAGAATATTCGTAATGTATTTCCAGGTACAATAGAAACCGAAAACGGATACCTTTATGCATCAGATTCTCCGGGTATAGGGGTTGATCTAGACGTTGAACTAGCCAAAACGTTTGAAATGGACCGTTCGGTTCAAGAATGGACACAATCGCGTCTACCAAGTGGCGTAATCCATACACCATAACGTCTGTAATTCAAATAGCAACGGGCATGGATGCCCATTGCTAAGTGTACGGAGAGGCCGCTATCTCATCTTAAAAATCTCTTTATGAAATCTTTCCTCTGGTAATCCCCTCGACGCTAAGTATTGTTGCAGATTTTGAGCAAACGCTTTCGGGCCACAAAAGCTAACATCGTATGTTTTTCCTACCATTATTTTCGCAATCTGCTCTCCATCTAACATCTCACCTTTTTTTGCATCTAAAAGGTGTAGCTCAATGAAATCTAGATGATTTAGTATTTTAATTATTTCATGTTCAAAAAAAGCTTCTTTTTTACTATTAACACAATAAAAGAGTTCAATTTTTTTGAGAGATGGTTGAGTTGTATCCGCTTTGCGTTTTAGCCAATATAAGCGAGAAATAAACGGCACAATACCAATACCAGCACCGACCCAAACTTGATGTTCATGACCTGACATCTGGAAGCGGCCATAGCTGCCTTCAATTGTCACGGCTTGGCCGGGTTCCAATTTATTGACGAGTTGATGAGTGTAGTCCCCAAGGTCTTTGACACCAAATGAAACGAGTCGGTTGTCCTTATCATAATCTAAAATAGAGAATGGGTGGGGCGCTTCGCCATCGTGGAAATCTAAGTAAGCGAACTGACCTTCTTTATAGTGGATTGCATTATCAAGTTGTATGGTGAAACGAGTGACAGAAGCACTCTGTTCAACAATAGCGAATTTGGTGACCTGTGAGATTTTACCTTTCACTTTATTTGTGCTCCCAATTCTGCCGAAAAGCGACATCAAGGAACACCACACACCGATAACCGATAAAGCCGTAATAGCACTGTTCATTGGGATAGAAGCGATGTCCCAGTTGAGTAACATCATAGAGTGGAATACACCAGCAAGAACCAGTATGCCACCCAGTTTGTGAGTAAATTTAAATTTTTTATAGCTTATGGCTTGTACTAAGGAAATCAGGCTAAATATTAAGAAGACTTTAAACGAAACATCACCGACTTGTTCTGCAATTCCGTGCCAGTTAATGCCTTCTAATTCTGGTCGTGGGCCGCGGTCTGGCATTGCTATTAGTTGAGCATCAATAAGCCAGTGAGCACTTTTTACGGTAGCCCAATGTAAAATTAACGCAATCGTAGCGCCTATGCCTAATGTTTTATGCAGCGCGTAGCCCTTATCTAATCCTTTTACCTTAGATTCAACCCAACTAAAACGTGCAGCAAGCAGCACGGCCAGGCTCATATAGCCCAGACTCAGTATCCCGGTATACATAGTTAATTGCGATCGCCAGAAGAAAAAATCACCAAATTTGTCGTAGCCGACAAGCAAGGCTGGTAGCCAAAGAAAGGTAAGTAGAGCTGTGAATTTAAGCATAGTGTGTTAGCCAAAGTGAGTAAACGGTATGAATATCTGTATAGGCACATCATAAGGCCTAGCCAAATAGTTGACAGTGTCTTTACTTAACTTTATTTTACTTTACAGTTATTTACAGAAGGGGGCATGCCCAGATGACCGAGTTTTGGCCATGTCGACAACGTTATGGGAATGTAGAGTAGGATACGGAAAAGCCCTCGGAAACGAGGGCTTTATGATCAAATTGGCTATACGTGAATCTTACAAGAATGCTTTGTAAGGTAGCTCTGGTTCGTCGGTATAGATGTCACGGAATCCGCGGAAATGTTGATAGTGCATACGGCCTTTGTCTGTAGGGTAAGTATACTTGCCACCTACCTGCCAGAAGAACGGAGCAAAACCGTATTGAAGTCTATCTTTTTTCATGTTCCATAAGACTTCTATCTCTTTTGGATCATTTTGGAAGTTAGCCCAAATATCATGATGGAAAGGGATAACAACTTCACAATCAAGTGACTCACCAGCGCGAAGAATATCGGAAGAAGTCATCTTGTCCGTAACACCACGTGGGTTTTCACCATATGAAAGCAGCGCAACGTCGATTTTGTGATCGTTACCGTGCTTAGCATAGTAATTTGAATAATGTGAATCACCAGAGTGGTACATAGAACCACCAGTAGTTTCGATTAAGTAGTTGACTGCTCGATCATCCATTCCGTCAAGGATATCTTTATCTAAAGATGAAGTACCTTCAGGTAATGTTACTAATGCTGTACGGTCAAACGAATCAAGTACCTTGATTAATGCGTCACCGACTTGAATTTCGTCACCAACTTTAGCAACTAAACAACGCTCTTCTGGCACTCCCCAGCTTTGCCAAAGATCGACACACGCTTTTGGTCCAATAAATTTAACGTGATCACCGCAATTTTGAAGCACAGCAGCAGCAACGTTAACATCAATATGATCGCCATGATCGTGTGATGCCAATACTGCATCAATTTCTTTAATTGCAAATGGGTCGAGTGGGAAAATAGAAGTACGAAGATTAGGCTGTAGTTCACGAACACCCCCCATACGCATCATCTGGTGCTGATTCTTCATGAATTTATTTTTTTGTGTTTTTTTACCAACACCACACCAAAAGTCCATCGAAATATTTGTGTTACCTTCCGTTTTAAGCCACACACCTGTACAGCCCAACCACCACATAGAAAACGTGTTTGGTTGCACTTCTGTATTTTCAATTTCTTCGTTTAACCAAGTGCCCCATTCTGGAAATGTGTCTAAAATCCAAGATTCGCGAGTGATTTCGTTTACTTTGCTCATCGTATAACCCTTTGATTTGTTAATAACCGTATTGATTCATTAAACTAGAATGACTTCGATGCCTTTTTCTCGCAGTGCTGCGATAACAGTTTGATCAGCATCTTTGCCTGTGATTAGGATATCTATCTTGGATGTGGTGCAAAATAACATGCCCGAGCGCTGTCCAATTTTAGAACTGTCTACCACCACAACCAATTTACCGACTTGTTCCAACATCTGCTGTTCAGCGACCGCTGTGAGCATATCTGTTTTATAAAGGCCTTGTTCGGTAAAGCCTTTACCACTGGTAAACATCCAGTTCCCAGCGTACGTTCCTGTTAATTCAGGTGTTGGATTTAAGAAGATATTTTTAGATTTATTGTATTGACCACCCGTAATGATGACGCAGTCGTGGTCTTGTTCAATCAAGTAGCTTGCTAACGGAAAGTAGTTGGTAATGATTTTGATGTCTTCACCGCACAACTCTTGTCCCAACATAAATGCAGTTGAGCCACAGTTGATAACGACACTATCACCTCTATCACATAAACCAGCAGCAGCAGCAGCGATTCTCGTCTTTTCACCATAATGCTCAGTATTGTCAGGACCTAATGGTGACCAAACTTTCTTAAGCTTTTCTATACGTTCAGCCCCGTTACGAACTTTTCTTAATTTTCCCAAATCATCAAGCTTAGAGAGATCTCTTCTTGCTGTTGCTGGAGAAACATTAAAAGTATCAATAATAGTGCTTACTTTGATGGCGTGTTTGTCATCAAGTAAAGAAAGAATGCCATTGTGTCGTTGTACTTCGTTCATATATGGTACCAACTATTTTATCAGTGCAAATCACAAAATGATTACTACGTGATTACTTTTGACTCGTAGTGAGTCTAATGGTCACAGTTTGTCATGTCAAATCATACTAGTTATAAACTTTGAATCTCGTCATATAAAACATGTAAGTCATTGTTTTATATAGAACGTGATTGTTTTTGGTCATTTTTGTGGATCCAAACAACATTTTTTGTGGTCAATGGTGAGTACTATTGATTTAAATCAAAATAATCACGAATGAGCATTGAATGATTATTTATGATTGTTATGTTTAGTGACGTGAGCAAAACAATCGTGAGTTAATTTATCAGATAATAGATCAATTAGCTCTGTCCTATACAAAACTATTAAAAAATGAAAAGGGGTAAAAATATGGAGTTTTTATACGACGTATTCTATATTTTTTACAGTCAAGTAATGACGAAAGCACCGTTACTACTTGGTTTGGTAACATGCATCGGTTACTGTCTGTTGAAACGTGATACGACGACAGTCATCAAGGGTACAATAAAAACAATTGTCGGCTTTATGCTGGTACAAGTGGGTGCGGGAACGCTAGTTAAGGGATTCAAACCTGTTATAGAAAAACTTTCTGAATTCCACGGTTTAACTGGTTCTGTTATCGACCCATACACCACAATGATGGCGACAATGGAGAACATGGGTGACGACTACTCTTGGGTAGGTTATGCCGTTCTTTTAGCGCTTGGTCTTAATATTGTGATGGTACTGTTCCGCCGCTTCACAGGCGTACGTACTATCATGCTTACTGGGCACATCATGTTCCAGCAAGCCGGCCTAGTTGCTGTTTTCTACTATATCCTTGATTATACAATGTGGGAAACCATCATATACTCAGCAATATTGATGGCTCTATATTGGGGTATTTCAGCCAACATCATGTTTAAGCCTACTGAAGCAGTAACCGGCGGTGCTGGCTTCTCTATTGGTCACCAACAACAAGTTGCTTCTTGGATTGCGGTTAAAATCGCTCCGAAACTAGGTGATAAAAATGACAGCGTAGACCATATTGAGTTGCCAAAATGGCTACATATTTTCCACGATAGCATTGCCGCTACCGCTATCGTAATGACAGTTTTCTTTGGCATCATTCTTCTTTCTTTCGGTCTTGATAACCTTCAATCAATGGCTGGCAAAACGCATTGGTCTATCTATATTCTAGAAACCGGTCTTAAGTTTGCTGTTGCTATTCAAGTTATCGTTGCTGGCGTACGTATGTTCGTTGCGGAATTGTCTGAGGCATTTAAAGGTATCTCTGAGCGCGTTATTCCAAATGCGGTTCTTGCTATTGACTGTGCGGCTATCTATGCATTTTCTCCAAACGCAATGGTGTTTGGTTTCATGTGGGGTGCTATTGGTCAGTTTACAGCCGTACTTGCTATGTTGGCGTTTGACTCGCCAATCATGATTATTCCTGGCTTTATCCCAATGTTCTTCTCTAACGCAACCATTGGTGTATTTGCAAACCACTTCGGTGGTTGGAAAGCGGTAATGAAGATCTGTTTCGTGATGGGTATTATCGAAGTGGTTGGTTCAGCTTGGGCAATTCAATTAATCAGTGGTCATGGTGTTGAGTTTAGCGGTTGGATGGGCATGGCCGATTGGGCATTAGTCTTCCCACCTATCTTTGCTGGTATCTCTGCATCTAAATCATTCATCTGGGTATTGGTTGCATTAGCATTCGTATACTTCTACTTCGCATCTAAGCAATTACGTGCGGAAGAAGATGCACAAGCGCAAGATGGCGGCAACGATTTACAACAAGAAGCACCAGAAGTGATAGCAGCAGTACAACAAGCTGTCGCACAATCAGATGGCGTTCGACCTATCAGCATCCTAGCGGTTTGCGGTAACGGTCAAGGCTCATCAATGATGATGAAAATGAAAATCGGTAAATATCTAGAGAAGAAAGGTATCCCGCATGTGATGGATTCTTGTGCGGTATCAGATTATAAGTCGAAATTATCTTCAACCGATATCATCGTTTCTTCTAAGCACCTTTCAAGCGAAATGGAAGTAGGCGAAGGCAAATACATTCTAGGTGTTCAGAATATGCTTAACCCGAATACATTTGGTGATGAATTGGTAGAGCTAATCGACAAAACGTTTGCGGCTCAAAGAACCAACTAAGCCGTGTTAAAAAGTACAAATATTAATAAATAATAAGAAACAAAGGTTGCTAGGAGCCCTTTCTAGCAACCCTTTTTACTGGAGATGTATAATGGGTTTTAAACAATCACTAATCGAAAACAATTCAATTAAGTTAAATGTAGAGACGTCGGACTGGCGTGAAGCGATTAAAATCGGCACTGATATGCTTGAAGCATCAGGAGCGGTTGAACCCAGTTACTACAAAGCAATTGTTCGTAGTATTGAAAAATTAGGCCCTTATATCTGTATCGCTCCAGACTTTGCAATGCCACATGCTCGCCCTGAGGATGGCGTTAACAGAACGGCTTTTGCATTGGTTACTTTGGCAACGCCACTCGATATTGAGGGTGAACAAGTCAGAGTGATGGTAACACTTGCAGGAGGCTCATCTGATGAGCATATGGAAGGACTGATGGAAGTTACTCAAGTACTTGATGATGAAGATAGCGAATCTGGCGTTGATGTTGAAAAGCTCTTGGCCTGCCAATCAGTGGAAGACGTGTATCAAGTGATAGATGCCGCATTAGCGGAATAAATTCAATTAGCTAAAGCGCTCTTAATCGAGCTTTAGTACTACAATTTCATTCATGTAAAGGTCGGCTTCTCAACGCAGGTGCCGAGTGATTCTTTACATCCAAAATAAGGTTAAAAGATATGTATCAAGCACTTAAGCAACGCGTATTAGATGCAAATCTGCAATTACCTAAATACGGTTTGGTAACATTTACTTGGGGAAATGTTTCTGAAATCGATCGTAAATTAGGTGTTATCGCGATCAAACCATCAGGTGTGGAATATGACGATATGGGTGTTGATGACATCGTTGTCGTGAACCTTGAAGGTCAACGAATTGAAGGAACATTGAACCCTTCAAGTGATACCGATACTCACATTGAACTCTACAAAGCGTTTCCAAATATTGGTGGTGTTGTTCATACCCATTCTCGAAGTGCGACCGTTTGGGCACAAGCGAGCTTAGATGTTCCCGCTCTTGGGACGACTCATGCGGATTATTTTTACGGTGATGTCCCATGTACGCGTAATTTAACGCCTGCCGAAATAGACGTTGAATACGAAAAAAATACGGGTCATGTGATTATTGAAGAGTTTCATAACCGAAATATTGACCCTCAAGCGGTACCAAGTGTTCTTGTTGCCGGTCATGCTCCGTTTTCTTGGGGAAAAGACGCCAAAGATGCGGTTCACAACGCGGTCGTTTTAGAAGAGGTTTCTGCAATGGCTCTTGCGACTCGTTCTCTCAATAGCGATATTAAAATTCAATCAGAGCTATCAGATAAGCATTACAACCGAAAACATGGTGCCAATGCCTATTATGGACAGCGATAACGTTAACGATCAGTAATGGGGAGGAGCAGTCATGTATAAGGTTCTTGCGCTCGATATGGATGGAACAGTACTCAACAGCCGACATGGTATTCATCCAGATGTTGTACAAGCGATTCGAGAAGCGAAGGAAAAATGCCACGTATTGATGGTAACCGGTCGTCATCATACTGCTGCAAAACCTTATTATGAGCAACTTGAACTGGATACGCCGGCCATCTGTTGTAACGGAACTTATATCTATGATTATCGCAATCATAAAGTGCTCATAGAAAACGCTATTTCCAAACAAAATGCGAAAAATTTTTTAAATTTGGCTCAAGGTTATGGCATGAAAGTTGTGCTTTATACCACTCACTCTATGGTCTATTCACGTCGTCAACCTATTGACTATATGAAGGCATTAGAGTCTTGGGCAGATAGTTTTGACAAGCATCTGCGGCCAAGTATCAGACGTGTTGATTCTTTCGAAGAAGAGATTGATGAAGCCGAACATATATGGAAATTTGTCATCGAAGGAGATCCGAAAAATATCGCTGAATTAGAGTCTTTAAATTTTGTAAGCGATAACTTTTCTGGAGAACGTTCTTGGTTCAATCGGGTCGATTTTGCTGCTAAAGGCAATTCAAAAGGCAGCCGATTAGCTGAATATTTAAAGCAACATGGTTACCTGCCAGAGCAAGTAATGGCGGTGGGTGACAACCACAACGATATTTCTATGATCACACTAGCGGGGTTAGGCGTTGCAATGAGCAATGCCGATGAAACAGTTAAAGCTACCGCTAATCTCGTGTGTCAATCAGATAACAACCAAGGTGGGCTAGCCCATCTTATTCGTGAGAAAATTAAAGGATAAAATTATGACTAAACCAATGATTCAAATCGCACTAGATCAAACTGACCTAACCAGTGCCATTGCTGTTGCCAACAACGTTGAAAGCTTTGTTGATGTTATAGAGGTAGGAACGATTCTTGCGTTTGCGGAAGGAATGACCGCTGTTGCAACGCTGAGAAAGAATCATCCAGACCATATCTTAGTCTGTGATATGAAAACGACGGATGGTGGTGCCATTCTTGCGCGTATGGCTTTTGAAGCTGGTGCTGACTGGATAACGGTGTCTGCAGCTGCGCATATAGCAACAATTGCAGCGTGTAAAAAAGTGGCGGATGAGTTCAATGGTGAAATTCAGATCGAAATTTACGGTAATTGGACCATGGAAAATGCACAGGCGTGGGTTGACCTAGGCATTAAGCAGGCTATTTATCATCGCTCTCGTGATGCAGAACTCGCTGGAGTTGGCTGGACGGACGCTGATCTAGACAAAATGCGAGCATTGTCAGACTTAGGTATTGAGCTATCTATTACGGGCGGCATTGTACCGGAAGAACTGCATCTTTTTGAAGGTATTAAAGCGAAAACCTTCATTGCCGGTCGTGCGCTTGCAGGAGATAAAGGAAGAGAGACAGCAGAAGCATTGCGTAAGCAGATTAACCGTTACTGGTAAGTAGGGAAGGGTATGTTTAATAACTTAGAACGCCACCGTATTGGGCTTTATGAAAAAGCGCTTCCAAATGACTTTTCGTGGGAGAGTAGGCTCAAGAAAGCCAAAGAGTTAGGGTTCGATTTTCTTGAGATATCAATAGACGAGTCGGATGAACGCCGTAGTCGATTGGATTGGAGTGATGAAGAGATCTATGGGCTTCGTCATCTGTGCGAGCAATATGGTATTCCGCTTCAATCAATGTGTTTAAGCGCTCATCGGAAGTTTCCTTTTGGTTCTGCTCAATCTGAGGTTAGGGACCAAGCCGCGCTTCATATGCAGAAAGCGATAACGCTGGCCTATAAGTTAGGTGTGCGTAACATTCAGCTCGCCGGGTATGATGTTTATTATGAACCTGCCAATGAAGAAACACATAAACGCTTTATAGAAGGCATGCGTTATTGTTCTAAGTTAGCTGAAAAAGCAGGCGTAATGCTCTCTGTAGAGATAATGGATACCGAATATCTTAACTCATTAAGTAAGTTTGAAGTCCTTAATCGAGAGGTTCGTTCACCATTTTTTACCGCTTATCCTGATGTCGGTAATATTAATGGTTGGAATTATGACACCTGTACAGAGCTTGCGTTAAGTGCTCCAAATATCACTCAGATTCACTTGAAGGACACCTACAAAGTGAAAGAAGGATATAAAGGACAGTTCCGTGACCTTGTTATTGGTGAGGGTGAAGTTGATTTTGACGCCATATTCGAAACCATTAAAAAGTCTAATATTGTCGTGCCCCTTGTCATAGAGATGTGGGCCCAAGATGAGAAATGGGAAGAGAATATTAAGACGGCTCAAGTAAGGTTAAACAAAGCGTGTGAAGCAGCTGGTTTACCGACTCTTTTTTAGCCTAAATGCGCCTATAATCTGTTTATAGGCGCATGTTCTCTGCGACAGAAATTATTCAATAATTTGCCTCTATTCAATCCCTAAATAATCACACTCAATACCTTCCCATTTATCAATAAGTGCAATACTTTTTGAACAGTACTCTGTTGTCAATCAACGGTGCTTAATTGACTTATCTAACGGTTTGTATCAAAGTAAGCTAAAATAGTTAGATATAAATCACAATTTTGTGGTTAATTTTGAGCACTTAAATGACGCTTCTTCATATACAACTCTTTTGGGTTGAAAATCAGTACAAGCTTCTGTCGCTTGATAACCTACCTCATCTGTCCGAAAGGCAGAAAGAGGAGTTAGACTCGTGGTGTAAAAAACGCAGGAAAATTCTGAACTTTGAGGTTCATTTACAGCCTTGGGTAAAAATTACCAGTGATGGTGAGTCGACGGAAGTGATACTTAGGCCTAACGGAAAGGCTTATGAACAAGATATGTTTGGTTCCCAACAGCGAGAAGGGTCTTGGAAAATAGTTGAAGGTTTTTTATTTGTTGTATTTCAAGATGGTGCAGACTTCATAGAGTACCGTGTTATAGGCAATGCGGATAGTAATACACACTCGGCAGCCGAATATATAAATGGAAAGCCCAATGCCTATATGAAGTTCATTCAAACTAAACCGCATTAATTGTCCTCTAAAACGTGCGTCGGGTCTTCTGTAGTAGTGTTACCTTTTTTGTATTATTGAACATCGTGAACATTGGCTGTATCTACTTAACGGACCGTTTTATACCTATCTAATGTAATGGTGTTCTAAACATTGCCTGCTCAACTTCACACCTAAGATGCCGTTCCATTTTTTGAATACTTAGCCACACCGTTAGTCAACGAAAATACAAAATCAAAGCGTTAGATATTAAACTACTCCGCATGTTACGTACCCTAATTTGCTAATCTTAGCCGACTAAAGTATTTTGAAATGTGGCCGATATAAAGGGATGGACTGTTAATTCAAATAAACAATTATCCGTTATAAATGAAAGGTCAGGCGTGGGCATAAATAGGCGTAATTTATGAAGAAAATCGTGATTATTATTGTCGTACTTCTACTTTTAGCAGGGGCTGGAGGGGGAGCGTATTACTATTTTTTCATGATGAATGATGACTCTGGGTTGACTGTACCTGAAGAGGTTGCCGCAGTAGTAGTAGAACCAGAAATGGAGACTAAAACGGTTGTAAAAGTGAATATGGATTATTTTGTTGATACCAATAAGCTTAACGTTAGGTCATACCCTAGAAAAAACGCCTCTATTCGGTCGGCACTGCGTAAAGGGGAATCACTGAAAGCCCTAGAGATAAAAGGCGATTGGGTAAGGATTTCTGAATATGAAATCCATCAGAGTGGCAATGATGTTGCAGACTGGGTCCATATGGATTTTATATCTCACAATAAACCCATTATTACCGAAAGAGAGATTAGAAAAAACATGTTGAAGTTAGTGAATAAATCGGATGATTTTATGACCTATCAAGATCAGTTTGTTATTGCAACACGTAAGCTTATCGAAGACGGGACATGCCGCTACGAAGATTTTGAGTTGATGGACGGTTGGGTTCTGTCGCGAACGTTTGATATTGAACCTGTCTACTTTGTTTATTGTGGTGGTACAAAAAGAGCGAATAAGGTGTATGTAACCGTTGAAACGGGTGAAATATTTCAACCTTAATACTTTTTAACTTGACACTTCTGGTCTATGTGAAGAGGTGACAAGTGCACATAAAATGCCTTTGGCTTGCAACATTTTAAATAGGGTGTGGAAACCAACCTTATAATGTACACCAATAATTTGTTCATAAAATTCATCGCTAATTTCTAACCCTTGGTCTCTAGCCGCCTCTTGCCAACTCGTCTTTTTTGTCTCTGATGCCAAACTAAATTCATTTTTGGATAACTTTACGCTAATCTTACTTAGTTGAAATTAAACGTGGGAATGGTAATGAAAACAATAGGCTTGATAGGTGGCATGAGTTGGGAGTCAACGGCAAGCTATTACTTCGCAATCAATCGCGGTGTAAAAGAGCAGCTCGGCGGGCTTCATTCTGCAAAGTTAGTGTTGTACAGCGTCAATTTCGCTGAAATAGAAACACTTCAGCATCAAGGAGAGTGGGATAAAACGGCGGATATATTGTCAGCGGCGGCGCAATCGTTACAAGCTGCAGGAGCGGACTTTTTCTTGATCTGCACCAACACTATGCATAAAGTCGCCGACAAGGTTCAATCGGCAGTCTCCATTCCACTATTACATATTGCCGATGCGACAGCTCAACAACTTGTCGATGACGGTGTTAGTCAAGTAGGGCTGTTAGGGACCAAGTTCACGATGGAACAGGATTTCTATAAATCGCGCCTAATAGATTCCTATTCTATTGACGTCGATATTCCAAAACCAGACCAGGCGAATACGGTTCATGAGGTTATCTATAATGAGCTTTGCCTAGGACAAATAAATGATCGCTCTAGAGATGCTTACCTGACAATCATTGGCGACCTGCAGGCGCAGGGTGCTCAAGCTGTTATTCTCGGTTGTACGGAAATCGCATTGCTGGTGAAACAAGCGGATACCGATGTGCCTCTATATGATACCACTGAGATCCATGCTCGAGCAGCGGTGCGATTTGCCTTGGCATAATCGAAGGAAAAGAGCCCAATAAGAAGCCCAAGGGACATACACCTTAAAAAAGCCCAAGGGACATACACCTTAAGAAGCCCAAGAGAAGCCCAAGGGACATACACCTTAAAAAGCCCAAGGGACATACACCTTAAGAAAAACAAACAAGCAGATTTACTCGACCCAAAAATATCGTGAAACTAAATAGTTTTGATGTCGGTTTTAAATAATGTGTCCGCGTAACTATAGCATTAATCGAGTTTTAGCTATTGCAGAAATAGTAGAGCTGCAAGTATGAGGTAAACGTACTTTCAACGTTGGTTGTGGTGAAGAAATGGCAATTCAAGTTAGTTTAGTTGATAACCGCGTATCCGACTTCGTTGCAATTGAGGCAAAGCCGAGTGAATACTCTTTTTACTGCCAACTAACAGAGCGCGCTTTCTTTCCAACTGAGTACAGACTGTCAGCCATTCTTTCTGGGTCAGATTAAGCCTTTCTAGGATAGGTGGTGATTGGCTATTTATGTTTGCCTTACCGTCCCTCAGGGCTTTTCCTGACCAGTCCATCAATTCTATATAGTCCATCAATCTAAACGGTATGCCATTGCGTATTTCATTGGTTGGGTTCCCAATAAAAGGGAATAAATTAGGTGCGGTTGTTTGTTGGTTATCGAGAGCATTTATACGGTCTTTGATGGAAGTGTGCTCCGAGGATTCTGGTGTTTTAGCGATACCCGCACGAACGGGGTTAAGGTCGGTATACGCCATCGCCGCAAGTAATGCATTTTCGTCAAGTAAAGCCTGACTTTTGTATCTACTCTCCCAGAAATGTCCCTTACAGTTATCCTCTTTATTAGCCTTCATCGCTATCTTAAAATTGAGTTCACGCATAAACCAACTAAGGCTATATAAGCGCTCACGCCACTGCTCGATAATACTGAGAGCAACCTTGAATTCGGCCTTGCTTCTCAACTGATGGGCCAAAAATAGTTGGATGATAACCGGTTTTGCGTGTAGCAATGACCAGCGTTCAATGACTTCCAAATCGGTCAGCGAGTCGAGCTTGCCTTTGTTAATATGGACAACCAAATGATAATGATTACTCATCACCGCATAGGCGCAGATATCAATACAATAGATAGTACTAAGTGTTTTGATACGAGCTTCTATCCATTCTCTTCGGTGTTCATAGCTTTTATTTGAGTGTTCATCATACCCACACAAAAAGGAGCGACGAACACATCGAGATACGCAGTGATAATAAGGCGTGGCTTCTATACAGACTTGTTGGCTTCTGGCAGTGGTCATAGCGGCTTCCATGTCAGGTGTTTAGCCCAATATAGCGGGAAAATCGTTATGGTATCCATGCAATACATTGTTTTACGAGGCATTAGAAGATTTAGTGAGAATTATAAGTCTGTTTCATAAGGTGCCTGTCCTCGCTAGAAAAAAACTCTTTATCTGCGTATTCACCTTTATTTAAGTTAGTGCCAATTTTTAATAAAACCGCCTATCTACTTCATTTTTATAAGTGGTGAATGCGCTGTGTTTTGCTCTTTTTATGACATATCAAATGAAAAAGTAAGGTGTATTTTGCATAAATAATGTTACAGCGACGACGTAAGGAGAAATAAATTATTGCTGATATGGGGTTTTTATGAGTATAGTGAAACCGATTTCAATAGAGGATGAATACCACATGTTTGATATCAGTATTATCGTTAAATATATCGATGTTTTTATTGATGGGTTCGCTATTACCGCCGCGGTGAGTGTGGTTTCTATTGTGGGCAGCTTTATTGTCGGCCTAAGCATTATGTTTGCGTGTGTCAGTCAGAACAAAGCGTTGAGTAAGTTTGGTTATGGGTATATCGAATGTTTTCGAAATATTCCTTTTATTGTACAAGTCTTCTTTATTTTTTATGGGTTACCAGAATTAGGGATTTTCATCGACCCTTATACCACGGGTGTTCTTGCGTTATCTATAGCGGTTGGAGCGTATTGCGCCGATATTCTTAGGGCGAGTGTTCAACAAGTGGATATGGGAATCATTGAAGCGGCTCAGTCGTTTGGTATCGCAAAGAAAAAGATATACAGCAAGATTATATTGCCTATCGCCTTACGAACGTCTATCCGGCCAATCGGTTCTGTTTTCATCAATTTAATATTAACCACATCGATTTTGTCGACAGTAACGTTAAATGAATTGACGGGTACCGCAAAAATAATTGCTGCGGAAACCTTCAGACCGTTTGAAGTTTATTTCTTTTTGTTGCTTTTCTATTGCGTGCTGACCTATGCGTTATCACTCATCATTACGGGTATTCATAAGAAGCTCAATCAACAATTTACGGTCGGAGAATAGATATGTCGAATCACGAATTTGTTCCTTATGACTTGATTGTGCTGCTCAGTGGTATTTCCATATCGCTATATGTGTTTGTTGTTTCGAGTCTATTTGGGTCTGTTTTCGGAATTGCATTGGCTCTGACTCGTCATTATCGTCTTCCTGTCCTTGGTGCGACGTCGACATTTGTTGGTGAATTCCTTAAAAACTCGCCCGTTTTGGTCCAACTCTTTTTGATTTACTTTGGTCTACCTATTTTCTTAGGGGTGAACTTAACAGCAACGGAAGCCGCAATGATTACGTTAACGGGGAATACCGCCGCGTTTGTTTCCGTCATTGTTGTCTCGGCCATTTCTTCTATCGATAAAGGTCAAATTGAATCGGCGCAAAGTTTTGGGCTTTCTGAGATGAAAATTTTGACCAAAATTATTACTCCTCAAGCGTTGCTGGTCGCCATCGCACCTCTGATTGGCTTAGCAGTTAACCAGCTACAAGTTACGTCATTGGTTTCGGTCATCGGCGTGATGGATATTACCAAAGTGGGGCAAATACTGAACCAACGTACATGGCAGCCTTTTGCGGTTTGGCCAATTATTGGTGCGACTTACTTTGTGCTGTCATGGCTGTTAGCAAAAGCAGGCAAGCGTGTTGAAAATAAGCTGAAGCAACATCAGCATTGGGAAAATATTTAAAGGCTTATCATGATTAAAATTAGCAATGTAGAAAAACGCTTTGGTGAACTTCATATCCTGAAAGGTGTGTCATTGACTATCAATAAAGGGGATGTCATCTCCATTCTTGGTGCGAGTGGCTCCGGTAAGTCCACGTTGATCCGTTGTATTAATGGATTAGAAAAAATTCAGGCTGGTAGCATCACGGTGGACGGGTTAGAGGTGAGCAAGAAAGCTGAATTGGCGGAGATACGTAAAAATGTGTCTACGATTTTTCAGCATTTCAATTTATACCCTCATTTGACGATTTTAGACAATATCACTCTTGCGCCTATAGAGGTTTTGGGACGCACAAAAGAAGAAGCGACGAGCAAAGCAATGACGCTATTAAACACAGTGGATCTCGCAGACAAAATGAATGCTTACCCGGCACAATTGTCTGGTGGTCAAAAGCAACGCATCGGTATCTGTCGCGCTCTGGCGATGGAGCCTGAATATCTTCTATTAGATGAAGTCACGAGTGCGCTTGATCCTGAGATGACCTCCGAGGTGTTAGATGTGTTGGCGGAGCTTGCCAGAACGGGCACAACCCTAATTTTCGTCACGCATGAAATCGCATTTGCAAAGAAAATCTCCAATCGAATTGTTTTCTTAGATGAAGGGAAGGTTCGAGTCGATTTGGAGAAAAACGATTTCTTTTCGGAAGAGGGTGGAAAGAAAGACCCGCGTATCGCTAGATTTTTAGAAAAAATGGATAGTAAATAATGATTGTTCTCTCGAATTCAGAAGCTTGGCCTGGTATTGACGATACAGCAACGATGCTAGATAACGGCGATAACGGTTTGGATGCCATTGTCCATGGGATAGAGAAAGTAGAAGCGGAACCGAGTATTCGCAGCGTTGGTTATGGCGGATGGCCTAATCTTCTTGGTGAGATGGAATTTGATGGCGCGGTGATGGATGGTGACTCATTGAGAACTGGTGCGGTGGGTGCTGTTAAAGATCATTTCCATGTCACCCGTGTCGCAAGAAAAGTGATGGAAGAGCTGAATCACGAAATTTTGGTCGGTGAGGGTGCGACCCGTTTTGCCAATGAGATGGGCTTTAGTTGTTCTAACCCACTTCTCGAAGATTCCAAACAAGTATGGTGGAAAAAGCTTCAAGAAATAATGGGGGAAGAGAATCCAGACCTATCCCAGTGTGATCTTGCTCCTCTAAATACGATGATCACGGATCCAGAAAAAGTACGAGATACCACGGTATTTCTTACGAAGGATAATCAAGACAGTATTTACTCCGCAACGAGTACTTCTGGTTGGGCGTGGAAATACCCAGGTCGTTTAGGGGACTCCCCGATTGTGGGTGCTGGCTTTTATGCCGATAGCCGTTATGGTGCCGCGGCTTGTACTCATACCGGAGAGATGACTATTCGTGCAAACACATCGTATTCAATTGTCATGGCGATGCGACTCGGTTATTCGCTACAACAGGCAGTAGAGTTGGCCATTGAAGAGCTTGTCAGGTTAAAAGGTGGATTTTTAGGTGGCGTGGTTATCCATGCCATTGATAACAAGGACAATCACCGAGTGGTCAATGTTGGCTGTGAGGGAGATATTATATACTGGGTATATAAAACCGGTATGGACAAACCGCAAGAATGCATTGCGGAAAAATATTAATAAGGGACGAAACTATGAAATTGAGATCTATATTAACGACAATGTTGTCTGGAGTGATCGCGTTGAGCTCATCGGCTGCTATCGCGGGTAAACTGGATGATATTCGTGAGCAAGGCTACATTCGAATTGGTGTTTCCTTAGGTGGTGAGCCTATCGGTTTTCGTAATCAGAAAAATGAACCAGTCGGTTATGATGTCGACCTTGCGTATCGTTTGGCAGAGAAGCTAGGCGTGGAAGCTCGTTTTACTGATGTGCACGGTGATGCGCGTGTTTCTATGTTATTTTCCGACCAACTTGATGCTGTTATTGGTAATATGTCAGCGACGCTCGAACGTGCAAAATCAGTTAATTTCTCAATTCCTTATGCGCGAGCCGGCTTACGAATTATTCATCAAAAAGAGATGGCAATTAATTCTCTAGCGGATTTAAAAGGCAAAAAAGTGGTTGTTGGTCGTGGTTCAACGGGCGAAACGTTCTTAAAGCGTGAAGTCCCTGAAGCGACATTGGTGTATACCGATAACTTTGCACCAGATGGCATTTTGTTGCTGCGCCAAGGTCGAGTTGATGCCGGTATTGAAGACAGCTCTTTGATAGATTATTTGGCGACGCAAACGGATCGTTTAGAGACACTTCCTGGCTTACTGTCAAATGATCCGATCGGTGTGGGTATCAGAAAGGGCGATCAAGAGTTTTTACGTTGGATGGATATGTTTGTATCTGAATATATTAGTTCTGGTGACTATGAGACATCATATAAAAAATGGTGGGGTGCAGATGCTAACCCTCCAACATTGAAGCCAATATGGTAACCCCTAATCCATTACAGGCTATCTTGATTATTTAGATAGAACTGAGTTTCAATGATCCAATGGCTTTCTTTTAAAGGAAGCCATTTTTTATTGTCTGTTTCTTTATGGCTAATGTTGATTCCTTGAGAAGACTGAACGTGATCAACAATCGAAATAATGGCCTGTACAAAATCATGTTTATTGTAACCGATAGTCGAAAACTGATAGTTTCCGCGACGCGAAAATTCAGTATTATCGAACCCAAATATGCAATGATTACGAGGTAAGGCCATTCGATTAAAGTAATCAACAGCCGCCATCGCCATGGAGTCTGATGTACAAAATACACCTAGATTAGAGGAGTCCGAAATATCAGATGATTGCAGATAATTTAATGCATCATCGTACGAATAGTTACAAAAAGTGGAACTGATGAGTTGAATTCCGTTGGTGTGAAATTGTTGTAAATAATGAGAAACACGCTGCTTTTCGGTGACGGAGGATTGGCGACCAGCAATTAAAATAGCGCGAGTAACACCTATCGACTGTGCGTAGTGAACCGCACTTAAGATCCCAGGTTCTTCATTGACTATTACTGAGTAGCCATCTTGCTGGCTCTTTCCGTTAAGCATGATGATATTGTTTGTAAAAAACAGGGATTCAGCAAGTGTTGGTTCGATAAGATCAGAAAAAATTAAGGCGGCATCAACGTATTGAACGAATGAGTTTTTTTGTAACGCTTTTATATCATCCAATGATTTTAATCGAACGAAGAGTGCGCGTTTTCCTATGGCCTGAATGCTCTGAATAAGAGAGTCAAACAAAGTGAGGTCACTGACATCTGAGATATGATTGACCACAATGGCCACAAGCCCAGTTTCATTATTGGCGAGACTTTGAGCAAAAGGGTTGGCAACATACCCTAAGGTTTCGGCTGCTTTCAAAACGCGTGTTTTTTTATCTGCTGAGATGGGTCTGTTTTTTCCAGATAACGCTCGTGATGCTACTGCTTTTGAAACGCCGGCTAGGGAGGCCACATCGGCGAGTGTTGGTGTTCGAGTCTTCTTATCCATTGAGTAGATTCACTACAGCATGTACTTTATCAAAAGAAGTCACGTCGATAAGCTGGTCACCACTTGTTTCGGCTCCCATGCTTACTTGGGAATTGAGGTTAATCATTGCGGATTGACGTTGAGTTTTACCGGATAAGTGAATCTCGGTTGCGCCTGTCGTTTCAATTAATGGCAAGGCGTTATGTTGGTTCACACCACAACCGGGCATAATTGAAAGGCGTTGGTTTGCTTGTTCGACGAACTGCTTTATTTCGTTGATGCCTTTATCGGCGGTTGCTTGTTGGCCAGAAGTTAAGATTCGTTCGCATCCAAGGTCGATGACTTGTTCGAGTGAATACTGCCAGTCCTGTACGATGTCAAAGGCTCGATGGAAGGTAACACCTAAATCGCCAGCGTGATTGATCCATTGTCGGCAGGCGTTGACGTTGATAGTGGCATTGGCATTGAGTGCACCAATAACAATACCAGCGACACCTAGATCTCGCATCATTTGTATTTCATCCGTCATCATGTCAATTTCGTTTGAGGAGAATAGGAAATCTCCCGCTCGTTGGCGAATCATGGCATAAATAGGCACAGTGCTATTCTTCACTGCATAATGTGAAAACGCCCAACTTGGTGTAATACCACCGACAGACAACGCGCTACATAACTCTATTCGTTTTGCGCCTGCGTCAATGGCAGTGTGTAATGACTCAACATTATCAACGCAGACTTCAACTACGGTATTTTTCACTATATATACTTCTGACCAGTGTACGATGCCATAATTATACCACCTTTAACGGTAAGATAATGAGTAGAAATACACTCTCTTAGTCGATCGATTCCTGTTAGGAATTCAATAGATAGCGGTAAGATTGAAATTAAAAAAACCGAGCAAAAAGCTCGGTTTTTTCTTGTTCAGTCATTATTGACAGAATGACTGATTTCGCGATGGCTCGTACGATTACGCGAGCACTTCATTCGCGGCTTTAACCACGTTCTCGACAGTAAAGCCGAACATCTTGAAGAGTTCACCTGCTGGAGCCGACTCACCAAAGGTGGTCATTCCGATAATACGACCGTCAAAACCAACGTACTTGTACCAGAAATCAGCAATACCCGCTTCAACAGCAACACGGGCTCTTACGTCAGCAGGTAGAACGGCTTCACGGTAAGCGGCGTCTTGCTTATCAAATACATCCGTTGCAGGCATAGAGACAACGCGTACCTTTTTGCCTTCGGCTGTCAGTTGCGCGGCGGCTGCAACGACAAGCTCAATTTCTGAGCCAGTGGCAATAAGGATAAGCTCAGGCTTACCATCACAATCCTTCAATACGTAGCCACCCTTAGCAATGTCAGCAACTTGAGACGCGTCGCGCTCTTGCTGTGCTAGGTTTTGGCGAGAGAAGATAAGCGATGTTGGGCCGTCTTTACGCTCAATAGCGAATTTCCAAGCCACGGCGGATTCAACTTGGTCACAAGGGCGCCATGTGCTCATGTTTGGTGTCAAACGTAGAGAAGAAACCTGCTCAACCGGTTGGTGCGTTGGGCCATCTTCACCCAAACCAATGGAGTCATGCGTATAAACCTGGATATTCTGCACTTTCATCAGTGCAGCCATGCGTAAGGCATTACGTGCGTATTCCATAAACATCAGGAAGGTCGCGCCGTAAGGAACAAAACCACCGTGAAGGGCTAAGCCATTCATGATAGCCGTCATACCGAATTCACGCACACCGTAATGGATGTAGTTACCCGATGCATCTTCCGGTGTGATTGACTTAGAGCCAGACCACATGGTGAGGTTTGAAGGCGCAAGGTCAGCCGAGCCACCCATAAATTCAGGTAGCATCGCACCAAACGCTTCTAATGCATTTTGAGACGCTTTGCGTGAAGCGATATTCGCTGGGTTAGCTTGAAGGTCTGCAATGATTTGAGACGTTTTTGCTTCCCATTCTGCTGGTAGCTCACCGTTTACGCGGCGTTTGAATTCTGCTGCAAGCTCTGGATATGCTGCTTCATAAGCTGCAAATTTCTCGTTCCACGTTGCTTCCTTAGCTGCGCCTGCTTCTTTTGCAGACCATTGCGCATAGATTTCCGATGGAATTTCAAAAGGACCGTGCTCCCAGCCTAACGCTTTACGTGTTGCAACAATTTCGTCTGCGCCTAGTGGTGCGCCGTGACAGTCGTGAGTACCTGATTTGTTAGGAGAACCAAAACCGATCACTGTTTTAGTACAGATAAGAGTAGGTTTACCCGTTTCTGCTTTCGCCGCTTCAATCGCTGCATTGATAGCCGCTGCATCGTGACCATCTACCGCAGGGATAACATGCCAGCCGTACGCTTCAAAACGTTTCGGTGTGTCGTCTGTAAACCAACCGTCTACTTCGCCATCGATTGAGATGCCATTGTCATCCCAAAATGCAACAAGCTTACCAAGGCCTAAAGTACCCGCAAGAGAACACGCCTCGTGAGAGATACCTTCCATCAAACAGCCATCGCCCATAAACACATAAGTGTTGTGGTCAACAACGTCGTGACCTTCTTGGTTAAACTGAGCGGCCAATGCTTTTTCAGCTAATGCCATACCCACGGCGTTAGTGATACCCTGACCAAGAGGACCCGTCGTGGTTTCAATGCCTGGTGCATAGCCATATTCTGGGTGACCTGGTGTTTTCGAGTGTAGCTGACGGAAGTTTTTCAAGTCGTCAATAGAAAGCTCGTAACCTGAAAGGTGAAGCAGAGAGTAAATCAGCATAGAGCCGTGGCCGTTAGACAGTATAAAACGATCTCGGTCAGCCCACTCTGGGTTTTGTGGGTTATGGTTTAGGTGACCACGCCAAAGTACTTCGGCGATATCAGCCATACCCATAGGTGCGCCAGGGTGACCTGAGTTGGCTTTTTGAACACCGTCCATGCTAAGGGCACGGATTGCATTTGCTAGTTGTTTACGTTCCATTTTTTGATTCCAATGAGTTTTAATATTTGAAAATGGGATGAACCATTTTATGAATCTCTATTTAGAAACGCCCCAGTATTAGTGGAGCGCCTTTATTAAAATTTGAGGATATTAAAGTTTTGCAGCGATCATCGTTTCCAATTTGCCTTGGTCGACAGCAAAATTACGAATACCTTCAGCAAGTTTCTCAACCGCCATTGGGTCTTGGTTGTGTTCCCACAAGAACTCAGCGTGAGACATTCGTGCAGGACGCTCTTTTATGTCAGTAGTCGCAACGAGTTTCTCTACAAGATCACCTTGTGCATCTTCTAACTCTTGTAGAAGTTGAGGTGCAATCGTTAAACGGTCACAACCTGCGATTTCAAGGATCTCACCAATGTTTCGGAAGCTAGCACCCATAACAACCGTGTTGTAACCATGTTCTTTGTAATAGTTGTAGATAGCCGTAACAGATAGAACACCTGGATCTTCTTGAGCTTCAAAGTCACGACCTTCTTTCGCTTTATACCAGTCCATGATACGACCTACGAAAGGAGAAATCAGGAAAGCGCCAGCTTCAGCACATGCTCGTGCTTGTGCGAATGAGAAAAGAAGCGTTAGGTTACAGTTAATGCCTTCTTTTTCTAGGATTTCAGCGGCGCAAATGCCTTCCCAAGTAGAGGCTAATTTGATAAGGATGCGGTCATTAGGGATGCCTGCATCGTTGTACATTTTTACAAGCTGACGAGCTTTAGTCACGCTGCTTTCTTTATCATAAGACAAACGAGCGTCTACTTCAGTAGAGATTCGACCTGGAATAGTAGTAAGAATCTCCTTACCAATGTTAACGGCAAGCATGTCGCAAGTATCTTGAACCTGTTGTGCTTTGTCGCTGCTTTGAGATTTTGCATACTCAATAGCTTTATCGATAAGAGGAGCATACTCAGGAATCTGTGCCGCTTTAAGAATAAGAGAAGGGTTGGTTGTTGCGTCTTCTGGCTTATACTTACGAATCGCCTCGATATCACCTGTATCTGCTACTACTGTGGTTACTTTACGAAGTTGCTCTAATTTGTTGCTCATATCCGTCGTCCTGTCTTGTAAGGCTTAACATAGTCAATTGTTATTCTACCAATTATACATTACAAATAATTGGTATTTTTCATTTTAACTGTAAACAATACCCCGTGAACATATGGAACATTGTTGAGGAATTGATTCGTCCAAATTAGCGGATCTGAGTCGAAAGTCAATCAAGGAGACAAGCTAAAAGTGACTTTAGTCAATGTTTGCTAGGTTTTATATGATATAAACGTTTTCGTCACTTTTTGACTAAGAATTAAAGTCAAAAATCCCCGTGTATTTTGCGTGATCATATGTAATGGTGTTGAGCTAAAGTAATGGCTATGTACTGGAAAATAACTAGGTTTAGTAGGTGAGATATGAGTAAAAAAAATCAAGATATTTTGGATCAGAGTACGGATCTTCTAACTGAAATGTCAGTTGCCTACTATCAAGACGGCGCGACGCAGGAAGAAATATCAAAAAAATTCACTATCTCTAGAGCAAAAGTGGGTCGGATGCTGAAGCAAGCTAGAGATGAAGGGATCGTTGAAATTACGGTCAAATATCACCCAGTATTCAGTGCAAAAATAGAACAACGACTCATTGAACGATTCGGCGTTAAAAGAGCGCTGGTCGCATTGGACCAACCGAGTGTGGAGCAACAACGCCTGCAAGTTGCTGGTCTGGTATCAAATTATCTGTCGACGACATTAAAGGACGGTATGGTGGTCACGGTGGGACAAGGAAGGAATGTCTCTGCAGTGGCGCATCATGTGGGTGTTATTACACCAAGAGATTGTAAGTTTGTTTGCGGTATTGGGGGTATTCACCCAAGGGGAGGAATGTATAACGCTGATCATATTTGTCGTCAACTGGCAAAAAAATACGGTGGTTCATCTGAGACGTTATATGCCCCAGCTTATGCGGAAAACAAAGAACAGAAATTGGCCTTCATGGAAAATACTACGGTTAAGCAAACCCTTGATTTAGCGCGTAAAGCCGATGTATCTCTGGTCGGTATTGGCGATATGAGTGAAAACAGCTATATGGTCGATCTGGGTTGGTTTACTGCGGAAGAAGTCGTTCAATCTAGATTACTTCAAGGGGTAGTTGGGGATTTTGCAGGGTATGATTTTTTTGATATCCATGGTGATACAGCACAGACAGTAATGAGTGATCGAGTAATAGGTTTAAGCATGAAGGAATTTAAACCTATTGCAGAAGTGATTGCGATAGCCGCAGAAAATAGCAAGCCTCTTGCTTTATTAGGGGCTCTGCGCACGGGGGTTGTTGACGTGATTGCCACGAGTGTTAGCAACGCTCTTACGGTTTTGAATTTAGATGAGAAAATGAAATAAAAGTAATGTAGATAAAGCAAAGTAGTGAATAGGTTGTCACTTTTCACTAATTTGCGATATCACTTTGTTTCCAAATAGCTAATTGTACCCAAGCATTTTGTAGCTCAACGAGTTCTTCTTCGGTTAAAACCGAGGTGGTTGCTCTTTCATCATTATTTGGAACGATGGCGAAAATTCGAGTTTTAAAGTCTTTTCTTAATTGAGAAATTCTGGATTCCATCACTACTACACTCAACAATTTGTTCATATGACACTGATGTTAAACAGAATGACAGCCCAGAATGATCATGCAAAAGATGTTTAAAAAACAGTGGCACAGATCACATATATTTAATTATTTAAAATAAATAGTAGAATTTTATTAAAAGCTCAAAAAATCTCAACCACAAACTACACAGTCAGGATGTTTGGTTAATTTCATTTCTCTCCAGCTCAAATTTAGCGCATCAAAGATCATTAATTTCCCACGGTAATGACTTCCATATTGAGAGATAACTTTTATGGTTTCCAAAGCCTGTATTCCCCCAATAATACCGACGACAGGTGACATGACTCCGGCTTCTACGCAAGTCAGTGCATTTTGACCAAATAGCGCACTTAGGCATTCATAGCAAGGTTCATCCTCTTTATAAGTGTAAACGCTAATTTGACCTTCCATTCGAATGGCCGCACCCGAGACCAGTGGTGTTTTGGTTTGATAGCAGAGGCGGTTAAGTTGGTTTCTCGTCTCCTTATTATCGGTCGCATCCAATACGACCTGATGCTTTTCGATTAAAGCGAGCATCGCCTGATCATTTAGCTTTTCTGCGACAGTGTCTACCGTTAGATGTGGATTCAGTCCTCGTAAGCTTTCAGAGGCGGACTGTACTTTTAGTTTTCCTATGTCTGAATCCGAATGCAATACCTGTCTTTGCAAATTTGATAGTTCTACGGAGTCAAAATCGACCAGCGTAATATGACCGATACCAGCTGTAGCAAGATATTGACTAGAAGCACAACCTAACCCCCCGGCACCAATAACGAGTACGGAGCTTTGTTTGAGGGCTTCTTGTCCTTCGAAGTCGAAATTCTTCAGGATTATCTGGCGGTTGTAACGAAGCATTTCTTTATCTGAAAGGATTTCCATAGCTTTTCCTGACTGGTTTACGTTAACGCTTTCGATAACCAAGCAACGACCCGTTTGAATGAACAGTCGTTGCTCGTTTAGCTGCGATTAATATTGGGTGTGATTGAATGGTTGGATATGAACGGTCTCACCCGCATTAACGCGGCCTCGTTCGTGTTCTATGATAACAAAACAGTTCGCTACGCTCATTGAAGTAAATGCACCTGAGCTTTGATTGCCTGCACTTTCTACTTCAAATTTGCCATCTTTTACAGTGTAAACTCCACGTTGATAATCAGTTCTTCCCGGCCTTTTATTAAAGTTAGATAGCGTCGTTGCAGGAATCGATTGAGGTGGCTGCCAGTCGGTTTCACCAGAAAGTTTCGCTAGAAGAGGCTGCACCAAGACATAGGTGGTCAATGCCGCTGATACAGGGTTGCCAGGCAATCCGCAGAACCAGGCTTTAGCAAGCTGACCAAACGCAAACGGTTTTCCTGGTTTGATCGCGATCTTCCAGAAACTCACGGAACCTAATTCGTCAAGAATATCTTTTGTATAATCGGCTTCACCCACACTGACACCACCAGACGTTATGACGACATCGGCTTGTTCTTGTGCTTGATTAAATGCATGTCTAAGTTGGTCTGGAACATCCGGAATAATCCCTAAGTCAATTGCTTCACATCCGAACTTATCCAAAAGGATCTTAAGTCCATATCGATTGCTATCGTATATTTGACCCTCTTTTAGGGTTTCACCCAATGGTATCAATTCATCGCCAGTCGAGAAGAAAGCAACCTTAGGTTTGTCAAATACCGATAGGTGGCTAATGCCGAGTGAGGCGATCATTGGAATGTCTCGAGGGGTGAGTCGAGCACCAGCTCTCAATACAACGTCACCAGTACGAATATCATCGCCTGTAGGACGAATATTGTTGCCTTCTTTAACGTCGGTATCGTTGAATTGGATACCGCCATCGACAACGGTTGTGTCTTCTTGCATGACAACGCCGTCACAACCTTGAGGTATTTTAGCGCCCGTCATTATTCGAATGCACGTTCCAGCTAACCAGTCCGCTTCAAAGGGTTGGCCTGCAAAAGATTTTCCACACAGAGGTAAAACATTTGTTGTTTTTAGTTCGCTACGCCTAATGGCGTATCCGTCCATCGCAGAATTATCAAATGGAGGAACATTAATTGGGGAGAGAATATCTTCAGCTAAAACAAAGCCAACGGTGTGTTCAAGTGCACGCGACTGAGTCGACTTAATTGCCGTTATGCTTGACAGCATCTGTTGTATAGCGTCATCGATTGGCATTAGACCTGGGGCATCACAACATCCCATAATGAATCCTTATTGTCATTATTAAAATTACGGCGGGAACAATAACATATATCCCTGCTTGCTATAGCCTGCGACATTCACAAAATAGTAAATTTGATGCAAATTGTCGGTTTCTAATCAGAGGGTTTTACTTTCAGGCAATATGCGCAGAACATTCCTCTTGAACTCAATGGCAGATCGAGGCTTGGAGAAATAATTGTTACTGTAATTCTCTATAAATCCGAGTATCCTTATCAGCCGTTAATTTGGGTTGTTGGACGTTAAAACAGGTTGTTGGACGTTGCAAATAGTAGGAGAGATTATGTCGGGTATTAGCGATTCAGCTCAATTAGTAAAGGATGCGCTAGAGCAGAGAGGCCTCGAAACTCCCATGCTGCCTAATCAGGTAAGCCGAGAAGAGAAGAAACGACGCATAGAAAACCATATGCGCGAAGTGCTACAGCTACTAGAGCTTGATCTTAACGATGATAGTTTAGAAGAAACACCGGCTAGAATAGCCAAGATGTATGTTGATGAAGTGTTTTCTGGTTTGGATTACAAGAATTTCCCTAAGATCACCGTCATTGAAAATAAAATGAATGTGAGTGAAATGGTAAGGGTAAAAAATATTACCGTTACCAGCACATGCGAACATCATCTTGTGACCATAGATGGGAAAGCCGCGGTGGCGTATATTCCTCGTGGTAAAATTATCGGTCTATCTAAAATAAACCGCATTGTACGATTTTTTGCTCAACGCCCTCAGGTTCAAGAGAGGATGACCCAGCAAATATTAGTCGCTTTACAAGCGTTATTAGAGTCTGATGATGTGGCTGTCACCATTGACGCGACGCATTATTGCGTAAAATCACGTGGAGTAATGGATGCAACAAGTGAGACCACTACAACCGCGTTGGGTGGAATATTTAAATCAAATTCGGCAACGCGACATGAGTTCCTATCTGGCCTAAGATAGTACCCCAGAGAGAATAAAAGGAAGCCCCATCAGAAAGTATTCTGCTGGGGCTTTCTCTTTCTATAGCCATAATTTATTCATCATAATAATAGTCTTCGAGTGCATATGGGTCATCGTCTAATACGTGCTCCATCCGCCCGCGTAACTGCTCGAGTTGATATTCAAGCATATTCATAGTGTCAGTGTCACTTTCAGAACAAGCTATGTATATTTGTTGCTCTAGATCTTCTATTTTTTCTCGCATGTTCATGGCTACCTCCTTTTCTTGGATTACATGAGGACATTACGAGAGATGCTTGCTGATGATACGTAGTAAACATCTAACTTCTTTATTGAGAAATTAACGATTCTCAAATCGATTATAGTCTAATAAACCGAATTCGACAGGTTGGTGCCGCTTGTACCACTGATGAACCAAATCGCTAAATGGCCAAAATTCTGGTGAGCTGCGACGAATAGCAAAACGATCCAATAACTTAACGTAATCTTGTTCGTTCTTCATCGAACTCAACATTCGATATAGCTCAGGTACATCATCTTCTTTCAGCCGCCAATAGGTAGCTGGATAACTACCGACGACACCTTGAACCAAGGTTAAATCGTCTTTTTCAGGTGTACGATTTTTGTGTTCGTTGAATAGACTATTGATGTTCTTATGGGCATTATTTCGTAGTAGGGTAAAGAGATGTTGCTTGCCATTATCCCCTTCAATCATGATCATGCTAATTTGAGCAAGTGTTTGATCAGAGAAACCAACGAGGTCATCAAACTTTCGTAATATCTGCTCCGTTTCGGGCTTCATTCCAGTGTTTTCGATTTTGAATCTGTCATTCAAAATTGGCTCTAATCTGCTTTCAAATTTGTCATACAGTTCAGATTTATAGTTATCGGTGTGATAAACAACACCGGTAGGTTGGTTGAATGGTTCTATGTTCCGAGTGAGGAAATTCGACATATGTTTGCTCTTTTCTTGATACCAAGAATTGTGGATCTCATGTCTAACCTCTTTAGGCAGCAAGCTTAGAAAGTTGCTTTCTCCTTCTAGTCGTAAAAAATCCATATAGAGTCGAGTAACAAGTTGGTGACCATAGTTACCATAAACGTCGAACCCAGCAACGAGCAAATAATGGATGCGTTCAAGTAGACCATAGTCGATGACCCAAGCTGTTTTTGGCTTTTTCCCGACCATTCCCTGCACGACAGACGCGCTGTCAAAATGTCTGAATACGGTGAGTGCTGCATTGGGGTTCTTCTGGTTACCTTCCCATAAAATATCCGTAGTTAGGCGCTCTCCATTGTTAAACCACTTGTTGGCAAAGTTGGCCTTCGCTTTTAGGTAGCGAGCCTGTTGTTTAGAATAGGTAATCCAGTTTGTTACTGGTGCTAAGATGGTCTGTTTTTCCCCGGGTAATCGGAGGTTTTCTATTTGATTCGAATAAAATGTATCGATTTCAGGTAGATCCGCTTTTTCTGGATCTATGAAAAAGACCCAAAAACGATCGTTTATGACGTTAAGCGCCAACTGCCCGCGACAAACTGGGCCCTTGATGAAGGCCATAATGGTATTTTGTGCGTTATCAAGCAGAAATTCGAACCGAGATTTAACAGGAAGTTGTGCAAATGCCGTCATTGGGTTTGCAGATACTTCAATGTTATAACTTGGTAATTCAGTGACGGTATAGTCAACTTCGGTAAACCATTTTTTCCAGTTAACAAAACGAGTCTCGTCAAGTGAATAGGGCATGTGAGTTTTGTCTACCGGTGTTGCCAGTTCCGGTATTAGTCGGTAATACACACGTTCAATTAACGGGTCATCATAGGGGCGACGAGTTGATATTCTCTTTACTGGTTTTCCTGGAGGTGTAGATGACCGAACGAGATTGAAAAAACGAGTATCTTCACCTATATCTGTAAAATAGAGATGAAAAAGAAATAGGTGTTCATATAAATAACGAGCAGTAAGCTGCGTCTTAAGGCTGTCTTTATTAAGAAACGTTTCCCATTGACTCAACGTTTGCTTTTCTTGATTAGTGATAGGTTTTGTTGCCGACATTGGTGCACCTTGCTCTAACCAACCCATTAACGTTTTAAACTCGATATTGGTTAGTTTTGGCATTCCAAAGGGCATTCCCCAGGTTGGATAAGTCTCTTGATAACGAGCATGCTCTTCAATGGTAGGACATTGTTCACTTCGATAAACTGAAAAATCAAACCCTTCCAACTGATCTTGCTGTGGCAGTGGGTGCTCTTCTTTTTGAGTAAGTAGCCTAGCGATTAAGCCTGCGTTCAGATTTGCTTGTGAGGTCTGGGTTCTTTCGTTTAGTACGGGATGAAAGTCAAAATTGCGCCACTCTTGCGTCGTTTGTGCATCTTCGAATAATCGGGTAGGAGAGGTAGCCGCCAGGCGAGTGCCGTTGTAAACCTTGCTTTTACTGCCACCGCGATCTATTCCGAGCGAGGACGACATTTTGAGTTGGCATGGGGCGTCGTAACATGCATGACAAACTACGCAACGTTTATCTATGATAGGTTTTACGTTATGAATGTAGTGTTCTGCGAGTGGAGTTCCATAAGGGACTTTACGTTCCCTAACGGATTCTTTACCAAATAATTGATCAAAATTGACCCCAACATAAGTTGCACAGCCAGAAAAAATAATAATGCTGATAAATGTGAGTAAATTGCGAACTTTCATTGACCATCCGTATCGTCGTGCTTTTTTTAAATTATAAGGTCAATAGTATTCATTGTGGAATGTTTTATAAAACAAAAGGGCCAATCAATAATGATCAGCCCTTAGTTATAATACTAATATGAGGGTTGCTACAATGCCTATGCGGTCTTGTAACCTTTTAGAACGGAGTTGAGCTTGCTGGATGCCTCTGTTAATTCAGAGACTCCCTGAGCGGACGTCTGGGCGACTTCTCGGATAACATCTGATTGGCTGCGAATATCACTTAATTCACTTGCTATATCGTTTGCAACAGTGCTTTGTTCATCGGCAGAGGTTGATATATGAACACTCATTTCCATCACGGCACGAGCCGATTCTGCAATGGAGACCACGTCATCACCAATGCTAGATATGATTTTATTGCTGGTATTGGCTTGTGACACTGTATTTTCAGTTTTCGATGCAATAAGTCCAGTTTCGACCTGCAGCTTTTCGATCGTAGATTGTATTTCAACGGTCGCTTCTTGTGTTCGGCTGGCTAGTGTTCTTACTTCGTCTGCGACCACGGCGAAACCCCGGCCATATTCACCAGCACGAGCTGCTTCAATTGCTGCGTTGAGCGCCAACAAGTTTGTTTGTTCAGATATCGCGCTAATGGTTGTAATAACTTCATTAATTTGTGTCGTGCTGTCTGCAAGTGTCGCGACTGAAGTTGATGACTCAGAAATAAATTGGCTAAGCTGTTCAATTTCAGAGATCGCTTGTTGAACACGTTGTTGGCTAGCCTGAACGTATTTTTCATCATTCTCAGAGTGTTCCGCCGCTTGTTTAGCTATGTTCGAGACTTCCAATGCAGAAGCGGTCATCTCTTCCATTGCCGTCGCGACAGAATCGAGCGATGAGTGCTGGAAGTTAATCTGCTTTTGGCTTTGGGTTACTTCTGATGCAAACGTCGCGGTTGTCATTTCTAACGTTGTTGAGCTCTCTTTTACGACCTCAACTAACTCCGTCAATGTATCCATCGCTTCGTCTAACGCACAACCGATGGTACCAAATTCGTCACGACCAGAATGGAAACCTAAACGGGAGGTAAGATCGCCGTCTGCGATTTTAACGGTCGTTTGCCATAACACCCAAAGAGCTCCGGTCAAAAATGTCGCGGTCCAATACAGCACAATAGCAATAGGAATTAACCACAAGAAGCTAAGTAAAAATGAGTTTAAGGCGGCTTCCTTTGCTGTTCCTACTGAGGCCGGTACTTGTTCCGTTAGTGTTGCGTATTGACCGTTAGCTATTCTTGCAGAGGCCGTTATAGAACTGCTTTTGAAAGAGGCATTCGTTGAAGCGTTTGAGATAGAGATATTCGGTAAGCTTACTTTGCTATTTGGTGCTATCGCTAACGCAACCCCGTTTACCTTGGCTTGTATGATCTCGACAGAATTTTTCTCGATAGCGGTTATCGCTTGATTGTACCTGCCAAGGGCTGTGGTCGTAAGCGCGGCAAAGAATAGGACAAAAATGACCCAAAATTTATCGTTGATAGACATTTTTATAAATAATCTGTCAATCAGTCGAAATGGTATCTCTTTCATGTTGGCCTCGTTGTTGAAATTCTGGATAGATGTCTCGCAATGTAGATTCTAGAGGAAAAAAAGATAAATGTTCGACATTTTTATGTAATGCAATGTATTATTTAGCTTGTATATGTGACCGATGTCACATTGCAAATCCGTTTGGTTACGAACCAAATTAGTATAAAAACTCTACGCAAACGGTTGCATTTGATGGGGTTCATAGTTTTTAAAAGTTATCGATGTTTAGTGTTAGGTGTTATAAAAAATCTGTCATATAAAAGTGTTATCTCTATATTCGTAGACGATAAGGAGGTAATGATTATGGATGAACAATTTTTAGAAAATGATAGCTTAGAATGGTTAGATGCATTGGAAATTGGCTTCGACCTGACGGATTATGAGTTGGATGATGTCGTAATCGACGACGCATTTGTTATTGATAATTTGTAGAAGTGTGGTTACACGTGAGCACGATTAACGCATTTAAGATAAAGCCAGTGACGAGAGTTGCTGGCTTTTTTGTTTTTGATCACTGTGCCCATTTTATGTTTTAACTTTTCACTCATTTAGGCTAACTTGTGGTTATTATTGCCCTCTAGCCTGTGTTCAGGATAAGTAGAATAGCTTTAGATGAATTTTTTGGCGCACATTCATATTGCCACAGTATGCGACAGTGACGTTGCCGGTAATCTGCTGGGTGATTTTGTAAAAGGTAATCCTGTAGGTCGTTACCCTAAAGAGGTTGTTGATGGCATTATGTTGCATCGGTTCGTTGATAAGTTTACTGACCAACATGAAATTTCGAGGCAAGTTAAGTTGCTATTTTCTCCTGCTAGAAGACGATTCGCCCCTATTGCGATGGATGTCTTTTGGGATCATTGCCTAGCGAATGCGTGGTCTCAATATTGTGATGAGAGTTTACATTCATTCTGTCAAACGGCTGAGAAACGAGTGGCGAAACCGAATGTCGTTCTACCTGAACGTTATCTACATGTAACCGAATTGATGTGGAAAAATAGATGGTTGACGTCATATGTGTCATTAAACACGATTGAAGTAGTGTTAGAACGAATGTCTCATCGTAGCACCAGAATGGCGCCGTTAGCAGAGTGTTTTCAAGATATTGACACGCATTATGATGAAATGAAGGGATTATTCTCAATTTTATATGATGATGTACTTAAAGCGAGTATTGAAAAAACACATCATCTACCGTGATAGATACGCTGGTTATCTGTTACAATCCTGACCCAAATTTCTGAGAGCTTAAGTTAATGTCTGAATCCCCGATTTCTTTTTCCCAATTGAACCTTAATCAACAACTAGTGGAAACGCTGGGCAAGCTTGGTTTTGAACAGCCGACAACAATACAAGAAAAAGCGATCCCCCATGTTTTGGAAGGGAAAGATGTATTAGCTGGAGCGCAGACTGGTACGGGCAAAACGGCGGCATTTGGCCTGCCTATGATTCATAATTTAATGGCTGATCCTCAAGACAGAGCCGATGAAAAGCCGGGGAAATGGATCAGAAGCTTAATTTTGGTCCCCACTCGTGAACTGGCTCAGCAAGTTTTCGATAGCCTCGTTAGTTATAGCGAGAACTGCGACTTAAACATCGTTGTAGCCTATGGCGGGACAAGTCTAAATGTTCAAAAAAGCAACCTAAGGAATGGTGCTGATATCCTTGTTGCGACACCAGGTCGGTTATTAGACCATGCCTATACCAAAACTATCGACCTAAGACGAACGAAAACCTTGGTACTTGATGAGGCTGACCGTATGTTGGATATGGGGTTTCTTCCGGATATTCAGAGAATATTGAAACAACTCCCTACCGAAAGACAAACGTTGTTTTTTTCGGCAACCTTTCATGACCGTGTCAAAAAGTTAGCGTATCAAATACTCGATAACCCTGAAGAAGAACAAGCTACACCATCTAATAGTACAGCGAGTACTGTATCTCAGATGGTTTATCCTGTAGACAAAAAGAGAAAGAGTGAATTGCTTGCCTATCTCATTGGTTCTCGAAATTGGCGACAAGTGCTGGTATTTACAAAGACGAAGATAGGCAGTGATGCCTTGGTCAAAGAACTTAAACTGGATGGTATAAAAGCCGCATCAATAAATGGTGACAAGAGCCAAGGGGCTCGGCAAAAAGCGCTGGATGATTTTAAATCAGGTAAAGTCAGAGCGTTAATTGCAACAGACGTTGCGGCTCGCGGAATTGATATCCAAGAGCTTGAATGTGTGGTGAATTTCGATATGCCATATCAAGCAGAAGATTATGTACACCGAATTGGTCGTACCGGACGTGCAGGTAACGCTGGGTTGGCTATTTCGTTATTGGTGCGTGATGAAGAGTATTTACTGAAGGCAATTGAAAGCTTGTTAGATGAACGCCTGCCCCAAGAGTGGCTTCAAGGGTTCGAACCGAGTCTGATTGAAGATTCCAATGAAGAGCGACCAATGAAAAAACACAATCGCTCTGCTGAAAAAAGAAAAATGAAATCGAAGCTCAATGTCCACCGCAACCGTGGTAAGCGAAGCTAAGAGAATTGTCTAAGATCATTGGAACAGGTGTCCGGATTCGAAAAATCGCAGGCAATGGGCAATAGAAGATCGCTTAGATTTGATGAAGTCACGATGTCATCTGTTTGTATATTTAATTGACTCGCAATCAATTTATTGAACATTGACCAGTGTTTAAGTAATGCTTCGTCTATGTTGTTCACTTCTCCTTCCCAAACTATCTTCAGTAATGGGCGCAAACTGATAGCTGCGTGAGCAGTATAAATCATCTGCCATTTGAGTTCCCAGAGAGTGACTTGATGGCTTGGGTTTTGTTTGTTGTGCTCATCGATAAGCCCCTGTGTGACTGATTCAAACATCCCTGATTGATCAATAAAATAATCGAAGAACTCGCCTTCCTGTCTTATCGCGTCAGCAATAAATTGGAGGGGCTGAGGATTCAGTAATAAATGTGCCATCATCTTAATACTGAAGTTATACAAGACAATTTGGGCCGGTTTGTTATCAGGCAATTCATTAATTAGCGCGTTAAGGTAGTTCTGCATATAGGCATTCAACGTATCACTTACGGCATACCATATTTGTTCTTTACTACCGAAGTGGTGGCGAATAAGGCTATGGGACACACCAGCGGCTTCGCTAATGTTTCTCAATGATACCTTTTCATAACCTTGTAAACAAAACATTCTTCCAGCGTTAGCAAGAATTAAGTGCTTGGTTTCTTCTGCTGTTTGCGCGCTTCTTCTGCCCTGTTTTCTACAAATCATAATGTCTTCTCAAAATTCAATAACGCATTCTAATCAATATATTGGTTCTCGTCAGTATAATTTACTATACGTCTGTAAAATATATATTGATCTTAGTCGAATTATTCATATACTGCACAAATGTGTAGTAAATACTTTTCACAGTGATGGAGAAAGTAGGGTGAATAAAAAAGGCTTAGTTACAATGTTCAAATTAGCTTTAGTAACAGGCGCTTGGGTTTTCCTTGCAGGTTGTGAGCAAGCAAATTCAGAGACGCAAGAAGACGTGATTAAACCGGTGAAACTTTATCAAGTACCAAATATCACGGACGCGGGGTATGACGTTTTTTTAGCTGAAGTTGATGCTGGTGACCGCTCTCAATTGTCGTTTCAAGTTCCAGGTGTAATTGAAACGTTGGGTGTGAAAGAGGGGCAGAAAGTGGCGGAAGGAGAGGTGCTTGCTGTTCTTGATGACAATGATTACCAGTTGGCCGTCGACGCTTCACAAGCTCAATATGATCTGGCAAAAACTCGTTTAGAACGTAATAAACAGTTATTTAAGAAAAAGTTGATTAGTGCCGACGTATTTGACCAATCTGAAACGGCATTTAAGGCGGCAGAGGCTAACCTTGAAGAGAGTAAAACCGACCTCCAATATACTCAGATTACAGCGCCATTCAATGGTGTGGTGTCACTAAAATTTGTTCAACCTTTTCAATATGTCTCATCTAAACAGCCAGTACTTAACATCATTAATAATGAGAATCTGGACATAAATATTGTTATTCCGGTTCCCTATATTGAGAAGACAGGAATACACAACCTACCAAGTCGTGAATACGCAGTGATATTTGATATACACAATACTGTTGTTGTACCAGCGGCCTTTAAAGAGATGTCAACCCAACCTAATGTCGATACCAATAGTTATAGCGCTACCATCACGATTGTTCGTCCAGAATCTCTTAATATTCTTACTGGCATGACCGGACAGGTGCTAATAACCAATAATCGAAAAGAAAATATGCTCTCAATACCGAATGAGGCATGGATCTCTAGAGAAACTGAAAAAGGCAAAGTTTGGAAATTTAACCCGTCGGAACAGAGTGTAGAAAGTATTGCTGTTGAGCTAAACGAATTTGGCGCAGTAGTCTCCGGTTTAAAAGCGGGCGATCAAATTGTTGTCGCGGGAGCAAAAAATCTTAAAGAAGGACAGATAGTAAGAGCTTGGACTCGAGAGGGAGGTATCTAATGCGAATACATCGACATTATAAAATAGCGGGACTCCTATTCGCGTTAGCGACACTGCAAGGATGTGGAGTAGAGACAGAAGTGAAAGAAAGGAAAGCGGTAACCGTATCAATATTTGACGTAAAGCCTGCTCTTTCAAGCCAGTTTAGAAATTTTAAAGGTACGGTTGCACCCGCTGACCTCACCCCTTTGTCTTTCCGAGTAGAGGGTAAGCTGGAAGCAATTTTGGTACGCAAAGGGCAAAAAATTAAAAAAGGAGAATTGCTAGCAAAGCTTGATACAAAAAAACTTCGTCAGCAGTTAGCCGATACCCAAGCGCAATATGAGCTCACAGTAAAACAATGGAGCCGTGGTAAAAACCTTCTTAAAAGAAAGATGGTCTCGCAATCTGAGTTTGACGAGTTGACCGCAAGTAAGCGAATGGCTTTCGTAAATTTTCAGATAGCGAAAAACAACCTAGAATACACACGTTTAGTCGCACCTTTTGACGGTTATATTTCTGAAGTACCAAAGCAATCCTTTGAAAACGCGAGCCCGGGTGAAGAAATTCTAAGTGTCTATCGTGGTGATGTTGTTCGTATCCGAGTTGCTATTTCCGATACCGTGCTTTCGATGATTAATCCAGACAGTGAGACCAGAAGTTATCACGTGAAGACGCATTTTTTTGGTGATGAAAGAGAGTTTGTGTCGACTTACTACCAACATTCTAGTGAACCAGCGCAAGGCAGCAATGCCTTTGAGTTTTGGCTACAAATGCCACAGGTTGAACCGGCCATTCTACCCGGTACAAGTGTGAGTCTGGATGTTGATTTAGTGGCGGCTGGTCTTCGAATTGTAGAGGGCTATCAGATACCGATGACGGCACTTGATGCGGGTGTTAAAGAGAATGAATTTTATATCTGGAAGCTTATTGACGGCCGTATTCATAAACAAGCAGTAGATATTATTCAGATCAGTAGTCATGGAGCAATAGTTGCTAATGGTGTCGTTAATGGTGATGCCGTTGTTAACTCCAATTTAAGAAAAATGCGTGAAGACGCTGTCGTTGCTATAGCAAACAAGGAAGAGATCCAGTGAGCATTGCCGAATATTCAATAAAAAATAAAGTGATAAGTTGGTTATTTCTCGTCATTTTAGCCATTGGTGGAACCCAAAGTTTCTTTGACTTAGGTCGCCTTGAAGATCCTGCATTTACCATTAAAGATGCGTTGGTTATTGCAACTTATCCTGGAGCAACAACAACAGAAGTAGAAGAAGAGCTGACTTACCCTATTGAGAAGGCGATCCGTCAGTTACCGTATGTCGACAATGTTACTTCAATCTCTTCGGCAGGTATGTCACAGATTACAGTCAGCATGAAAATGACCTACGGTCCCAATGAACTTCCACAGATTTGGGATGAGATGCGCCGTAAGGTGAATGACCTACAACCGACTCTACCTTCCGGGGTGACGTCGCTACAGATTATCGATGATTTCGGTGATGTGTTCGGCATTATGATGATGTTAACGGGTGACGGTTATGACTACGTAGAACTTAAACGCTACGCAGATTTGCTAAGCCGCGAAATAGAACTGGTCGAAGGTGTTGGTAAAGTCAGTATTGCAGGTGATCAGCAAGAGTACTTGTACGTAGAAATGTCGATTGACCGTTTGGCTTCTCTAAATTTGGACTTCTCAACAATAACCTCGTTACTTTCGCACCAAAATAGCGTTATTTCTGCTGGTGAATTGATGATTAATGGGCAGAACTTAACTATTCGTCCAAGTGGTGACTTGAACTCTGTTGAATCGCTAGAAAATTTGATCATTCATGGTCGTGATACGGGTAATCTAATTCGATTAAAAGATGTGGCGTCGGTTAGACGTGGTCTCCAGGAAAAACCAGAGAATATCGTTACGTTTAACGGCAAAACAGCGATTAACCTTGGAATATCATTTGGTTCCGGCGTGAACGTTGTCGACGTAGGCCACTCGATTGAAGCGAAATTAGCGGAAATTGAGAACATTAAACCCGCAGGACTTGAACTCAGTTATTTTTATAATCAATCTCAAGAAGTAGATAAATCGGTACAAAACTTCATGGTAAGCCTAGCGGAAGCGGTCGGCATCGTTATTGTCGTCCTCCTATTAGCTATGGGTCTTCGAAGTGGTCTAATTATCGGTATTGTCCTATTGCTTACCGTGATGGGCACTTTCATTTTAATGAAACTCTCTGATATTGAACTCCATCGTATCTCTCTTGGTGCATTGATCATTGCACTCGGTATGTTGGTCGATAACGCCATTGTTATCGTTGAAGGAATATTGGTCGGGCTTAAGAAAGGAAGAACCAAACTTCAAGCCGCGAAAGATATTGTTAAGCAAACACAGTGGCCTTTATTGGGTGCGACGGTTATCGCTATTACGGCGTTTGCACCAATAGGTTTATCGTCTGATGCCACCGGCGAGTTTTTAGGCGATCTTTTCTGGGTATTGTGTTATTCACTCTTTTTAAGTTGGATTACCGCGCTTACATTGACGCCGTTCTTGGCGGATCTGCTTCTGAAAGATGGCGAAAGTGAAGAGGGCGAAGATACCGATCCGTATAAAGGCGCATTGTATCTTGTGTTTAGCTCTGTCTTGAAATTCGCACTGCGTTTTAGATGGTTAACGGTTGCGAGCATGGTTGCCTTGCTTGTAACGGCTATTATTGGATTTGGTAACGTTAAACAACAGTTTTTCCCTGCCTCTAATACACCCATGTTTTATGTTGATATGTGGATGCCTGAAGGCACCGACATTAGAGAAACTCAGAAGCAAGCCGAAGAAGTTGATCGCTTTTTACGTCGCTATGACGAAGTTGAATTTGTCTCCTCTTCTATTGGGCAAGGATTACAGCGTTTTGCATTAACCTATGCACCAGAAAGGAGTTATGAGGCGTACGCTCAGTTTCAAGTGAGAGCAAATGATAGGGAACAGATGTTCACGCTATTGCACAAACTTGATGACCAGTTAGCTATTTCGTTTGACTCTCCAACCTTTCAATTCAAATTATTGGAATTTGGGCCATCACCTGCATCAAAAATAGAGGCACGAATAACTGGTGCGGATCCTCAGATACTAAGAAATATTGCGGCTCAGGTAGAGGATATTCTTTATCAAGACCCCGGTTCTCGAAATATTCGACACGATTGGCGAGAAAGAACCAAAGATCTCGTACCAATGTTTAACGAATCTAAAGCTCGTCGAATGGGTGTATCTAAAGAAGATCTTTCTAATACATTGCAAACCGCATTTGGTGGTTCAACCATTGGTTTGTTTAGAGATGGTACGCAAATGATTCCAATTATGGTTCGTTTACCAGCAGATGAGCGTGTCAATTTTGATACGGTGCAAAACCTTGGTATTTGGAGTCCAAGCCAACAAGCCTATGTGCCAATTGAACAAGTGATTGATGGCATTGAATTGGGTTGGTCTGAACCACTGATTATGAGGCGAGACAGAAAGCGAACATTAACCGTTTTAGCTGACCATGACGTGCTGGGTAATGAAACACCTGCAGGTCTGTTTGCTCGTATTCAACCTAAGGTTGAGGCCTTAGCACTACCTGAAGGGTATGAACTAAGTTGGGGTGGCGAATATGAGTCATCTAAAGACGCTCAAGAGTCTCTGTTTAGTTCCTTACCAATGGGTTATTTGCTGATGTTCATTGTCACTATCTTCCTATTTGGTTCAGTGAAAAAATCATTGGTGATATGGTTCACCGTCCCATTATCAATTATCGGTGTTTCTGTTGGTTTGCTTGGATCAAATATGCCATTTAGTTTCACTGCATTTCTTGGGTTACTGAGCTTGAGCGGCATGATTTTGAAAAATGGTATCGTGTTGTTGGACCAGATAAATTTGGAACTAACAGAAGGGCGAGAACCTTATGAAGCAATTATACATAGTGCCGTTAGCCGTGTTCGGCCCGTTAGTATGGCTGCGATTACAACCATACTCGGTATGATCCCATTAGTGTTTGATGCTTTCTTCGGTTCAATGGCGGTCACCATTATGGCTGGTTTAGGTTTTGCCACGGTATTGACGCTTATCGTTGTACCTGTGATGTTCGCGATATTGTTTAAGATCAAGAACCCTCAAAAGAGTCAACAAGCGTAACCACAAAAAAGGGCCTAACAAGATCACTTGTTAGGCCCTTCAATGAATTAGGAACGATGGATAATCCTTATTAGCCCTGTATTTTTTACTGCCTTCGACAGGGCATTTTTCTCTTAGATATTAACGCTTCTCTAAATAACTCGTTTCTAGTTATATAATTTCGCTAGCTTTTCAATCAGCTTATCAACATCTTGCGTTGAAATATCGTTATGTGTTGCAAACCTGATCGGGTTCATAGCGGTGATAATGATATTATCCTTCGCTAAGACGTCAGCTAAACTGTCCACATCCACGTCGTCATCAATCTTTGCAAAGACTAGGTTAGTTTGAACATGATCAGGATTTACTGAGAAACCCTTAATATTGGCTAATCCATTAGCGAGTCTCTTCGCGTTCGCATGATCGGTCGCAAGTTGTGCTACTTGTTCGGTCAATGCGAGTTTCGCCGCTGCCGCTAGTATGCCAGCTTGTCTCATACCACCACCAAGCATTTTTCTTACTCTTCTTGCCCTATCAATAAATTCTGTGGTTCCTAGCAATAAAGACCCAATCGGTGCTGACAATCCCTTCGACATACAGATAGTGATTGAATCGAAATATTGAGTGATTTCTTTGATATCGACATCCAATGCAACAGAGGCGTTATAAACACGTGCACCGTCTAGATGTAACTGTAATCCATGTCGGTTTACAAACTCACGCGCTTGTTTTAGATACTCGAGTGGTAGTACTTTACCATTAATGGTGTTTTCAAGGCTGAGGAGCTTGGTTTGAGCAAAGTGAAAGTCGTCTGGCTTTATTGCCGCGCGAAGTTTATCAAAGCTAATTGTCCCATCTGGGTTATTCTCTATGGGCTGTGGTTGTATAGAACCTAAAACAGCCGCACCACCTGCTTCATACTTAAAATTGTGGGCCTGCTGGCCACAAAGGTACTCATCTCCGCGCTGACAATGAGCCATAAGGCCGAGCAAATTTGCTTGAGTTCCAGATGTTGTGAAAAGTGCGGCTTCGAATCCATGTCGTTCTGCGGCCCATTTTTCCAGACCATTGACGGTGGGATCATCGCCATACACATCGTCTCCGACTTCTGCGTTGGCCATTGCTTCACGCATAGCTTGGGTTGGTTTTGTAACTGTATCTGAGCGAAAGTCCATAGAATTCGTTTCCAAGTATATGTTTTATTAAATGTAATTTAATAGCTTTGCTTTTGACAAACAAGCGATTGTTTTCGAATCGATAATTGTGCCATTCACGATCATGGATTCCACCTCTTTAACGCTGAGATACAATATCTCAATGACCTCATCGGCATCACACGCTAGCCTTGCCGTCTGACTTAGATCCTTCGCGATATAAAGATATTGGACCTCGTCACAAAACCCGGCAAGAGGAATTAGCTCACCGATCGATTGAAAGTGTTTTGCACTGTACCCCGTTTCTTCTTCCAATTCGCGCATCGCACAGTCTATTGGTAATTCGTCGTGCTCTAATGTGCCTGCCGGTAGTTCATATAGCCAATCGTTTATAGAAGGTCGAAACTGCCTCAGCAATAGAATGTCGCCGTTTGACAATATTGGCAAAATAACCGTTGCACCCGGGTGCATGACGGTGGTGTGCATGACTTTAACATGGTTAGGAAGTGTCATCTCACGTTGAATCAGCGACAGTTGTTTCCATTGATGAATCAATTTAGGCACGTTGTACTCTCTGAGTTTTATCGAGGGGGTTGCATAGTGATAAATGAAAACAATAATCCCAAAAATAATCGGCAAATTTTGCTGCTATTATCCTACGTCACTAGAAATACTGAAGCAATGTAGAAGTGACCAGCGACACATTTACCACTATAACATGTGTTTAGTTACAAGTTTTTTAACCAGTTATAGACAATACATATTTTTTAACGATACTGGGTTCTGTAAAGTAACACTTTAATAACAAACTCGTTCTATTTTTCAAAGTAACTATTTGCGGTTTATCTATGACAATGTCTCTAAGAGCCTCACACGCACAAAAAGCGCTTCTATCAGAAAGAATAAATAAATTAGTTAAAGCCCTTTCTTACGGCGTATATGAAAGAGAAGGTACAATCAAACTGTGCTTGTTGGCGGCACTGTCTGGTGAGAGTGTTTTTTTATTAGGCCCTCCAGGAATTGCTAAAAGCCTCATTGCAAAGCGGTTAATTCAAGCATTCGACAATAGCAGCTATTTCGAGTACCTAATGACCCGATTCTCGACTCCGGAAGAGGTGTTTGGTCCTTTAAGTATTCAAGAACTGAAAGACAATGGTCGATATGTTCGATTAACTGAAGGGTACCTTCCTCAAGCCCAAGTCGTATTTCTAGATGAAATCTGGAAGGCAGGACCGGCTATCCTTAATACACTGCTTACCGTAGTGAACGAGAAAACATTCAAAAATGGTAACGAGATCCAAAAAGTGCCTATGCGTTTGCTGGTGTCTGCATCTAATGAGCTTCCTGATGAGGACAGTGGTTTGGAGGCGCTTTACGATCGAATGTTGGTACGTGTATTCGTCAACCGAATTCAAAATAAACAAAACTTCAAAGCTATGCTGATGGTTGGGACTGAACAGGAAGCCGAAATCCCAGCGGGGCTGGCTATCACAGATGAAGAATATCACCTCTGGAAGCACGAGTTGGACTTACTTGTACTCAATGATGAGTGCTTTGAAAAATTATACGCGCTTAAGGCTCTGCTGGAAAAGAAAGCGGAGGAAAACAGGGTTGATTCGTTAGGATCAGAATTGTATGTCTCGGATAGGCGATGGAAGAAAGCCGTTAAATTATTGAAAGCGAGTGCCTATTTTAATGGAAGAGACTCGATTAACCCTCTTGATCTATTGCTTCTAAAAGACTGCCTGTGGCATAGCCCTGAATCTAGGCAATTGGTACAAGAAGTGATTGAAGAGTTCGCAATAAATCATGCTTTTGATCAACATATTATCCAGCAGCAGATAACAAGCTGCCGAGACGGTTTGTCGTTAATACAAGATGAATTGGAATCTGAATTCAGCATGACGTTAACCAATGAAGCGGCAACTGGAATTCTGCGTAAAGGTGGTTATAGCCTTGATATATCTAATGCTAAAATGTACAGCGTTGGGAACGCGAGGGGGTTACTAAAAGTGGTTCTTTTACAGAGCAATATGTCTGTCAACGAATCGGAGAAAGGGGACAGTCGCTGGATTTATGTAGCGAAAGAAGAGCTAGAAAAGGTGATTAAAGAGGGAGGAGGTGACGCCTACGGTTACGTGAATCAAAATAGTAATCTATGCCGAATTCGTTTCGATATTAATGTCTCTGACCGTTTAGTTGTAAAAGATATCGCGAATCGATCTGTGTTGGCAGGCATCGTTACTAACGAAGGCCTCGATTCTGCGCTTTATGGAGAGTGGTGCGAGAAAGCAGAGGACGCAATAAAGCAACTTACCCAAGCTGAACATCATTTTCGCAAAGTGCGGTCTGATTTTCATGGCGCATTGCCACACAGCTTTATTGATGACCGATTGCCAGCAAAAATGGAAAGCAGTTTACAGTCACTGATGGAAGAGGTTGAAGTCATTCAATTAGATAGTGAAAAAGTGACTCAAAGAATAAAAAGTTTGGATCAGTTCTTTGTATAGGAAGATAAAGTGCTAGGTGCAGATGGACTAAATCTGATAATGATGGTCGCAGAGTCGGGCATCATAGATACGGCGGTTAATGACTTAATCGGCCGCTCTCAACTGCTTATGATCCCAGAAAATAGAGCGGTAAAAGCGTCGGTTAATAATCAGATCACCAAGTGGCGAAATGGGGTTAAAAGAAAAATCACCAAAGCATGTGAGACTGAACGATTGCTTGATGAGCTTAATCTTTATCAGGAGGTTATTCATTATGATGAAGATACATTCTTTGAAAAAGCGCCTGATATTGTCAAACAACTCCAATGGCATTCCCCGTTCTATTCTAAAGCGAAGAAATTATTAGAGCGAAACAAAGGCGTCTATAACCCTATGTTTCCTCATTACTTCTGCGAGCAGTGGTATAAAAGTTTATCAAAAGCGATAAAACAGGCTGAGATTGCACAGTTAGAATCGGATAAGGAGAAGTTTTTAGCCGATCTGTATCAACGCATAGAAACAATGCAAAGCATGCATAACGTTTCTGAGCAAGGTGATATTGCCAAGCTTGGTCGATTGTGGGATATGGCAGCGGCAAAACTATCTAAAAGTGATGTTTTGTTAATGAAACGCTATGCGGAGTTCTTGAAGAAGAATGCCGAGTTACAAGCGATGGCTGAAAAACTGGGGCGAATGGCCAGCGAAGTGAGTGACCCTGATTTATTAAAAAACCCAGCTGAAGAGCTAAGGATGGTCGAAGAAAAAAGCGACGAAGCAGCAGACGATATTGTTGGCATTCATGAAAGTGATGATCTCAGCCGAATGTTACCGAACGAAACGATGTTCCTGGCGTACCCTGAGCTAGAGGTGGTGTTTTATAAGCATCTGGTTGATAAGCGCTTGATGAACTATAAAGTAAAGGGTAAAGCGCGCAAGCTTCGTAAGATCAAATCACAGAAACCAGAAAATAGGAAAATAGACATAGAAAAAGGGCCATTTATTATCTGTGTCGATTCTTCCGGATCGATGAGTGGATTCCCCGAGCAATGTGCTAAAGCGATGTCTTATGCTTTGATGCAAATAGCACTTGCTGAAAATAGAGAGTGCTTTGTTATTCTTTTTTCAACCGAACGGATTACCTACGAGTTGACTAAAGCTGATGGTTTAAGGGAAGCCAGTGACTTTCTCTCGTATCAGTTTCACGGAGGGACTGATCTGGATCCTGTTATCGTTAAATCGGTAGAATTGATGAGCTCCGGCAAGTATCGCAACGCTGATATGGTGGTAATTTCTGATTTTATAGCACCCAAACAACCTGAAGTTATCCTGGATATGGTCAGATCACTCCAATCTAAGAAAAACCGTTTTCATGCGATTAGTCTATCGAAATACGGCAACCCGCAGTTAATGGCAATGTTTGATCATTGTTGGAACTACCATCCAAACATTGTGGGTCGATTATTCAAAAAATGGTAATGGGTCATGTTCTTTCGTCTCTCTGCCACTCATACAGGTCGGGAAAACGGGCGGAATAGTATGTTTCCCCTCGATTTTGTTAAATATGTGTAAATTTGACGTATTGAACAGTTATGTAATAAAATAATGTTTTATTGGATAACGTACTGTTTATTATAGATAATCATCGTTTCAGAATACACTTGTGCGCTCGAAAGTATTTGCAAGAAAGTGTGAACAGCGTCAAACTTAACTGTTACTGCTCGGTAGACGAGCTTCCATTAGCAGAGGTTTTTATGAAAGTTGTTGATATTCTCAAGCACAGAGGGGAATCTTTGACCAAGCATCATTTGGAAATCAAAGAACTCATGTCGCCTGTGATTAAAGATTACTGGGACGACCTTGTTCATAAAGCGAGTGAAAGCCCGATATTGCACTGGTTTCGTGATCACTCGATGATTCCTGCTGTTAATGAAGAGATGAAACCTAGCGTTCAGGAAAGCTTTGATTTAAGTGATAGAGCGTTGGCGGTTCTCAATGAACTCCATGAAAAATTAGATGAAGAAATTCATGTTGGTGATTGGGTTCAAATGACTCAAGACCGCATTAATTCTTTTGGTGAAGTGACAGAAGACATGCAATGGATCCATACTGATCCAGAAAGGGCAGCTGAAGAGTCGCCTTTTAAGAGCACGGTCGCTCATGGTTTTTTGACCCTGTCTATGCTGTCTAAAATGACGGACAGTGTTGATGCGAACAACCCATTGTTTCCTAGCGCCCGTCTCGTGATTAATGTTGGTTTGAATCAAGTACGTTTCCCTTATCCTGTGAAAGCGGGAAATCAAATTCGAACTCGTAGTAAGCTTTTGAAAGTGACACCTATTAAGAAAGGCCTTGAGGTGGAACGTGAACTCAAAGTTGAAATAGACGGTGTTCGTCGCCCAGGATGTGTGGTGGTGTCGGTAATAAGACTTTATTTTTAAAATTATTTTAAAAAAAAGAGCGACTATTTAGTCGCTCTTTTTTTATCTTCATTGTCTAATGCTATCATTCCAATCTAGGTAATATAAACCCAACTAATCTTGTCCGGCCCTTTGGCCTTTTACGGTAGTGCATATCATGGACTCGTTAATTTAAGTCGATGTTTAGTTAATCATTCGTTGGTATATAACCGTATTGCTGAATGAGTTTCTTTGCACGGTCTGATTTTAGAAACTGAATGAACGCTTCACCATCTTTACTAATCTCTTCCGTTTTGTAGAAAATAATGAAAGGCCTAGAAAGTTGGTACTTTTTGTCACGAATATTTGTCTGCGTAGCGGTGATACCTTCGAATGTTAATTCTTTTACTGTGTTGTCTACGGAACCGTCTGAAATAAAACCTATCGCCTGTGAATTATGTTTAACGATCGTCTTAACCATACTGTTACTACTGACAACCAGGTTGGTTGGATTGATATCGGATACCTGATGGTTATTGACTATCCGTGTTAAACCGAGCAGTGATTCAAAACTAGAACGAGAACCAGAAGATAACTCACGCGTGACAACCGCAATAGTGAGGTCTTTGCCTCCTAGTTGTTTCCAATTAGTGACATTGCCTTTATAGACATCGAATAGTTGTTCGCGAGTGATGTCTTTAATTAGGTTTGCGTGGTTAACAACGACACCTAAACCATCATAGGCGATGGTCAGTACCGTCAACGGTTCAGAATACTCACCTTCAGTAAGATAACGTGAACTCATACCTATTTCCGCAACACCTTTGTTTACCATGGTGATACCTGCGGTTGAACCTATACTCTGAACCGCGATATAGGATGCGTCATGCGTCGCATTAAATTCCTCAGCCAATACGTCCATGATACGTGACACAGATGTGGAACCTGAAATGTTTACTTCTTTAGCGTTTGCTACTGGAAGTAAAAAGGTGGCTGATAACAGAGTTGCTAGAACAACACGAAACATAAAATCTCCAAAAATGAGTAATCCGAAATCAAATTGTATTTCTGAGGTATGACATTTTTATGAATGACAGTAAGTTTGTCTTTTATTCACAACATTAAGTGTATTTCATCAGATAAGGCTTATAGTTAAATAGGGACCAATTTTGATGGTGAAGTTCATGCATATATCCGAGATAGAACAGTTTCGCCTTGAAAAAGCCGTTAGGGCCATGTGTTCTAGCCGTAATCAAAGCATCTTAGCTGAGATGGGAAAAGTGCAATATGAAATATATAGCGAAGGCGTGATGTTTTCAAAACTCTGCTTCTTGCTTGACTCTTCTCACGTAAATGATGAATTTCCAATCGCAAAACTAGAATACGACTCGAACAAAAACACGTGGCAACTTTTTTTAGCAGAAAGCGAAGAAGGGAGTACAGAATTAGAGGCTTGGGTGCCTTACCCAAAGTTACAGCCCCAATCAGAATTCGCTCGACTACTTGATGAAATTGAATTGGATCCGCATCAAATTATCTGGTGAATCATTAGGAGCAGAAAATGAAAAGAGAACCATAAAGGTTCTCTTTTTTACCCTTTTTTAACGTGTTGTCGAAACTCTTTCGGTGTCATAGCTTGCACGCCTTTAAAGGCCGTACTGAAGTGTGCTGCGCTTTTGAATCCGGATTCTAGTGCAATCTGAGCGATAGACTTGTTACTTAATCTAAGCTTCGTTGCCGCGTAGTTTACTCGCTTTATTTTTAGTATTTGAGAAAAGCTCAAACCTTCCGCTGCCAAACGTCTTTTAAGTGTGGCGATCGACATGCCGAGGAAACCTGCAGTCGATTCTAGCGAGACGTCACCCTCAATATTGATCTCAATAAATCCAATGACTTTCTCTGCCGTTCCTTGATCGCAAGCGCTACGAATAACAGGTAAGAAGTTAGGTTCGATAGACAATACTTCATAGATAAGAGCCTGAGCTAAAGATTCCAACGTGGACTCTGTGCTTGTATTATTCTCTTTGGCTTTTAGCAATACGGTGAGGATGGTCTTTGCCGTTTCATTGGCATCACTCAATACATGATTTTGCGTATTATCATCTGTCGCATTCAATTCTGAATTATGCAGATTGTCACAAAACTGCCGGAACAAACTGGGTTCAAACGTGATGATATCAGCAGCGAATGTACCATTATCGGCGTGCGACACTATATCCCTTACTCTGTCAGAGTGGTAAATAGTGAACTCACCAGCAGAAAGCGTCCTGGGTAGGTTTTCTTTTGTTGAATAGCTAACGTGGCCATCTCTGACCAAAATTAGCCCACATTGGGTTATTGGATAACGAGTTGCCTTGCGGGCAACGAAAATATCATGCTTATATACTTTTATTCTCGACATAAACTCACATTGAAACAGTAACAAGGTGCAGTAAACACCTTGTTAGATAGTAAACATTATTCCGATTTCTTATTCGGCTCAGCTTGTTCTGGCTCTGTAAAAAGTTGATTAGGTTTGGCAACTATATTACGATTTTCTATACTTACATCAGTAAGTACTATTTCTAGCACATCACCAAGTTTGTAAACGTGATCCTTGTCGATAGATATAGTACCTAATTCGCTATTGCACTCAATTCGCTCTTTATTCGGCATAATTAGAGACGCAGGCACAAAGCTCGTCGCGCCATTCTCTAAAATACGAACTCGCATTCCAGCACGATTGATATCAAATATTTCGGCGGCAAAAATCGTTTCTTCTTTCGGCTCATTCGTTAACGTTCGAGCATATAGCCAGTTTGCAATATTTCGCTCAGCAATTTTATGGTGTTTCCTATGTATCGCGAGCTCATCCCCTAGCGAATCATCGGGTGCGTGAACGGGTTCACGGCCCAAGATATGGTCTTTAAGCAATCGATGGTTGACCATGTCTCCATATTTTCTAATTGGTGACGTCCAAGTCGCATAGATATCAAGGCCCATGGCGAAATGTTCTAATGGTACGTTACCCATTTCACTATAAGCTTGAAGCTTTCTAAGTCTGTTATCTAGATAGGCTGTTTCTTGGTTGTTGAGCCAACGTCTAAGAGCGCTAAAACCTTCTAACGAGCTTAATTCTTCCTCTGTGAAGTCGTTTTCAGAGTTGCTATTTACCAGTTTAACGACATCTTTAATTCGGTCTGTTTTAAATCCTGCGTGAGTATTAAATATACCCGTACCAAAATTTTGTTTCAGTACCGAACCTGCGCAAATGTTGGCCGTAATCATCGTTTCTTCAACCAGTTTGTTTGCGCTTCTGCGTTCTTCTGTATGGATCGCGATGATGTCGTTGTTTTCGCTTAGTTCGAATCGATAATCAGGGCGGTCTTTAAATACTACAGCGTTGCTTTCTCTCCAGGAGGCTCTCGCATCTGCTAAATCCGCGAGAACTCGAAGTACTTCTGCTATGGTTGTACTTGGTTGCCATTGATTCGTCGAGGTGTCTTCTAGCCAATCAGAGACATTGTTGTAGTTTAAGCGAGCGTGTGACTTAATATTGGCCGCAAAAAATTGTATATCATTCCCAATGGTTCCGTCATCGGAGATCGTCACACTGCAACATAGAGCGGGGCGAATTTCGCCTTCAACAAGAGAACAGAGTTCATCTGCAAGCTCTCGCGGTAACATTGGAATGTTTCTGCCGGGTAGATAGATAGTGAAGCCACGCGCTCTAGCCACTTTATCCATGTCATCATCGGTGGATATATAGGCGGTTGGATCGGCGATGGCGATGGTCAGTTTATAGCCTCCCGATTCTAGTTTTTCAGCATATAAGGCGTCGTCCATATCTTTGGTAGACTCGCCATCTATGGTCACAAATGGTACTTCGGTCATATCAATACGTGTCAGAGAAGGATCGTCCAAGATCGCCCACTCTTGTATCCCTTCAGGCTCCGTATTTGGTAGGTCATTTTCAGCCAACGTTACCCACCATGGTGCAATTCTGTCATCTGCATCAGTGATTTTCTCAGTGATTTCGACAAAAAAACCGCTGTTATCTTTTAGTGGATGTTGGACGAGTTGTGCAACAACCCAATCGCCGTCATTTAATGTCTCTGGGTTGACCCCTTTCTTGGCCTTAGCCTTGAGTGAGAGTTTTCTGTACTGCTGTTTGTCGGGTACCACATTAAGGCGACCTTTAAACAGTTTAACTCGCCCGATGAAGCGATTAAGGCTCTGTTCTATGAGTTGATCTGGTTCGGCAAACTCTTTGTCATTTTCGTTGCGAATAAGCGCCACGACCTTGTCACCGTGCAGGCATTTCTTCATATGTGCAGGCGGAATAAAGAAGCTGGTTTTGTTATCCACTTCTAGAAAACCGAAGCCTCTTTCAGTCGCTTTAACCACACCTTCTTTTTTAGGAATATTTTCTTTTATTTGCTGCTTTAATTGAGCCAGTAGGGGATTGTCTTGGAACATTACGAAATCATAATCCTTTAATTTATAAGGGAAAACTAACTCTCCCCTGATGTCTCCCCAAAATTCTTCCCCAAAACGAAAGTAAACCAACGTTGAGCAGGATAGGGTGAGACAGAAGTCATTGAACAGTTACTGAGTCTCATATTACTAGGTAATTTGGCGAAAGTATATTTATCGACTCGGTAATGTGTCTGTTATTATGCTGATTTAGTTATGACTGGGTCTCGTTACATGATTCGATATTGCAGCATGAAGTGAACATTAAGGCGAGTCCAACGTATTGATCTTTAAACCAGCCCGTTAATAACTACGTCCAATATTTGCCACTATATTGTGTAATCTTAGTCTCGAATATTTTGAATTTGAGAGCCTCAGAAGGAGACATGAGTCAAAAAAATGACGATTTGATGAGCAATTTTTATTAAATTGAATAAAAGTGTGATGTATTTCAATTTTTTCTGGATTTTTGTCCTCAACTGAGGCATTATCTCGCCCCCTTAGATATGTCCCTAGCGGCTTGATGCGTTTTTATATACTCTTTGCATCTGAATGGATTTAGTGCGGATGGTTCGTACGACCATAGAAGTATTGGAATTGGAAAAGCACGTGGGACCGATGATTTTTTTGATAAAGTAGGATCCTAATGCAAGATTCCAATATCCAATTCAGCGATTTAGAGCTGAACGACAACCTATTGTCTGCGCTTAACGAAATGGGTTTCGTTAATCCAACACCAATTCAAGCTGAGTCTATCCCTTTTCTTTTAGAAGGTCGTGATGCTTTAGGTAAAGCACAAACCGGTACAGGTAAAACTGCTGCGTTCTCACTTCCTGTTTTAAACAAGATTGATCTTAACCAATACAAGCCACAAGCGATTGTTCTTGCTCCTACACGTGAGCTTGCCATTCAGGTTGCTGCAGAAATTAAAAGCCTTGGCCGTAAAGTTAAAGGACTTAAAGTTCTTGAGATTTATGGTGGTGCTTCAATTGTTGATCAAATGCGTGCCCTCAAATCGGGAACTCATATTGTTGTAGGTACACCTGGGCGTGTACAAGATTTGATTAACCGCGATCGTTTACACTTAGGCGAAGTTAAAACATTCGTATTAGATGAAGCGGATGAAATGCTTAACATGGGTTTTGTCGACGATGTTACCGCTATCATGGAGCATGCACCAGAATCCGCCCAGCGCGTCCTGTTCTCTGCAACAATGCCTCCGATGCTTAAGAGAATCGTTGACCGCTTCTTGCGTAATCCCGCTCGTGTTGACGTAGCCGGTAGCAACCACACCGTTGATAAAGTAGAACAAAAATACTGGGTCGTGAAGGGCGTAGAGAAAGACGAAGCAATGACACGTCTTCTTGAAACCGAAGAAACAGATGCCTCACTGGTTTTTGTTCGTACTCGTCAAGACACTGAGCGCCTGGCTTCTTACCTTGCTGATCGTGGCTTTAAAGTGGCGGCATTACACGGAGATATTCCACAGTCTCTTCGTGAGCGTACTGTTGAGAACATTAAGAAGGGCATTATTGATATCCTAGTTGCAACGGATGTTGTTGCTCGTGGTCTTGATATACCTCGTATTACACACGTATTCAACTACGACATTCCTTTTGATGTTGAGTCGTATATCCACCGTATTGGTCGTACTGGCCGTGCTGGACGTAAGGGTAAAGCGATTCTATTAGTTCGTACTAATCAAATTCGCATGCTGCGTACTATTGAACGTGTAACAAAATCAAGTATGGAAGAGATTCAAGTACCGTTACGTGATCAAGTTGCCGAGTCTCGCTTAGCGAAACTAGGTGCAGAATTAGAGAGTGAGAAAGAAAACGCCTCTTTAGAGAATTTTGCGGAGTTAGTTGCGAAACTACAAGCGTCGCTAGAAATTGATGCTACAACATTGGCAGCGATGCTACTTAAGCGTGCTCAAGGAAAAACACCTTTATTCTATAAAGGTCCAGATCCGATGACTTCCGCTATTGAACGTGACAAGCAGCGTCGTAAAGATCGTCGTGAAGGTGGTGATCGTGATGGTCGTGAAGGCGGTCGCAGTTTTGGTGGAGCAACGAAAGATTGGGATACATACCAATTACAAGTTGGCCGTGATCAAGGTGTGCAAGTTAAAGATATCGTTGGCGCACTCGCGAACGAGCTTGGTTTAACAAAAGGATCTATTGGTGCAATTAAGCTTGCTCAAGGTCATACTTTTGTTCAACTACCAAAAGCAATGAACTCTGATACTACGGGTAAGTTACGTAAACTACGCATTCGCCAAACAGAAGTGGGTGCCGTGGTATGTGACTTTACAGATTTCCGCGAATCACGTGGTGGTCGTAGCGAAGGTGGCCGCAGTGAAGGTGCTCGTCGTGATGGCGGCGGCTATCGTGGTAACCGTGATGGCGCTCGTGGTAATCATCGTGGCGGTAAAGACGGTGAACGCCGTTTTGATCGTAACCGCAGCGCTGACAGTCGTGGAAGTTACCGCGGTGAGAAATCGAACCGTGGCGCGACAAGTAGCGAAGCATAAAATAAATTAATTAAAGTAAATTGATTAACTAAAAAGCCGAGCTATTTTATAGCTCGGCTTTTTATTATCTATTAGTTAGAACAGTAACTACACGTCTGCGCCGGCCTCATCCAACTCTACAATTTGAGTCTCTTTCAATGCTTCAGATATCCACGCATTAAGATCGGGATCCGCCAAGACAAAGTCTAGATATGTTTGAGCTGAAGGTGAAAGCTTAACCTGATAGGTTTTGAAACGCATCACAACCGGTGCAAACATCATATCGACTATTGACCATTTGCCGAAAAGCCAGCTACCTGCGCCGCCTGAGTTATCTATTTGCTTTGCCCATATGTCATCGATACGTTTTATATCGATTAGTGCTTGCTCACTCAATTCAACAAGACGTGTCGCTCTTATGTTCATTGGCATTTCGTTGCGTACAGCGTTAAATCCAGAGTGCATTTCAGAGGCAACAGAACGGGCATAGGCTTTATCTATCGGAGATTTGGGAAGGGCGTGACCATCAAGATAGGTATCGTTGATATATTCGCAAATAGCTAACGAATCCCAAACGGTTACCTCTCCATCAATAAGCACTGGTACCTTAGCAGCAGGATTATACTTAACAATTTCGTTATAGAATTCTTCTGTATCAAGCGGCAACAAAATTTCTTCAAAATTGAGCTTTGCTTTACTTGCCATTAGCCATGCACGAAGCGACCAGCTAGAATAATTTTTATTTCCGATTACTAATTGCATCTCTTGTCCACAAGTTTGAAATTGAGGATTGTAGCATTGACGTTTTGCTTTGCCTCGTCAACATATATTTAACATCTCGATGCCTTTAATGTGAAACTATGTTAATAAACTATTAATAAATACAAGGTTGATCATTTTAATTTCGCAGCTCGTATAAATTTATTTTTTGATCTGCATCAATAAAAATGACACCCTTAGAAGAACATCATCAATAAAAGTTGAAAGATTAAAAAATTATTGAATAATGGGGTAAGGAAAAGGCGCACTGCGGTGCAAAACAGTCAATATAGGAAACCTGTCTTATGGCAAATAAGTTTGTGCTTGTGATCAACTCCGGTAGTTCATCTTTAAAATTCGCCGTCATTGATACTATTTCAGGAGACGCAGTCTTGAGTGGTCTGGGCGAATGTTTTGGTTTAGAAGACTCACGAGTGAGTTGGAAATACCAAGGTGAAAAAAATGAAGTGGCAATCACAGACGAAGGTAATCACCATCAAGCGGCGATTATAATGCTGGTCGATTTGGTTAAAGAGTTAGGCCTTACAGAGAATATCGTTTCTGTCGGTCACCGTGTAGTACACGGAGGAGAAACCTTCACTCAGTCAGTGCTTCTTAATGAGCAAACAATAAAAGACATTGAAGCGATACAAGATCTAGCCCCATTACATAACCCTGCTAATTTACTTGGTATACGAGCCGCTCTAGAAGCCTTTCCCTCTCTGCCTCAGGTTGCCGTATTCGATACTGCGTTTCACCAAACAATGCCTGCTAAGGCATTCACAGGCGGTATAGCACGCGAATTATACGACATGTATTCGATTCGTCGCTACGGTTTCCACGGAACTAGCCATTTTTACGTGAGTAGAGAAGCGGCAAAAATACTAAATAAACCAGTGGATGAAGCAAACTTCATTTCTGTGCATTTGGGTAATGGCGCGTCGGTATGCGCAATCAAAAATGGTATGAGTGTAGATACCTCTATGGGATTCACTCCTCTGTCTGGTCTGATGATGGGTACACGAAGTGGTGACTTAGACCCCGGCGTAATCGAGTTTCTGCTGAAGAAAGGCTGGACCCAAGCTCAGGTTTTCGACACGCTAAACAATAAATCAGGTTTCTTAGGTGTTTCAGGGTTAACGAGTGACGCTCGCGGTATTCTTGATGCGATGGAAAATGGTCACGAAGGTGCAAGGTTAGCATTTGAAATATTCACTTATCGAGTGGCCAAATACATCAGTTCTTATATGGTCTCTTTAGATGCGTTAGATGCCATCATTTTTACTGGTGGAATTGGTGAAAACTCATTACCTATTCGTAGTGAAATATTAAGCTATCTAAATCTGCTTGGTTTTAAAGAAGACAGGGCAGGAAATGAGGCCGCACGGTTTGGCGCGAGTGGCATAATTACTCAGGGGGAAGGCCATGTCGCAATGGTTATTCCAACCAATGAAGAGTTAGTTATTGCACAGGATGCCATCGCTCTGTTATAGGCAATATTTAGACAAAAAAACGGCTTCGACATGGAGCCGTTTTTTTATGTGTGAAATTCGTGAAAGACCATTGCTGTTTCATAAACTATTCAATATTAATATTTGGTGTGTGAATCTTTACCCTATATGAATATGGTTAAATATAACATTTTTGTTAAAAAGGACTTACATGTTCGAAAACTAGTCAGTTATACTGCGCTGAATTGTTGGAATAGCTTTGTTATCTGTTGGTTGAATGTATGGAATTTGTCACCGTCGGTGTTGGGTCAGTCTTCTTAGTCAGTCTTATAATGCTGACTTATCAAATAGGAATTGCGAAAGCGATGATAGGGAACTTATCTCCCTTTTTTATTGCCAATGCGCAAGGTGAGACTATTTATATTAACACGTCACTTCGTGATGATTCGTTACTTGGTCTTTCAACAGAAGATATTTCTGCGTTGCCACCACAATTTGTCTTATTCTTGAAAAATCAAACTGCCCAAAAATCTTTTTATTACAACCATAGAATGAACCACTTGCAGCGAAACTATACGTTTGTCGGCCAGAAAATATGGTATCGGGGCAAAAGGTGTTGGCAAATCGCGGTTATATTAAATCTAGCAGATGACCGTACGCGGGATTGTTCGATTGGTAATAAAGCGTTACTCCATCACGTGATTCAGAGTGTTCCTGATGCCGTGGGGATGATGAACGAAAACTTGGTCTACGAAGCATGTAATTCTGCATTTGTTAATGCACTAGGAATAGATTCACCTTCGGATTTGGTGGGAAAAAAATTGGAAGAGGTCGCTTCAAAAGAAATTGCAGAGAAATTCGCTAGTTCAGATAGAAACGTACTAGAGACTGGAAGAGAATTTCGTAACATAGATGAAGTCATCGATGATAAGGGTCAAAAGCAATGGATTGAAGCTCGTAAATTCGCCTACACCGACCAATTTACCAATAATCGAGGCCTTTTCATTATTGCTAGGGATATTACTGAACGGGTACATGCGAAAGAAAAGTTGAATCAAGCTAAAAACGAATTTAGACGGTTAAGCTTAATAGACAGCCTTACCGGTATCGGCAATCGTCGAAATTTTGATGAGAGTCTAGAGTGCGTTTGGCAACAACATGTCGAGCAACAATCTCCCTTAACCATCATGTTCTGTGATATTGATGATTTTAAGAAGCTCAATGATATTTATGGTCACGGGGAAGGAGACAAAGCGCTTGTTGCGGTTGCTAGTGCATTAGAGAAATCAATATCAAATACTGAGGGTGGGGTATTTAGAATCGGTGGTGAAGAGTTTGCTTTTTTATTATCGGAGACAGAACAAAGCAGAGCCGATCTTGTTGCCAGACGAATCCATGATCAAATAGCCGCATTGAAATTACGTCACGAAGGATCCTTAATCAAATCAACATTGACCATTAGTATCGGCGTCGCAACGATTGTTCCCCAAACAACCGATTTGGTCGTGGATACCCTTGAAGACGTAGATAAAGCCCTTTACCAAGCTAAGTCTAATGGCAAAGATCAAACGACCTACGCAACATAGATACTCTTTTTCAACTATTTAGTAGAGCCCCGAGAGCAACTTACCTTCCTTTGTACGCACCGTTAAAGCCGAGCAAACATCACAATTTATATTATTAAATTATACAGTTGTCATTAATCAAGCTAATATTATTGTTGCATAACCTAAGTGGCTATTTATGGTTGTTTGATTGATTTAAGTGATTAAAACAAGGCCGCAAACTTGATAACGATATTGCGTTTATTACGCACAGCTAAGCTCGCGATTTATCTGCTAATACTTTTCCCGTTTTATTTGGCTTATTCTGCTGAAGAAGAAACGATGCTCGCACCAGTCTCTGAACATTCTCAAAAACTTATACTTGAATTTACACCCCTTGAATTAAATTATCTTTCAAAAAAGAAGGCATTAAGTATTTGCATAGATCCAAATTGGATGCCATTTGAGATGAATAAGGACGGTACCCACATTGGTCTGACGGCGGACTATATGAGGTTATTTGAGGACACGTTAGGAATACCAATTATCCTCTCTCCGACCAAAACATGGAGTGAAACACTAACGTTTGCAAAAAGTCATCAATGCGACTTTATTTCTGCAGTTGCAAGATCGGAAGAGAAGAGTAAATATCTTGATTTTTCGCAAGGTTATTTTAAGTCTTCGATTGTGGTCGCTACCGACATGCATAAACCATGGGTGTCAGATATATCCGAGTTGCACGATAAAAGACTCGCCATAGTAAGAGGTTACGCAATCGGCGATTTTTTAAAGGCCAAATACCCTAATCTCATATTGGTTGAAGTCGACACTTTAGAGAAAGGGCTTGAAAGTGTCGATAAAGGGGAAATCTATGGATATGTTGGGACATTGGCAACAGTAGGGTACAACATTCAACAGAATTATTTTGGCAGCTTAAAAATCACTTCAAAGTTGGAAGGAAGTTGGGATCTGAATGTTGGAATAAGGAAGGATGAGCCAATATTAACGCAAATAATGGACAAAATGATTTCGGCTATACCTGCTAGTGTTGACCAAAAGATATTGAATAATTGGATTTCTGTTTCGATAGCCCATGAAGACCCAAATAAGTTAACGCAATCGGAGAAATTGTTTTTACAACATCATCCAATTATCCGATTTCGGACTCGAACCAATCAGCCTCCATTTGAATTTGTTAACAAAGGAATGGCAGAAGGTATAGCCGTAGATTATATAAGAGAAATAGCAAAGATAGTTGGAATAACACCGCAGTTTGTTTTTGATGATTCGCCAACGGATCTTTCTCATAAGGAATTGGCCAATGGGAGAGTGAAATACGATACCCTGTTGTACTCTGTTCAAACGGAAGAGAGGCGTAAACAATTCAATTATGGAGAACCCTTTCTTTCTTACCCTGTAATGGTTTTAGTGAATAAATCAGCATCTACCATCAGAAATATCAATGAGTTGAATGGTAAGATGATAGCGATGGAGCAAGGTCATATTTCGGCAGATTGGATACATACAGACTATCCAGATATAAATGTTGTTGAGGTATCGAATACTGCACAGGCACTGTATATGGTTGAAGATAATCGAGCAGAAGCGTATATCGGTAACCTTGCCGTCGCAAATTATATGATTGCATACGGTTTATTATCAAATGTAGAAGTAGGCATTCCGACCAAATACAAAGATATTGAATACCATTTTGTTGCGCCTAAAGATTGGCCAGAATTAACCTCTATTTTAAGCAAAGGTTTTCGCTCACTGACTCCAAGTCAACATAGTTTAATACAACAACGTTGGTACACATCCCAAGCTGGTGAGAAGCAAGACTATACTTTGGTTGCCCAAATTCTGTTTGCTTCTATGGTTATGTTTATTTGGTTTTATTGGTCAAATAGCCGGCTTAGTACGGCAAAATCTAAAGTCGATGAAGCCTTAAGTCAGTTGAAAGCAACTCAGCAAGTACTCGAGATAAAGAATATCGAGCTGGAGCGATTATCGGTTACCGATAAGCTCACAGGCATCTATAATAGGGTTAAGCTAGAAGATGTCTTAAGCAATGAACTTGATCGTGCTATACGCTACGGAGAAGGGTTCGCGGTCATCTTGGTTGATTTGGACCACTTCAAACATGTTAACGACACACTTGGTCACCAATCGGGAGATAGAGTGCTTAAAGAAGTTGCCGACCTTTTTGAAACCAATAGACGCAATGTTGATACCCTTGGGCGGTGGGGAGGCGAAGAGTTTCTAATCATTTGTCCTCACAGCACATTAAGCGACGCAACTATATTTGCTGAACATCTACGTGAAAACATAGCAATGCATAATATTGTTGAGATTGGCAAAATCACCGCGAGCTTCGGTGTAACAGCATTTCGCCAAGGTGATAATACAATTGACCTACTTTCGCGCTCCGACGAAGCGTTATACGCATCTAAAGCGTCTGGTCGTAATAAAGTGACTTCTCAAGCCTAAGTTCGTTTTTACCTGCCTTATTTGAATGACATCCTACCCAATAAAAAACTGCAATCTTTAGTTATAAGTAGTATAAATAATTCAGTATGTTAATAGATGAAGGACGCTAGGATGGCAAATTTTGATTTTGATAATAGTGTAGATAGAAAAGGGTCAAACTCTGCAAAATGGGAGTATATGAAGAAAATTTCTCCTTACGCTGATGACAATACGTTGCCGCTTTGGGTCGCCGATATGGACTTTGCGTGTGCGCCTGAAATTGTTGAAGCAATGAAACAGCGTGTTGATGGCCAAATATTTGGCTATAGCATGGTGGATTCAAGCTACTATGAAAGTGTACAAAACTGGTTCTTTAAGAGATTTGATTGGTATGTGAAAACCGATGATATTTACCTTACAAGTGGGGTGATTCCAGCACTCGAATCGATTATTAGAGCCTATTCCGATGAGCGAGATGGTGTCATTATTCAACCACCCGTTTATCATATGTTTGCGAAAGTGGTAGAGCGAGAAGATAGGTGTATTGTTAACAACCCCTTAATAGAAACTGATGGGGTTTATAGTATTGATTTTGATGATTTGGAACAGAAAGCAAGAAATCCTGACAACAAAATCATGTTATTTTGTAGCCCACACAATCCGACGGGTAATGTCTGGAGCCAAGCAGATTTGTTGAAGCTTGGTAATATTTGCTTAAATAATGATGTGTTGTTAGTCAGTGATGAAATTCATTTTGATTTAGTACGTATGGGCGTTGAGCACTACCCAATCTCAACACTTTTCCCAAATAGTGATAAAATTATCACCTGCACAGCGCCAAGCAAAACGTTCAATCTCGCTGGATTGCATATGTCTAATGTAATTATAGAAAGCAGGGAACTGAAAGATAAATGGGAGGCTAAAAATGGTTTTTCTATGCCTTCTCCGTTAGGCATTGTTGCAGTCACTGCCGCTTACAATTTTGGCGAACCTTGGTTAGAAGCGCTAAAAGCGTATATCGACGCAAACTACTCCTTTGCAAAATCTTTTGTCGAACAACACATACACAAAGCTCAGTTTACCACCCCTCAAGGTACGTATTTTATCTGGTTAGATTTAAAAGAGTACAAGTTAAGTTCAAAACAACTAGATACTTTGATGATCAGGAAAGCAAATGTACTGTTAGAGGGAGGCACGATGTTTGGTATCGAAGGAGAAGGCTATCAACGTATAAATATTGCGTGTACGCGTCAGACTCTAAAAGAGGCGTTGACTAGAATCAGTAAGGCGCTCAATGAGTAGGTGAGAAGAGTTCTACGGCCATTAATGATTTCTACTGTCAACAATTAGAACATCGTTATCGTTTTTCAAGCACCATTGCTGGAATATATACAAAAATCTATTGATTAACTCACCATCATTTAATTACAGAATGATTCATTTTATCGTAATTAAAAAACATATCAATATCATTAACATTATTTTAACTTGACAGTTTTGGAAGGCGCTCTTCCCAATGGTGATCTAAGTCACTAAATAAGGGGGAGGTAAGTTGAATTATTTAATATGTGTGATATTTGTCACATATAATTTCATATCTACATTTCAATAAATGTGATCAAAGATCGCTAATTTAGATTGACATTAATAATATTAGCATTATGTAGTAAAATTACAGTTCATTATTGTGGGTTATATCTCTAATGTTTTCTTTTTTTTGTCTTTTATTGTGATCTAATGTGCAAAAACCCCGTTCAGGATCCTAATGTTAGTTTATGTGGTAAATTTATTGTGTCGAAACAATAGTCGGTTTTAGCGAACCGAAACACAAACTCATTAGAACATCGAACGGGGAACTCTTATGTTATCACCAGAAGCTAAGGTCAAGGTACAAAATTTTGGCCGTTTTCTCTCCAACATGGTAATGCCCAATATTGGTGCATTTATCGCGTGGGGTTTTATTACTGCTCTATTTATTCCAACAGGTTGGATTCCAAACGAGACTTTGTCTTCAATGGTTGGTCCAATGATTACTTATTTGCTGCCTCTACTAATCGGTTATACCGGTGGTAAAATGGTTGCGGGTGAACGTGGTGCTGTCGTTGGTGCTGTAACGACAATGGGTGTTATCGTTGGTACCGATATTCCAATGTTCATGGGTGCAATGATCGTTGGTCCATTAGGTGCGTTCGCAATTAAGAAATTTGATGAAGCGGTTCACGGTAAAGTGAAAAGTGGATTTGAGATGTTAGTTAATAACTTCTCTGCCGGTATCATTGGTATGATTTGTGCGATTCTTGCTTATGTCGTTGTTGGTCCTGCTGTTAAGGCACTATCTACAGGTATGGCTTCAGGTGTAAACGTACTGGTTGAAACAGGTATTCTACCTCTCACATCAATTTTTGTTGAACCAGCGAAAATCCTGTTCCTAAACAATGCGATTAACCACGGTATCTTCTCTCCACTAGGTATTCAACAAGCAGAAGAAGCGGGTCGTTCGATCTTCTTCCTAATCGAAGCTAACCCTGGTCCAGGTCTTGGTCTTCTATTGGCTTACATGGCATTTGGTAAAGGTGCAGCTAAACAGTCTGCGGCTGGTGCTTCTATCATCCACTTCTTAGGTGGCATCCACGAAATTTATTTCCCATACGTATTGATGAACCCTCGCCTAATTCTTGCTGTCATTGCTGGTGGCGCGACGGGCGTATTCGTAAACGTATTGTTTGATTCTGGTCTTGTATCTCCAGCCTCGCCTGGTTCAATCTTCGCTGTATTGTTAATGACGCCAAAAGCCGCATTTGTAGGCGTGATTCTTTCTGTCATCTCTTCAGCTGGTGTTTCTTTCTTCGTTGCATCTTTACTGATGAAAACTCAAAAGCAATCAGATGATGACGAGTCACTAGAAGACGCAACAAATCAAATGAAAGACATGAAGTCCACTTCAAAGGGGGCTGAGGGCCTTGCTGTCAATATGGCTGCAGTAACTAAAATCATCGTTGCATGTGATGCAGGTATGGGCTCAAGTGCAATGGGTGCTAGTCTTCTTCGAAAGAAAGTCGATGCAGCAAACCTTGACATTGAAGTAACAAACTTAGCAATTAACAACTTGCCACAAGATGCAGATATTGTTGTTACGCATAAAGATTTGACCGATAGAGCGCGTAACCACGCAGGTTCTGCTAAGCATATCTCACTGTCTAACTTCTTAGACAATGCACTATATGACAATTTGGTAGCTGAACTATTAACAGCTCAAGAGGGCGCTGTAAAAAAGCCTAATGCACCAGTGAACACAAACTCTAGTGAAGATGGAACACTAAAGTTATCAACTGAGAACATCTTTTTAGGAATGGAAGCATCAACCAAAGAAGAAGTAATCAAGTTTGCTGGTGAACAACTTGTAAAGTTAGGATATGTAGCACCTGAATATGTTGCTGGCATGTTAGCTCGTGAAGAATTGGTATCGACATATTTAGGCGAATCAATTTCTGTTCCGCACGGTACGATTGAAGCAAAAAAGTATGTTCTAAAAACAGGCATCGTATTCTGTCAATTTCCTCAGGGTATCCAATGGGGTGAAGATGAAGACGATGTTGCAATAATGGTCATTGGTATTGCGGCTCAAGGTGACGAACATATTCAAGTTATTACGGCCATTACAAATTCACTTGATGATGAAGAAGCGATTGAATGCTTGAAGTCGACATCTAATCCGGATGATGTACTTCGAATCCTAAACGGCAAGTAATCCTTTGTAATCATAGCTCCTAAGCAAAGTGAAGGAGGTCGGCCTAGCCCCCTAAGGCCGACCTCAATTTTGATTTTAATAGATTTAATATTTTTGGAATGCATATTATGAAAGCACTACATTTTGGCGCAGGTAATATAGGTCGTGGTTTTATTGGTAAGTTATTAGCTGATGCGGGTGTCGAAGTTACATTTGCAGATGTAAATGAAGAGGTCGTTAACGGATTAATCGCTAGAAATGAATACCCTGTTAAGGTTGTAGGCGCCGACTGTAAGATAGAAATGGTCAAAGGAGTTACCGCTATTAACTCGACTAGTGCTGAGATTGTAGACGCTATTGTAGCGTCTGATTTAGTCACGACTGCCGTTGGGCCAACGGTTTTGAAAATCATTGCTGGTACCTTAGCGCAAGCGATAGAGAAACGCATTGAGAACGGTATAACAACACCCTTTAATATTATTGCGTGCGAGAATATGGTTCGTGGTACCTCTCAGCTTAAAGAAGCGGTATTCGAAAAGCTTAATGATGAATTGAAACCCCAGGTTGAGGCGTTAGTTGGATTTGTGGATTCAGCGGTTGATAGAATCGTTCCGCCAGCCGCAGAAGGTGAAACCGATCCATTGGCGGTGACGGTAGAGACGTTCAGTGAATGGATTGTTGACGAGACACAGTTTAAAGGTGAAATCCCTAACATTCCAGGAATGGAGTGCACAGACAACCTGATGGCATTTGTTGAACGCAAATTGTTCACGCTTAATACTGGGCATTGTGTAACAGCATATCTAGGTTGTCTTGCTGGTTTGAATACCATTCGTGAGGCTATCGAAAATCCAGTTATTCGTGCAGAAGTTAAGCAAGCGATGGAAGAGAGTGGTGAAGTTCTTATTCGTCGTTATAAGTTTGACTCTGATGTTCATGCTGCCTATATCGAAAAAATATTAGGTCGCTTCGCTAATCCGTATCTGATTGATGAAGTGGATCGAGTCGGTCGCCAACCCATTCGTAAGCTTGGATCAGGTGATAGGTTGATCAAACCTCTTCTCGGTACCATCGAATACGGCATAGAGAACAAAACTTTGCTCAAAGGGGTTGCAGCCGCGCTTAAATACACTAATAATTCAGACCCCCAAGCTGAAGAGTTGCAAAAATCGCTAAGTGAAGAGGGTGTTAAGGCAACGCTTGCTAAATATACAGGTCTCGATATTGAAGGTGGTGAAATAGCCCAAATCGAAACTATGTATACTCAGCTTTAAGTAATTTTGCTAAGAAGAGCAGCGCTCTTCTTAGCATGCTCACGTAGTTAAGATAAAATATGCCAGACAAAGTAGATGAAACAGAAGTAATTGAAAAACTCAACAGCACCACCTCAGTAAGAGCTTTTATTGTTGTTGCTGTCAGTATATTCAATGAGGCCGTGGAAGGGCTTATGCATCGTATCTTCCAAAAAGATAACTTTGCAGTGCAATCCGTTGTTGGTCCACTTCTTCATGATACCGGTCCTTTGGGTGATGTTAGTGTCAGGCTTAAACTGCTTTTTGGTTTGGGTGTCATTCCTGATGCGGTTTATCATGACATTGAAGATATTATTAAACTTCAACACAAACTCAACGCCGATCTTTCCGACCACGAGTTCACCACGCCGGCAATACTCGAGGCTATTCAAAAACTGAGACTTATTCAGAAGATGGGAACAGTACAGTTTACGGTATTAGAGCCAGAGGTTGATGGTGATCTTGAGTTTTACCAGTTACAACAACTAAGGCAGCAACAAGTTATCAAGTCGAGCCTAGCGCTTGCTGTCGTAGAGATATGCCACGAACTAAATAAAGAGAGTCCTTTCTAAGCTAATGTCAGCCGTACAAGAAAGCTGATCGTCTAAAATCGATATCTAATCGAACTATTTGGTTCGATTTCGTCATTTCAAATTAAAAGTTCTATATTATTTCAATTGACATGTATAAATATACAGTACTATTATCAACGCACGATATTTGATGCATGAGTATTCTGCTCAGCAAAAAAGAAGGTCTGCGTATGAAACATATAGAAATTCAGTATTACAAAACCCCTTACGGTGAACTTCTTTTGGGTAGTTATGACAACCAACTTTGCATCTGTGATTGGCGTTATCGAAACATGCGGAATGCAATAGATAACCGTATAACGGGTAAGCTACAAGCTCAATATGTAGAAAAAGATAATGAGGTATTATCGGAAACCAGAAACCAGTTGTCCGAATATTTCAGTTCTAGAAGACGGGACTTTGAGCTACCACTTTTATTTGTAGGTACTGAGTTTCAAAAGCAAGTCTGGCGTCAGCTTGTATTGGTTTCGTTTGGAGATACATCGACGTATTTAAATCTCGCGAAAGCGATAGGTAATAAAGATGCCGTTCGAGCGGTAGCTAACGCTAATGGAGCGAATGCGCTGTCAATCATTGTACCGTGTCATAGGATAATAGGTAGTAATGGACAGCTTGTTGGCTACGCTGGTGGATTAGAGGCCAAACGAAAACTTATCATGTTAGAACAAGATATGTTTGCACCTCAATAGAGCCCAAACTGTTAGTAATTAGAGCTCCCAATTCTTGTGTTTTAATTCAAGTAGCGCAGCATACAATGGTTTTCCGCCCATGGCTTGAGCGACAAATGTCGCGCCGAAACACGTGACCATGATAGGTAGAATTAATTGATAGTTGTTAGAAATCTCAACAACGAGCACGACTCCGGTTAACGGTGTTCGCAAACTAGCGGCAATAAGCGCCCCCATTCCTGCCACTGCGTAGGTCCCTGCATCTGTAGAAAAATTGGGCACCAAATCATGTATTAAGACGCCATAAGTTAAACCAAAGAATGTACCTAGGGTCAGAATAGGTGCAAAAATACCACCGGGCGCACCAGAACCAAAACAGGCAATGGTACCGAACATTCTTAGTGCGAAAAATAATGCCATTATCATCCAAGGTTGCGGCGTAGAAAATAGCTCCGTGATTGCCGGTAAGCTGCCCCCAGATAGGATAGGGTAGGTAACGTGTACTAGCGAAAACACTGCGCCAAATATTGCGCCAGTAATGACTAGGCGGTAAATATTCGAACCATGATAGTTTTTAAACCAACTGGTGGCCTTTAATATCCACTGATTGAAATAAACACCGACAATACCAAACAGCATACCCAGAGCGGCGAATGTAGGTAAAGACCCTAATGGTGGCGTAGCAAAACTCGGTATTAACAGTATCGCGTTTTGACCATTGAGATACTCCATGACGATGGTTGCGGCAATGACAGACAAAGTTACGCACTTAATTGATATTACGTTGTAGCTAAACTGTCTTCGCATTTCTTCGTTAACAAACAAGATCGCCGTCAGTGGGGTATTGAATGCGGCTGCGAGACCCGCGGCTGATCCAGCGGCAATTAAGATATGCTGCGCGTGTTCAAATTTGTGGGCTTTACTCGCTACCATCCTGCCAACTGCCCCACCAAGTTGGATTGATGGTCCTCCTCGACCCAAGATCATGCCAGATCCTATCGTCAGTGTGGCGGCAATAAACTTAATAGGTAATATACGCTTCCAACGAATATCGTGTTCACCAACTAAAGCGCCTTCTATGTGTGGAATACCACTGCCTTCGGCTTCAGGTGCAAAACGATATGTTAACCAGAAACCTAGAGCTGCCATGGCGGCACCACTAATTACAATGACTGAAGCCTGAAAGATAAATTGATCAGGGACTTGATTATCGATAAAGGAGATACGAAGCTCAAGAATCCAGTTGATGAAGATATTAAAATAAGAGACAAGAATACCGGCAAGCGTTCCAACGATTCCCGATAGCAGAACAACAATAAAATAGTCACTTTGACTCGAAAAAAAGCTGGGAATGAATGTTGGCCGTGAAAGTCTTGCCATAATAAAAATGTCATCCCTGTTGTTAGCTGTTGAAAAATAAAATGGAATAGGCTGTAAAGCGCGCAATAGTAACATATCTCTGAAGCGAGTTAGCCTACTTCACGTCTCAATAAATGTGAACTAACATCTCGGTTTTGCAGTTTAGAGCTCTAAATTCTTGCTTTTTTGATGAAACCTACCACACTTAAAATGTAAGACAAGAGCAACCCAATAACATGGAGGCAATTGAAGTCTTACTTACAATTAGAGTGGAATAATAGAACATTTTTTAATCCTCGTAATCAATTGGAATACTTAACGTAGTATCTCCATTACGCATACTCACGAGTGAGTCACGAGGTGTTAAAGGCGTACGAAAGCTTGTACGCCTTTTTGCATTTTATAATTTTATCATTTCCCCTATACTCCGTTATCTTATTATAGGAGTAGTCCATGTCTCAGCGCGTTCCAACAAATATAATCACAGGTTTTTTAGGCACAGGAAAAACAACCTCCATTCTTAATCTGCTTAAACAAAAGCCGAGCAATGAAACTTGGGCAGTATTAGTGAATGAATTTGGTGAAATTGGAATCGATGGTGCGATCCTCAGTGACAGTGGAGCACTTATTAAAGAAGTCCCTGGAGGCTGTATGTGCTGCACGGCGGGTGTCCCTATGTCAGTTGGCATTAATGCATTGTTGAGACTGAAACCTGACAGATTGCTCATTGAACCAACAGGCTTAGGTCATCCTAAGCAGGTTGTGGCGACATTAACATCGACGCAGTATCAAAATTATGTTGACCTAAAAGCGACGATCGCACTCGTCGATCCACGTTACTTTTCTGACGAACGCTACACGAGTAACCAAAATTTCAATGATCAACTTGCTAGTGCCGATATTATCATTGGCAATAAGGCCGAAAAATGTTCTGAAATCGATATTGCTGCGTTTGAAACTTGGATTGAACAACAAGAACCTAAAAAGCAGAAGTTTACATTGACATCTCAAGGTGAGTTTAGTCTCTCATTTTTAGAGATTGAGCGAAGTGAAGGTACCATTTCAGCGCATATCGAACCACATCACCATGAACACGCGAGTATGGAACCGCAATTTGAGATACCACCGGGTGAGAAATTCATTCGTAAGGAAAATAAAGGGCAGGGCTATCACAGTTGTGGTTGGCTTTTTGGGGCGGAAATAACGTTCGACTTTAATGGTATGTTTTCTATGCTCACTGCGTTGACTGCTGAGAGAGTTAAGGGGGTCGTTAATACTGACAAAGGCTGCTTTGCCTATAATGTCTCAAATGGCGTGGTGTCCGTGAATGAGCTTACACTGAGTGGTTTTGAAACTCGCATAGAGGTGATCGACAACGCATTGTTGCCTTGGGATGACTTGGAAAAAGTATTGATCGATCTTTCTGATGTATAAGAATAGATAAAGGGGATGTGGGAACGATCGGGTTTGAACGCCTTGACTTCGTGTTGCTATTCGGCCTTCAAACCCGTTTTCTTATCGCTTATTTCGCAAGTAGCGTTTACGGCGTTCTTCTTTTTTCTTTATTTGTGCTTCTTGTTTTCTTACCGTCTCAATTTCAACATCAATGAGTTCTTGTGTGATCATTTCTGGTAACTCTAACGTCACTTGCCCCAGCGTTCCGTTGCGAAGCTCATGTAATAGAATTTCAGAGGCTTTATGGAGGTCTACCCTACCTCCTGCACGTAAGCAACCGCGCTTCGCACCGATCGCTTCCATTAGCTCGATATCACTATCAGACAGTTCTTCCAATTGATAACGCTCTTTTAAAAGTTCTGGGTATTGTTTTGCAAGGTATTCGACAGTATAAAAGGCGACTTCTATGTATTCCATCGCCGTATCCTTAACGGCGCCAGTTGCTGCCAAACGGAAGCCACTGTGTGGGTTCTCTACTTTAGGCCATAGAATACCTGGAGTGTCCGATAGAACAATACCATTTTGAAGGTTGATGCGTTGTTGTCGACGAGTAACCGCGGGTTGGTTACCTGTTTGAGCAATAGCACGGCCTGCAAGTGTATTGATAATTGTGGATTTGCCGACGTTCGGTATACCCATAATCATGGTGCGAATGTTTTTGCCCATATCTTCGCGATGAGGTGCGAGTTTACGGCACAACTCCATAATTTTATGTACTTCTTGAGGGTTTGACGTAGTTATCGCCATCGCCTTAACGCCTTGCTCTTTTTCGAAATGCTCTATCCAACGTTGAGTCAATTCTGGATCAGACAGGTCCCGTTTATTGAGAACCTTAACGCAAGGCTTATCACCACGTAATGTCGATATCATTGGATTTTCACTACTAAATGGAATGCGAGCATCTAATACTTCTATGATGACATCTATCTGAGGAATAACTTCTTCAATTTCCTTACGAGCTTTGTGCATATGGCCCGGATACCATTGAATTATGTTGTTAACCATTTATTAGCCTTTAAAATTTTTGTCTACTGAGGGGCATACTCTGCCTGTCTCAAACGAATTGTGGCGATTCTAACATTATCTATTCAATAACGGAAAACTGTCTAATGGCACATTTATCACTATTTTTAGTTGAGCGTACACTTGTACGCTGATATTCTAGAGTACAAGTGTACTCTCAAACGGCAAGGATTATGAACTCAAGCAATAAACCACCACTAATCTGGCTTAACGCCTTAGTATTTGCAATTACCGCTATATTGGCATTAGTCGTCGCACCACTTTACGGATATTATCAAGGGTACGGATGGGAACATGGTTTATGGTTCCTCGTTGCCTTCAGCTTTTGTAACCTTTCGATTACAGCCGGGTATCACCGATTATGGGCTCACAAAGCCTATGATGCTCATTCTAGCTTGAAGTACATTTATGCGATTGGTGGTGCTTTTGCTCTGCAAAATAGCATTCTTCATTGGTCTTCAGATCATCGGCCACACCATAAGTTCGTTGATAACAACGAGAAAGACCCTTATTCAGCGAAAAGAGGATTTTGGTATTCTCATATTGGTTGGATGCTCAGAAATTATAACGAAGAGATCTACCACGAGTATGGTAACTGTCGAGATCTGCAAAAAGACAAAGTGGTGATGTGGCAGCATAAGTATTATCTCGCATTGGCGTTGCTCACTAATTTTGGCATACCGATTCTGTTAGGGTTGATATATAACGATTTGTTAGGAATGATATTAATTGTCGGTGCCGTTAGATTGTTTATGAGCCATCATTCGACGTTTTTTATCAATTCCTTGGCTCATATCTGGGGTTCACAACCCTACACAACCAAAAATACGGCAAGAGACAATGGTATTTTGGCTGTGTTCACCTTCGGTGAGGGGTATCATAATTTCCATCATACCTTTGAAAATGATTACCGCAATGGGATCTGCTGGTGGCAATATGACCCAACAAAATGGTTGATTAAGAGCTGTTCGTGGGTTGGCTTAGCGAATAATTTAAGGGTGACACCAAAGCTAAGAATTGAAAAAGCAAAAGCTTTAGCTTTACTGAGCAAGGTTAAGAATAATCTTAGTGAAGTGCCAAATAATGTGCAGGTTGCGATTCGGCTGCAAGACGAATGCGAGTTGTTGGTTAGGTACATGAATGATTACTACGAGATTAAGAAGAAGCTGCTTGAAGGTAAAAAAGAGACCTTGGTTAAACGCTATGAGCACTCTGTTCTTAAGGTTGAGTATGAACAAATTAAAATGCGCTTACATGAACAGCAATTAGCATGGAATCGTATGGTAAAGCAGTACGCTTAGCCCTTTGAACTTTACACGATTACCAGAGCCAGCATTAACGCTGGCTCTTTTTTTTGCCCGCCAACATTCAACGCCCAACTCTTGTTATAACCTCAATCCAATCATTATGCTGATGGTTCAATACGTCCTTGTGCTTAGCTTTAGGTTACTTACCGATGGGGTTTTATATCCATTGATGACTGCGACTAAATGGGTTGTAAGGTTTTAGCTATTAGATTGATAGAATTTTTCCGCTTAATCTGAGTTAAATTAGTCAGTATGCTTGTGAGAACAAACTGTTGAGCATTGTTTTAGTTTGATATACATTAATAATGTTACGCGTAACGTAAGATTAACTGAAAGAAATTTTTTAATACTTCGGTCTCATCTTTGTACTACTATTTTGAAGGTATGACTTGTCAATGAATGACCCAATAGCTAATTACCTTATGAGAACTATATGAATAATTTAGAAAAAATTGTTGGTCCAGAAAACAACACCATTGTGATATTTGGTGCTTCTGGTGACCTTACACATCGTAAGTTAATTCCTGCTCTATATCATTTGTACGCAAATGGAATGCTGCCTACTGATTTTGCCATTCTCGGGGTAAGCAGAACCGCGTATAACGATATGAGTTTTAGAGAGAAACTTAAGGCGTCGTTGATAAAAAACGAAAAAGTGCAAACCGAGTTACTAGAAGAATTTTGTAACCACCTATATTACGTTGCAATCAATACATCGAACTCGACAGAGTATGTTGTGTTAAGCGATAAGCTTAGCGAGCTTGAGCAAAAACACGAAACAGGTGGCAATACCATCTACTACTTATCCACGCCACCCAGCTTGTATGGCGTTATTCCAGAATGTTTAGCAGAAGCAAAGCTTAACGATGAAAGTCACGGTTGGAAAAATCTTATTGTTGAAAAGCCATTTGGATACGACTTAGCGTCTGCTCAATCTCTCGATCTGCAGATTCATGCCTGCTTTAAAGAACATCAAATCTATCGTATCGACCATTATCTTGGCAAAGAAACGGTGCAAAACCTCTTGGTTATGCGTTTCTCAAATGCCATGTTCGAACCACTGTGGAACCTTAGATATATAGATCACGTTGAGATTACTTCCGCCGAATTTTTGGGCGTAGAGGAACGTGGTGGTTATTATGATGGCGCAGGCGCGGTTAGAGACATGTTTCAGAATCACCTGCTTCAAGTGCTTGCAATGGTTGGTATGGAACCGCCTTCAGTGATCAACGCGGATTCCATACGAGATGAAGTGGTTAAGGTCATGCAATGTTTCAGACCATTAAACGAAGAAGATCTAAAGAATAATTTGGTTTTAGGTCAATACACCGAATCTATGGTACGCGGTAAGCAACTTCCCGGATACCGCGAAGAGCACGGTGTATCGGAGGACTCACGAACAGAGACCTATGTTGGTTTGAAAATGTTTATAGATAATTGGCGTTGGGCTGGTGTGCCTTTTTATGTTCGTACTGGAAAACGTTTGCCAACTCGTGTCACAGAGGTTGTTATTCATTTTAAAAATACGCCACATCCAGTCTTTGGCGTCAATGCGCCAGAGAATAAACTTATCATTCGAATTCAGCCGGACGAAGGGATTTTACTCAGTTTTGGTCTAAAAAAGCCTGGTGCCGGTTTTGAGGCGAAAGAAGTTTCGATGGACTTCCATTACGAAGACCTACAAGAGACGAATATGCTTACCGCCTATGAACGATTGATTCTGGACTGTATGAAGGGAGATGCGACCTTGTTTGCTCGTACTGATGCCGTAGAAGCTTGTTGGCAATTTGTTCAACCGATTTTGGATCATAAACAAAATCCAGAACATCTGTTTGGTTATGCTGCGGGAACCTGGGGACCAATACAAGCCGATCAGTTGCTTCATGATGACAATCGAAAATGGCGATTCCCATGTAAAAACTTAACTAACACCGATTATTGCGAGTTATAGAGATGAATTATCAAGTTTTTGAAAGTCCTGAAGCAGTGATTCATTCTCTCTCAGAAAGATTACTTTATCTTAGTCAAGAAGAGAGACCTGTACATGTTTCATTGTCAGGAGGCAGTACGCCTAAATTATTGTTCAAAAGATTAGCGCAAACGCCATATAACGAAGGTATCAACTGGGCAAACCTTCACTTTTGGTGGGGAGATGAACGGTGTGTAGAACCGACGGATCCCGAGAGTAACTTTGGTGAAGTAAATGAACTATTATTCAAAAAAATATCGATTCCGGAAGTTAATATTCATCGCATTTTGGGTGAAAATGATCCGAGCCAAGAGGCGAAAAGATTTTCTGATGAAATGATTCAACAGATCCAGAGCAATAATGGTCTTCCAGAATTTGATTGGATTATATTGGGCATGGGAGCCGATGGTCATACCGCCTCTCTTTTCCCTAATAGAACTGACTACTTAGAATCAGCCATCGCCATTGTTGCGACTCATCCCGAAAGTGGTCAAATCAGAGTCTCGAAAAGCGCACGTTTGATCGAAAATGCGAAGCGAATAACGTATTTAGTACTGGGTGAAAACAAAGCATCGATACTTAAAGAAATTCAACAGAACTCAGCCGAAAAACTACCCTATCCGGCGGCAAGAATTAAGTCCACCAATGGTCAAACAGAGTGGTTTTTAGATTTACAGGCAGCAAAGATGCTGTCTCACGGAGAATAAAAAATGAAAGGTGATATTGGTGTAATTGGTTTAGCTGTGATGGGACAAAACCTAATTTTAAACATGAATGATCATGGTTTTAATGTTGTTGCATATAACCGTACAGTGTCGAAAGTAGAAGATTTTCTTCAGGGACCAGCAAAAGGTACCAACATTATTGGCGCAAATTCGATGCAAGATTTGGTCGATAAACTTGAGGTTCCACGTAAAGTGATGCTTATGGTACGAGCTGGTGATGTTGTCGACCAGTTTATTGATCAATTGGTCCCACTTCTCGATGAAGGCGATATTATCATTGATGGGGGTAATTCCAATTACCCTGATACTAATCGACGTGTTGCAGCACTTAAAACAAAAGGTATTCATTTTGTTGGTACCGGTGTTTCTGGTGGTGAAGAAGGGGCCAGATTTGGACCGTCTATTATGCCTGGTGGCGCACCAGAAGCGTGGCCTCATGTTAAGCCGATATTCCAGAGCATTTCTGCGAAAACAGAGTCAGGTGAAGCGTGCTGTGATTGGGTCGGTAAAGATGGATCCGGCCATTTCGTTAAGATGGTGCACAATGGTATCGAGTATGGTGATATGCAGCTTATCAGTGAAGCATACCATTTCTTAAAAGAAGGGTTATCGCTTTCTCATCAAGAGATGCAAGCTATATTTGAAGAGTGGAAATCGACAGAGCTAGACAGCTACCTTATCGATATCACCACCGATATATTGGGATACAAAGACGAAGATGGTGAACCTCTTGTTGAGAAGATTCTCGATACAGCTGGTCAGAAAGGAACAGGCAAGTGGACGGGTATTAACGCATTGGATTTAGGTATCCCACTTACCCTTATAACCGAATCTGTTTTTGCACGATGCCTCTCATCATTAAAAGATCAACGTGTTGAAGCAGAGCAGTTGTTTAATAAGACTATCTCACCGATAGAAGGTGACAAAAAAGTTTGGATAGAGGCTGTGCGTCAAGCACTTCTAGCATCTAAAATTATTTCTTACGCGCAAGGTTTTATGCTTATTAGAGAAGCCTCTGAAGAAAACAACTGGGCACTCAACTATGGCAATGTCGCGCTTATGTGGCGTGGTGGTTGTATCATACGTAGTGCATTCCTAGGCAACATACGGGATGCTTATGAAAGCAACCCTGATATTCAGTTCCTTGGGTCGGATCCATACTTTAAGAATATTTTAGTCGATAGCCTACCAGCATGGCGAAAAGTTGCCTCTAAGGCGATGGAGATAGGTTTACCGATGCCGACGATGACATCGGCACTCACATTCTTAGATGGTTATACAACATCGCGTCTTCCAGCCAATATGATACAAGCACAACGCGATTATTTTGGCGCTCATACCTATGAGAGAATAGACAAACCGCTTGGTGAGTTCTTCCACACCAACTGGACGGGTACAGGTGGTAATACATCATCTACAACCTATGATGTGTAAAAGAGTTTAATCTATTAGACAACCATTAGATGAGTTCTGTATTGGTTGTTTTTGTGAGATTGACGAATCGGTGAAATTAAAAAGGGATGTACAAATGTACATCCCTTTTTGCGCATACCAATCATGGACCATTATCGAGTCAACAATATCGATGTCATGGAGAAGACATGAAAATTCAATTTACTTGGGGCTAAATATCACTTACCACGCAGTTTTTCCCTTGTTGCTTCGCCTTGTAAAGCGCCTTGTCCGCGCGGGTAATCGTATCTTCAATCGTTTGGTCTGGTTCTATTAGAACAGCGATACCAATACTAACCGTAAACTTGGTAAAGGCTTTATCCGTCCTAACTGAGGTTTTTTCAATCTCTTTTCGTAGTCGTTCTGCGACGATATGAGCTTGCTCAATGTTGTTTTCGTGCAATAACGCAACAAACTCTTCCCCTCCCAATCGACAAAACAGATCGCTCGTTCGAAAAACGGTATGGCAAATATCAGAGAGTGAAACTAATGTTGCATCACCAGTAGAATGCCCGTTGATATCATTGATTTTCTTAAAATCGTCTATATCAATCATCAGCAGAGCAAGTTTATTGCCGTAGCGTCGACAACGATTGAACTCAGCTCTCGCTAATGGAAAGAAGCCACGACGGTTCTTAGCACTGGTAAGAGGGTCTAAGGTGGCGAGTCGTTTGTTCTCTTCCACTAACTGTCTGTGACTGGATATATCCCAAGTCACGCCGTTAACAACCAATCCATTTCGTGATTTACTGTAGCGATGTATCGCAGCACTTTTTACAGCACAAAACTCGTTATTACTTTTTAAGATACGGTATTCTGCATCAAATTTTTTCCCACCGCTTAAAGCAAGATGCATAGCAGTTTGAACCCGTTCGATATCATCAGGGTGAACTCGGCTATACCAATCTTGGGTTGTATATGTATTGGTCGTGTTTTCTAAGCCAAATAATTGACTGATTCTATCATCGGCGTAGAACTTGTTTTTCTTAATGTTCCATTCCCATATACCGAGTTCACCGGCTTCAGCAGCGAGTTGTAGCCGATTCGAATAATTTTTAAGGGAATTTTGAGCGTGGCGTAGCTCTCTAGTCAGTACTTTTTGACGCAAATACATAATGATTAATATGAAAAATGCGGCGATGACAGAAATGGCGACGGGTAAATGTTCGAGTGCAAACTGAGGTATGCTTGTCGTTTTCTGTTCATGGTATGGCGGCAGTTCGAGCTCTACTAACAACTCATGAACGCTCACATAGTTTTTAGGGTTGGTCCAACCCGAAATAGCCGCTGAATAAGCCGCTTTATCTTGAGGGGTCATAAGGAGTAAAGCGGCTGCGACCTGATTAGCGAGTTGATCGCTTACATGTGCAGACTTTGCAAAGGCCCAGTCAGGATATAGGCGAGTGCTTGTTAATTGTGGATAGTCTGCGTTAGAGTTTTCACTGGGAAGAACGCTGAAATCATTTAAGGATATTTTTCCTTCTTCTTCCATCTGTTCTAGTGTTCCAGTGCGAACAATACCAATATCAGCGGCCCCCTTCAGCACGGCCTGAATGACGAGATCATGGGTGCCTAAAAATCGCAGGCTTTTAACATCGGATACCATATCAATATCATCGTGTTTAAGTCGGGCTAAAGCAATTTCCCAGCCACCTAAGGAACGAGGGTTAACGGCGGCGACAGATTTATCCAACACATCTTTAGTGGTGTTTAACGTTAGTTTATCTGCTTTAGATATGATGACAGAACCTAAAGTCGTTGCATCATTGTTCGAGTATTTGGAAACTAGAGTGGCGATTCTAGACACGTTATGGGTATTTTCTAACTGCACATACATGGTCGGATTTAACAGAATAAAATCAACAGAATGTTCGCCGACTTTAAGGTCTATCTCATCAAAACTAAGCGGTATGATGTCAAATTTCTTGCTTGGGATAGCCTGCTGTAAGTAATCGGCCGTCGCCGCCCACTTCTGTTGTGTAATCGTTTTGCCACGCTTAGCGAGTACACCAATGTGTATTGTCTCTTGGTTTTGCGCTACCGACGGGGGGGTAAAAACAAAACCTGTCACCAAGAGTAGAGTGGAAAGACATAGAAGATAAGCTCTTTTTAAGAACGGTTGTCTAGTTTTAGTTAACATGTGATTAACAAGCTAATCCTTAAGCTATAAAAAAATTGCTGCAATTAAGTGGGGGACGATAGTAATCTTAATAATATATCTTCGTATAGTTATATACAAAGAATGTTATTTATTTCATCAGTAAATTATTTAAAAAAATAGGCGCTTTATGATAAGCGCCTAATATACAACAATAAAGTCTAGTTAATATGAACTGACAAGCAGTAGTATGAATTCTATTTAAAAATGAAAGCGTGTATGTATCATCATCTGGCTACCATAAACGCCGTTATCTAGCAGTGAGGCGCCCAGCACGAGTTGTTGAGTAGAGTGGAAGCGAGCTCCGGCTTCCCACACGAGATGATTTTCGTTGTCATCAACCAACCAACCGATTTTTCCTTGTAGCTCCACATTATCGAGGAACCAAATACGCGTGCCAACATTAAACTCAGGCAATATGTCATCACCAATAATATTGCTAGAATCGTCTTTAATATTATGAATCAACATTTGGCCTGTGACGTCAACAAACTGGTTAACAGGGCCGTTGAAACCAACGCCGCCTGCAAAATCGTAATCGCCTTCAAACTCACTATCGGCACGAATAATAAAATGAGCATTTTCCATAAATTGCATGCTATAGGCTGCGCCAAAAGTTGCTGGGCCTGCTCCAACTCGGAAATCGAGAGCGTTATAAGGAAAGTTGTTTGCAGAAACAGACCCTATAGAAAGTAACAAAAGGCTGATAATTGAAAAAGCGCGAGCCGTGCTTAACATGGAAACTCCATTTACTGTTTAATTTAATTATCTAATTGCTAGCAAAACATATGCCAAATATTGGCTTCATCGCGGGATCGCTTGGTTTTGTAATGCTATGGAGTCTATTTATGGCTATTAAGGTGTGCTGTTTTATTGACGTATCTTAATATATGACAACTATTTGACACGTGAATGTTTCGCATGTCATTTAGTTGTCATACGTTCAGGCGTCAATGATGCCTAATTTGCACGTTCGCGTGTAAATAAATGGGTTCAAAAATTTTCATAATTAATTTAGGCAGTTATACGCTGTTTAGATACTGTACAAACAACAATAGTTGGTCTAGCAATTGGTAGTGGAGTGAGGTACGTCGCACCTTAAATGGCTAACGATATGTTATTTTGATGTCTAGTGACCTTTTTTATGTTTCTAGAATGCGTAATACGTTCTATGGTAAAAATAAAATCGGCTCGGCAACGCAAAGATGGCATGTGAATAAGGATAAATATGATTCGGTTGATAATTTTGTTGGGGTTATGCATGCTATTGCCGCTAAAAGCGGCAATAGCGGCGGACAGCCTTAAAGTGTACGCTGCCGCGTCGATGACGAATGTTATCTCAGACTTAGCGAAAAGCTATTCTGATGAAACAGGCATTAGAATTGTAACGGTTTTTGCTGGCTCATCGTCATTGGCAAGGCAAATAGAGAGCGGGGCTCCCGCTGACCTGTATATTTCTGCAAACAAAAAATGGGTAGATTATTTGCTAGCTAAAGGTCTGATATCTCAGGAAGGTATTCGCACTGTGGCCGAGAATGAACTTGTTTTGATTGCGCCTCTATCTCATCCTCAAAGTTCATTCGATTTTACCAGTACTGCTTTATGGAATGGTTTGTTATTAAATGAAAGGCTAGCCATAGGACAGCCAGAATCTGTACCTGCAGGGATCTACGCAAAGCAATCGTTAATCAACCTAAGTGTCTGGGATACGATTAAATCCAAAGTAGCACCGACAAGTTCAGTTCGCATTGCATTGGCGTTAGTAGAAAGAGGAGAAGCAACATTAGGTATTGTATACAAAACGGATGCATTGATGAGCGAAAAGGTGACGATCGTAGACAGTTTCCCAAATACACTACATGATCCAATTGTATACCCTATGGCGATCATTAATAATGACCCTGTGGTTAAGTCCTTTGCTGATTTTTTAGTCAGCGACCAAGCAAAGCAGGTATTCGCACAATATGGATTTAAATAATTTAAGAAGTTCTCCGAAAGTGGAGTATAAATAAGTTGTCAGAGTTCGAGTTAGAAGCACTGTATTTAAGTCTGAAAATTGCCTCTATTGCCGTCATTGGACTCATTCCTATCGGGATAGGGTTGGCATGGTTACTTGCCAAGAAAGAGTTTTATGGCAAGCAAATATTAGATAGTTTAATCCATCTTCCTCTGGTTTTGCCGCCCGTTGTTATTGGATACCTTCTTTTAATTGGGATGGGTAAACAAGGTGTTGTTGGTGCATTTTTATGGAATACATTCGGTCTGTCATTTAGTTTCAGCTGGCGAGGGGCTGCGTTAGCCTCTGCTGTTGTTGCTTTACCGCTGATGGTTCGCGCTATTCGCTTAAGCTTGGAGAATGTTGACCCAAGGTTAGAACAGGCCGCTAGAACCCTCGGCGCAACACCTTTCAAGGTGTTTTATACCATCACTTTACCGCTCACATTACCCGGAGTCGTAACCGGTACCATGCTTTCATTTGCGCGCAGCTTAGGTGAATTCGGTGCAACGATAACCTTTGTTTCGAATATTCCGGGTGAAACCCAAACCCTACCATTAGCGATGTACAGTTTTATTGAAACACCCGGAGCAGAGTTTGCTGCTGCAAGGCTTTGCGTTATCTCAATTGTTGTAGCGCTGGTTTCATTGTTAATCTCGGATTGGTTGACGCGTCGGACCCAAAATCGTTTAGGTTATTCAAAAGTAAGATGATAGAAATTAAATTAAATCATAAGCTTGGTGATATTGTTCTTGATATTGACCAGAGAATTCCATCAACAGGAATTACGGCCATTTTTGGACGTTCTGGTTCAGGGAAAACGTCACTTATTAATGCGATTTGTGGTTTGTACACACCTGATAAAGGGAAAATACAAGTTAGAGAGAAGGTGCTATTCGATCACGAAAACAAGGTCAATGTTGCAATAGAAAAGCGAAAAATTGGCTATGTTTTTCAAGATGCGAGACTTTTTCCACATTATAGCGTGAAGGGTAACCTACTTTACGGTGTTCAAGATAAAGGTGACGGGAAGGGAAAGAACGAGCCGTCAGATTTTAGCCATGTCGTTGAGCTCCTTAATCTATCTCAGCTATTAAATCGTTTCCCAATTGATCTTTCCGGTGGAGAGAAACAAAGAGTGGCTATCGCTCGTGCTTTGCTTTCGAATCCAGACATGCTGTTGATGGATGAACCATTAGCATCACTAGATTTGCCTCGTAAAAAAGAGGTAATGCCTTTCTTGGAAAAAATGGCTCAGGAAATCGATATCCCCATCCTATACGTGACGCATAGTTTAAGTGAAATATTAAGGCTAGCTGACTATATTATTCTGATGGAACAAGGCGGGGTTGTAACCAGCGGTAGTTTAGAATCTGTTTGGGGCTCTGACGCAATGAAACCCTGGCAATCATTTTCTGAGCAAAGCTCACTTTTTGACGCCGTTATTAGCCAGCACCATGACAAATATGCGTTATCAAAAGTACGATTAACCGAAGAAACATCAATGTGGGTTCAACACCTAGACGAACCAGTAGGTACATCTATTCGATTACAGATCCGAGCAAATGATGTCTCGATTACCATGAATAGAGCGACACAAACATCTATACGAAATATTTTGCCGGCAAAAATAGAACAGATTGACGTTATTGAAACAAAAGAAGGCAGTCAAAATGTGTCGGTCACACTCGATTTGGGCCACCAATGCCAACTCAAAGCAAATGTCACAAAGTGGGCATTTGACGACCTTAGACTTCGCACTGGTCAACAGGTCTATGCGCAGGTTAAAGGGGTAAGCGTGGCGCAAAAAGATATGACGATGAAACATGTCATCGCCACTGGATAATGAACATACACCCTGAGCCAGATTAACTATTCTTAACTAAGTTTATCTATGTCGGCGTAGCCTTTGGGCGGTGGTGTCCAACCTCTTTCTGTTCGCGCATGGTTGTCGGAACGGTCATTATTCATTGCAGAACTGATCGCATTCTCAAGTTCTATAAATAATTTCTGATACGCGACATCATATTTGTCCTCTTCTGAGGCTTCTTTCCAAGTTGCAAACATCTTATCCGCCCCAAGGTTTTCAATCGCGACAAAAGCATTTTTTTGCTGCTCTACCTGAAATGGATGAAAGCCGACATCTTTAAGTGCTTGTTTACCGGCTTCTAAAGCAGAAAAATAGGTCTCCGAGATAATGGTGTCTGCACCCGCTAATCGTAGCGCATATGAATGGCCTCTATCGAACGCTCGGGCAATTATCTTAACGTTGGGATAGGTATGTTTTACATACTCTACTAACTCTTTAACCGCTTCCTTATTGTCAATAGTAATAACGATAACGGTTGCTCGCTCTATTCCCGCGGTATGCAGTAAATCAGGCTTGGTGGCATCCCCAAAATAGCTTTTGATGTTGATCTTTCGTAGATTATCAATCTGGGTTGGTTCAATGTCCAACACCGTTGTTTTAACGTTATTAGCACTTAGCAACCTTGTGACTATTTGGCCAAAACGTCCAACTCCAGCAATAATGACATTGCCTTCTGCGTCAATATTGTCAGGTTCTCGGTCGTTTTCATTTTTCTGATACCTAGGCAGTATTACTTTGTCGAATAATATGAATAATCCGGGTGTTAAGAACATAGAAAGTGCGACAACCAAAGAAAGTGTCTGCGCTATACCTTGCGGTAATACGTGATTCTGCACGGTAAAACTAAGTAAAACAAATCCGAACTCGCCCGCTTGGGCAAGACTCAAAGCAAATAACCAGCGATTGCTCTTTTTAATGCGAAAAATAATGGCGAGTACAAAAAGCACCGTTCCCTTAAGTAACATTAAACCAATAGTTAGACAGATAATCAGCATAAAATCACTGAATAGAACGTCAAAGTTAATTCCTGCTCCAACAGTAATAAAAAATAGACCGAGCAATAACCCTTTGAATGGCTCTATATTGGATTCTAGCTCATGCCTAAATTCACTGTTTGCTAACACGACGCCAGCCAGAAATGTACCTAATGCAGGAGATAAACCGACCAAACTCATTAAAGCCGCTATACCGATCACTAACATTAGCGAAGTAGCTGTAAATATTTCTCGTAAGCCAGATTTAGCCACGTATTTGAATAATGGACGGCTTAAGAAATGTCCTCCTACAACGACAACAGCAATAGAAAGAATGATGACTAATCCATAACCCCAACTCGGTAAACCAGCGACTAAGCTAAGTTCATCGTGGTGTTCTGCCGCTTGCGAAACCATAGATTTAGCGGCTTCGACAAGTTCAGGTAGGGCGAGTAGAGGAACAAACGCCAACATGGGGATCACGGCAATATCTTGAAACAGTAGCACTGAAAAGGCATTTCTTGCCCCTTCTGTTTTTTCTAGTCCTTTTTCGCTAAAGGTTTGTAAAACGATAGCGGTTGAAGACAAGGCAAAAACTAATCCGATGCTTAATGACACGGTCCAGCTAATATCGAACATCATGGCGATGCCCATTACCGCAGCCGTAGTCAATCCTACTTGAAGCCCCCCAAGGCCAATCAATTTGTTTCTCATCGCCCAAAGCATTTTTGGTTCTAGTTCTAAGCCAACGAGAAACAGCATCATCACCACTCCAAATTCAGCAACGTGCTGAATGGATGTCGTCTCGTCACCCACTAAACCAATTATTGGCCCGATGACTACGCCAGCGATCAGGTAACCCAACACAGATCCTAAGCCTAATCGTTTCGCTAATGGCACGGCGATAACCGCGGCACTCAGGTAAATAAACGCTTGTAGGAAATAGCCCGTCATTTATTTTTCTCCGATGTCACCCGGTTGGTCGACAAATCTGCACTTGCTCCCCTTACCAGATCGTCTAATTTTGTTCGCCATTGATCTAAGTGGGTGTCTAGTTTGCCTTCTTCAACGGTTGTTCTTGACCCAAATAAAGTGAAAGGTGAGAGGTATGTCATATGGGTAAGATTTGCCATTTGCTCTAACGGGTACAAAAGTTCTGAGATGGTAAAATGATTGTAACCATCTTTTCGATAAGCGTCTTCCGGGCCACCAGCCGTTAGCGCGCACATGAATGCCTTATTCATCAGAGCTGTTCCGTCTTCTCCGTAGGCAAAACCATGTTCTAACACCAGGTCTTGCCATTCTTTAAGCATTGAGGGGGTGGAATACCAATAGAGTGGAAACTGGAAAACAATAACATCGTGGTTCTCCAGTCGTTGTTGTTCTGCATCTATATCAATCTGAAAGGTCGGATACTGAGCGTAGAGGTCAATCGCGGTCACGCCGTCAATGTTCAATGCGATTTCAAACATCGGTTTATTGATTTCTGAACGGCGTAAAGAAGGGTGCGCAAAAAGTAATAGGACTTTATTGTTCTTTGACGTCTCATCATTCATTTGAAGTTCCGTTATGTATAAATTGGGTCATGTATTTAGTGTGTTATCAGGCTTTTTTATCCCTAAATACCATAATAGTAGTGTTCTAGAGTAATTGATATTGAGTCGCTAGTATTTGATTTTTGATGTTTGTTTTAGCAGGAACTGCACAATTAACAACCTATTTAGGAAGGGCATCAGGTCTGTAATGTCGATATATTTATATCGACAAAAATTCTCACTTATCAGTGAAGCTATATAAGCGTATACTTGTATATACTAGATTGTATAAATGACAAGAATAAGTATACAGAGGAACAGATGACCAAGTACTACGCTGAAATAACCGGTTGGGGAAAATGTATCCCACCAGCGGTATTATCCAATGCTGATTTAAGCACTTTCATAGAAACCTCTGATGAGTGGATCCGTTCTAGAACGGGTATTGAGAACAGACGAATAAGCCATGTAAACACATCAGAACTTGCGACAGTTGCCGCAAAACATGCCCTTGCATGCGCAGGTATTGAAGCGAAAGATCTTGATATCATCATCGTTGCAACCTGCTCAGCCGATTCTCTTATCCCAAATATAGCGTCTAAGGTTCAACAGAATCTTGGTGTCGTTGGCGCCGCCGCATTTGATTTGAACGCCGCATGTACTGGCTTTGTTTATGGGTTAGAAACGGCAACACGCTTAATTCAAGCGGGTAACTATAAAAATGCGCTAGTTATTGGCGCAGAAAGATTATCGTTTTTCATTGATTGGAGCCAACGAGATACCGCGGTTCTATTTGGAGACGGTGCAGGTGCTGCAGTTCTTAGTAGAACCGAGGAAAACGTTGGTCTGCAAGAGGCGCTCATTGGATGTGACTCTGCTGGACGCGATATCCTATCGGTGCCCAAATTTGGTACTAGCATGGACCGTTTTGCTGCGAATAATGGCTACTTTGATTTTAATTTTGTCGGTCGTGATATCTTTAAGCGCGCCGTTAAAGGGATGGGTGTCGCTGCTCAGACGGTGTTGAAGCGTGCAGGGATGAGTACGCAAGATATTGATATTCTTATCCCTCATCAGGCGAATATACGAATTATTCAAACGCTGGCAGATTTGGCTGGAATTTCTCAAGATAAAGCGTTTGTTAATATTCAGAATTACGGTAACACTTCAGCAGCGACCGTACCTATTGCCTTGTGTGAAGCACTTGAACAAGGGCGTGTGAAACCAGGAGACAACATCTTGGTCGCCGCGTTTGGCGCCGGTTTGACCTGGGGGTCGGGTTTATTAAAATGGGGCCAAAGAGTGACGCCTTTAGGCAGTAGTGATGCGGCGTTACCTGATTGCGATAAAACGGCACTAGAGCTTATTGAAGAACATAAAGACCACTGCTTTAATCGGCCGGAATAAAAAGAAAGTGTTAGTAATAAAGGAGCCTACAAGGCTCCTTTATTACATCAATCGATGTTGTTTCCTAATCTAACGAGTAGCGTTGTCGTTGGTTGACTCTTTAGCCAATGGCCTTCACCACGGCCGTCACTCCAGTGATCACCATTTGCGTTCCTATGACAGCAAGTATTAAACCCATTAGTCGTGTGACAATACTAAGGCCACTTTTTCCGATCAATGCCAGAATATTTGAGCTGAAAATAAAACAGAAGAAAGTGATAAGGCATAAAACCGCAAATACCGATACAGTGATTATTATCCCTGTTATCTCTCCTGAGGAAGAATAATTCATTGCCGTTGCAATGGTTCCTGGACCAGCAAGAAGCGGTACGGCTAAAGGCGACACTGCTATATCAGCGTCTTCATTACCTTCAGAAGAATGTAATTTGGAACCATGCCCATTAAGCATATGATATCCGACAAGAAAAACCAAAATACCCCCAGTTATTCTTAATGCAGATATGGTGATACCAAATAGGTGAAAGATCACCTTTCCAAGTAGAGCAAAAGAGAGAATGACAATAAATGTAATAATGAGCGCTTTCGCTGCGATTTTAATTTGCTCTGCTTTGCTTTTGTCTCCGACCAATCCGGCAAAGGCTGCAGTATTGGCGATCGGGTTCATGATTGCAAAAAATCCTAAGAAGATGGTCATCACTTGTGTATATAGATCATTCATTTAGTTACTATCCCTGCTGTTAATTCTAATCTTTGTAATTTGTGCACGAAAGTATACATTACTAGGGTGGTAGAAATCACATGCATACTCATTCTAAACTTGTTGCAGTACTGTCAAATTCACTGCCAATGTGGCAAGATTGAATTAGGTTCAGTTATAAATACCATCAATAGATTTAACAAAATTGAATACAAATTACGGTATCGAACCAAACGTTCTATTCCGGAAATTGTGCGCATTGGGATATCAGGTGATTATTTTGCGTGAGAAAGTTAAGCATAAAATGGCGTGACAGAGGTGAAATTATAGTTCTCTCGGGCGCTTAGTATGGGGTAATGAATATCGGTTCTATACGAGTCGTGTAGAGTATTTTGATTAAAATATTTGTGTCTACTTCTTGATCACATGTTTTATTTTTTATAGGTTAAATTTGAAAGATCAAATCGATGGTTAATCGCGGTAGCGTTAGATATTTAAGGCGATACACTGTAATGGCAATACTAGCACTGGCTTGCGTCGGTGTTTGGTGGCAATTGTCAAATTGGTACCACTCTTATTTATCAGAAGTACATTCAAGTAAAGTTCGTGTTGAGTTGGAAAGGTACGCATATGACTTGTCTGCAATTATACAATCTCGCGAAAACTTATTGAATGTACTTGCTTCTTATGTAGAAACTGACGTTGCTAATACGCCCAATCCCTCTTTTTATTCAGCGAAAAGGGCTGAAACATTTTTGATTGGTTTATTTTCATCGACGGTTGGTGTTCGCAATTTTGCTATAGCGCCTGAAGGCCGTATTAATATGGTTTTTCCGTTAGTTGGTAATGAAGAAGCATTAGGACATGATCTTTTAAATGATCCCCATTTAGGTGTTAAAGATGTAACGTACCGTGCGATCAAGAGTCGAGCCATTGCGTACTCAACCCCGTATGAATTGAGACAAGGTGGTCTTGGTGTTGTTCTCAGAAAAGCCGTTTACAGTTCGGATGGTTTTTGGGGAATAGTAAGTATGGTTATGGATGTTATACCGATTATTGAAGACGCAGGTTTAACGGCGAGTAGTGGTAACTTCAATATAGCAATACGAGATAACGAAGGGCGTATTTTCTTTGGATCTGCGTTGATCTTTGAGCAGTCTCCGCTTGTAAAGCAAGTTAATATGGCCGATGGGTATTGGGAGATAGCGGCAACGTCTATCACCAATAATTCTATCACCAATAAGGTGCTAACTTTTCAGGTTATCCTTGCGGGTTTTTTAATTCTTGTCTGTAGTTTAGGCTTTATCTTTTTTCCAAAGACAAACAAACAAATAACAACGATTGATTCTCCAAAGGTATTTTTTGAACAACTAACACATATACCAAGCGAGACAAAGCAAGAACATTCCGGCTCCCCTAGTCGACTTATTCCATTTTTGACTAGTTTAGCCATTATTACCTTGGTTCTGGGTTTTTATCGATTTGTTGAACAGAGTAATACGATTACTCAACAATATGATTTTACAAAAGCGCTCATAAAAACTAGTGAAGATATAGAACGTAAATTGGGAACTGATCGTGAATATTTACAGCTAATAGCAGAAGAATTATCACAGAAAAATCTCGATCCTATTTCCTTTCAAAAGAGGTTAACAAGTTACGTTAATGACCACCCTGGCTTAATTAATGTCACATGGTCGGATAGTGATTTCGTGATACGTCATACTGCACCAATGGAAGGGAATAGTCAGGTAATCGGGCTAAAACTCTTATTGCCTGAACCTAAGCGTGCATCTCGATTAGCATATAATAGCCGACAACCAGTATATACAAGGCCTTTTATTGTCATTCAGGGTAAACCAGCCTTTGAATTATACGTGCCAATATTTAATCAGAATCAATTTCTTGGCACATTGGGTGGTGTTTACTCTATCAATAAACTGATGGGTTCAATATTAAAGAGAGACCCGACTTTGTCTCATTATAAAATTGAAGTGTCAGATGCGATTGATAATGTTTTTTATCAAAACACATACAGTCAAAACAGCATTCGTTTATCAAAAGCCATTCCTTTGAAACCCGTAGGGGGGAATTTGTGGCTACGAGTGAGTTCTTTTCAACAAGGGCCGAGTAATGACATGCGAATGTTAATGTTGTTCGCTTTTACATTAGCATTTGGGTTAGTGGGAACGATATGGATTCAATACCGAGAAAGTTGTAAACACTGGAGGATCAGCAAAGAACTTCATCAAAGCCAGAAACATTTTTCTGCTGTTGCCACCGCGTCTCCTGTTGCTATCGTTATCATGAGCCAAACAACGGGACACATCTTATATGCCAATCACCAAGCCAATAAATTATTCAGTTTTTCAGGCGAATCAATTATTGGCTGGAATAGTGACGATTTATATATGAACCCTGAAGATCGACAACTGTTATTTTGTTCTGTAAAAGAGCATGATCAGTTAGAAGGGCTCGAGCAACATATGAAAAAAGCGAATGGAGAACTATTGTGGACTTCAATTTCGTGTCGATTAGTTGCACATGCTGAAGAGGCGGTTTTAGTTGCCTGTATCATTGATCTTAGCGAAAGAAAGAAATATGAAGATCAGCTATACACTCAGGCTCATCATGACAATCTTACAGGGCTTCCTAACAGGAAGTTAGCCTTCGATAAGCTGGATCTCGCGTTAGCAAAAGCGGTGATTGACAAAAATCATGTAGCATTACTCTACATCGATGTCGATCGATTCAAGAACATTAATGACTCTCTTGGCCATGTTGCAGGCGATCAACTCTTGATTGAATTGGCGAGTCGTCTTTCATGTTGCGTTCGAAGCAACGATACGGTTGCGCGCTTGGCTGGTGATGAATTCGCTATCATACTTCCAGAACAGGAGAGTAGTGAAGGAGCGAAGATAGTAGCAGAGAAAATTATCGAAGCTTGTTTACCTCTAGTGAGCGTTGGAGAAAAGAAAGTACCCATCAGCGTCAGTATTGGCATTACGTTATTTCCAGATGATGCTATTGATATTGAGCAGCTCATTAGAAGTGCAGACACTGCGATGTATCAGAGTAAAGCGGCAGGGCGCAATCAATTTTGTTTTTTTTCTCCATAAATGCATGATCAAGAAGATGAGTCACGCATGCTGGAGAAGTAGGTAAGAGAAGATTTAGATCGTCTTTGTTGTTAAGGCGATGGTTACGGGGAATGGGAATAAGGGAGCGATTAAGCTCCCTTATTCGGTTTTAAGCTTTAGAGAATATCAATGTTCTGTAACCACCGATGAGATTACGTGCTTTGTAACCATTGTTGGCTAGTTGACGGTAAGCCACATTGCCACGCAATCCTACGGCGCAAAGAATGATAATTTCTTTATCTTTTGGAAGCTCATTCATTCTGGGGCGAAGCTCATCCACTGGGATATTAATTGCACCTTCCAATGTTCCAAAGTTTTGGATTTCCATTGGTGTACGAACATCAAGAATGAAGTGCTCATCTGTTAACGTATCTAATTCATCGAAATGTATCGCTCTTGCATCGCCGTTTTCAATGTTGTTAGCAACAAAAGCGGCTTGGTTAATCACGTCTTTTGCACTGCCAAATGGTGGCGCGTAAGTTAACTCAAGATGCTGCAGTTGGTCGATAGTCATACCTGCGCGCTGAGCAACCGCCATAATATCAATACGCTTATCTACGCCGTCTTTACCTGCCGCCTGTGCGCCAAGAATTTTCTTAGTCTCTGGGCAGTAAAGCATCTTAAACGAAACGATTTCCGCACCAGGGTAGTAGCTCGCATGGCTGGCGGTATGCACATAAACCTTTCTGTAGGGAATACCTTCACGCTTAAGTGTTTTTTCATTCTTACCCGTAGACGCAATGGCTAAGTCAAAGATCTTACAGATAGCGGTGCCCTGTGTTCCTTGATACGTTTGCTCACGACCAAACATATTATCCGCAGCCATACGACCTTGACGATTCGCGGGGCCAGCGAGTGGAACAACCGTCGGGTTGCCAGTAATAAAGTCCGCTTCTTCGATTGCGTCACCGACTGCATAAATAGAAGGGTCACTACTTTGCATTGTTGGAGTTGTCCAGATCCCACCAAGCTCACCGATTCTGAGGCCTGCATCTTGTGCTAGTTTGATTTCAGGCCGTACGCCAATCGCCATCACTAGAATCTCAGTTTTGATTATTTCGCCGCTGTTTAGGCTAAGATTTAGGTGGCCTTGTATATGTGGATGTTCGTCCGTTTCGCCACTCTCAATCGTCGCAACGTGGGGCTCTTGAACATATTCTACGGCTTCTAAAGCAACACCTAAGCGAAGGTCAACGCCTTTTTCTTTGATTTCAGCATGAGCAAAGCCTGCCATCTCGCGGTCGACAGGTGTCATGACCTGATCGGCTAACTCGACAAGTGTCGTTTTAATGCCGAGCTGATGGAATGCTTCCATCATCTCTAACCCGATGAAACCACCGCCCACAACCGTGGCATGTTCTGGGCGATTCATACGGATAGTATTAAGGATCTTGTCCATATCTGGGATATTACGCAGTGAATGCGTAATTGGGTTTTTAATACCAGGGATAGGTGGAACGATGGGGCCAGCACCTGGGCTTAGTACCAAGAAATCATAATTTTCAGTATATTCTGAACCGTCTAATACGTTCTTAATGGTAACGAATTTGTTCTCTTTATCTATGCTGATAACTTCGCTCATTGTACGAACATCTACATTGAATCGTGCTAGGAAGCTTTCTGGTGTCTGTAGGAGTAGGTTGCTTCTTTCTGTAATGTCACCACCGATATGGTATGGCAAGCCGCAGTTAGCAAAAGATACAAACTCGCCACGTTCAAACATGATAATTTCAGCGTCTTCGCTTAAACGCCTTGCGCGTGCAGCGGCAGAAGCACCACCGGCCACACCACCAATAATCACGATTTTAGTCATAGTATTCTCCAAAAATAAATTTGTGTCTCAGCTCTATCTAAGCCAAAAAATAAAGTATTAAATAACAAAAAGCTAAGAAAAAACAACAACACCCACTAATCGATGTAGACTTAGCGGGTAATAAATTATGCTTTCTTAGTTTCTTGTTGCCCAAGGTATCATAAGTCTATAAAGACAGTACTTTTGATACCTTGAACGAAAGGGCAACAAGGTTATTTACAGCCTAGTTTCTTCAAAACTGACACCGCCGGACAGAATCCAGTGAAGGCACTTTGTAACAGGTTTAGGCCGGCAAAGACGGTTAACCACATAAATGCCGGATGCACAAAATGAGTTAAAATTACTGATAACAGAACCATGCTACCAGCCAATACTCTTATACCGCTATCTACTGTCATTTTCCTATCCTCGATAATGATCACATGATTACTATAATATTCTAAATTAGTAATGTCTAATGTTATTTTTATTTATTCGAATAAACTAATTAAGAGTTGACTAATTTTACTATATTAGTAAAATCTAAATAAGTGAATTAACTGACTGGAGCTGGCATGGAACTGATAAAAATGCAAAGTAACGCCGTTGAGATGTCTGAGTTACTCAAGACGATGGCGCACCCAGAAAGATTAATGGTTCTCTGCCAACTAATGCAGGGAGAACTCGGTGCTGGGAAGCTGCAAGAACAGTCCTCTTTGAGCCAGTCAGCTTTTTCTCAGCATTTGACCGTGTTACGTAAACACGGGTTGGTCAACGTTAGAAAAGAATCGCAACAAGTTTTTTATTCGCTATCAGATGAGAGAGTTGGTTCTTTGATTGCGAGTCTACATCAGATTTATTGTGTATAAATTTTAATTACTTTTAGAGGTAAAAAATGGGCTTCGCCATTCCTTGGGATTCGTTGTTCGGTGGTGTGCTATTAGGGATATCAGCCACTTTGTTGTTACTAATGAATGGAAAGATCGCTGGGATAAGCGGGATTTTAACTGGGCTCTTAACGCCCAAGTCAAAAGATTATTCTTGGCGGTTATTGTTTTTCGTAGGGATGATTTCAGGCGGCATGATAGGCGTCGCATTTTTCGATGTACACATACCGACCGAATTCGCGGAGAGTGCAGGATTGATAGCGTTGGCTGGATTCTTAGTTGGTGTGGGAACCAAACTCGGAAATGGTTGCACAAGTGGCCATGGCATTTGTGGGATGGGGCGCTTGTCTTTTCGTTCTGTTATTGCGACCGCTATTTTTATGTTGGTTGCTGCGTTGACCGTGTTTGTTCGTCTTCACCTATTGTAGTTTGGAGTGAGTATGTTTCGTTTTGTTTCTCTTATCGCGGGTATTTTGTTTGGCCTTGGTATGGCTATATCTGGCATGGTAGACCCAGTTAACGTGATTGGATTTTTAGATGTGGCTGGTGAGTGGTCACCAGATCTTATGTTTGTGATGGGGGGAGCACTTGCGGTGTTCTTGCCTGCCTATTTACTTATTATTAAACCTCGTAATAAACCAGTTCTAGCGGAGGCATTCACCCTTAGCAAAAATACTAAGGTAGATACTCGATTGGTTCTAGGCGCAGGCACATTTGGATTTGGTTGGGGCTTGGTCGGTTTGTGTCCGGGTCCTGTTGTTTCATCACTCGCTGCTGGTAATGCTGGCGTGGTGATATTTTTCGCCACGATGATGGTTGGCCTTGGTACTGCTAATATTTTGATTTGCATCAACAAAAAGAAGTATTCCGACCCCCAAACGGTTTCGGGTAACTAATATAAATAAGTAATGGTGTGGTTAAACATCACAACAGTTGGTCTGTTTAGGAGGAAAGATGAAAAAGGACTTTAATGGTGGGTTTGTTCATAAGGTAATGAACAGTTTCTTTCCTCCGATATTAATTCTGCTTGCGCTCGCAATCGGAGTGGTATCACTTGTGATGACGCCTAAAGAAGAAGACCCCCAGATTATCGTCCCAATGGCGGATGTTATCATTCAAGCACCGGGTCTGAGTGCTAAACAGGTTGAAAAACAGGTCACCGAACCACTAGAAAAATTGTTGAGTCAAATAGACGGCGTTGAGTATGTCTATTCGACGTCTGTGCGTGGCGCTGCTCAAGTTATCGTAAGGTATTACGTTGGAGAAGGGCGAGAGGATGCGCTAGTAAAGCTGTATAACAAGCTTTACGCGAATCAAGATAAGGTACCTGCGTCAGTAACTAGCTGGATAGTTAAGCCAGTAGAGATAGATGATGTCCCCATTGTCGTCGCCTCACTCTACTCAACCAATCCTCAACAAATCGGCAGCTACGAATTACGTCGAATCGCACAACAAGCGACTCAAAGGCTTAAAGCATTAGACAGTACAAATGTGGTTGAAGTCATTGGTGGACAGTCTCGTATCGTCGAAATAGAGCTAAACAGTTCGGCGATGGCCAGTCGCAAAACCACAATAGATGACCTGCAGAATGCGTTTTCTGTCAGCCATAACAAGCAAAATTCCGGATTGGTCCATCAGTCAGGGTTGGTGTACGAGCTAGAATCCGGACAGTTTTTCACTAAGGCAGAAGAACTTGGCGAACTGGTTGTTAATGTTGTGGATGGTCGGCCAGTGTTTCTGCGCGATGTTGCTGTTATCTCAGATGGGCCGGAAGAAGCAACGGATGATACTTGGTTTCAATTTGGTTCTGCGAATGGAGAAATTAGCGAGACCTACCCTGCGGTCTATATCTCCGTGGCCAAACAGAAAGGCTCTAACGCCGTAACCGTTGCTGAAAGTGTACTGCAAGAACTTGATAGCCTGAAACGGGAACAGCTGCCGAAAGGTGTTGAACTCAGTGTTATAAGAAATTACGGCCAAACGGCAGATGATAAGGTATCGAATCTTGTATCAAGTTTAGGTATTTCAATCCTAACTGTTGTCGTGTTTGTCGGTCTATTCTTAAACTGGCGAAGTGCGTTGGTGGTAGGCATCGCTATTCCAATCAGCTACGGCGCCGCGCTAGGGATGGACTTGGCGTTCGGTTACTCCATTAATCGCGTCACCTTGTTTGCTTTGATCCTCGCACTTGGCTTAATCGTGGATGACCCCATTGCCAGCATCGATAACATCGAGCGTTATCTAAAACGAAAAGACCTTTCGCGTACGAAAGCGATCGTTTTAGCGATGGCCGAAATTCGAAGTGCTTTGCTTATGTCGACTGTCGCCATCGTAATTGTCTTTACCCCAATGTTTTTTATTACCGGCATGATGGGCCCATACATGGCGCCACTCGCATTTAATGTGCCGATAAGCGTTGTATTTAGCACCATTGTTGCCTTTATGATAACCCCATGGTTAGCGCGTAAAATATTGCGAAGGGCAAGTGATGATGGCGCATACGATGTACAAACGACCTTGTTGTATAAATGGTATAAAAAGCTACTACACCCACTGCTGAGTAATCGACGTAAAAGTTGGTTATTCTTAGGCCTTGTTGCGGTTCTCTTTGCGGGTGCGGCTCTACTCCCTGCCTTAAGGCTTGTCCCTTTAAAGCTGCTTCCGTACGACAATAAAAATGAGTTTCAACTCGTTGTAAATATGCCCGAGCAGTCCAGTTTTGTTAGCACATCAAATGCATTGCGAGATTTCTCGGACTATCTGGTTAGCGTACCTGAAGTTGTGTCAGTTTCTGCTTTTGCAGGGGTTGCCTCTCCAATGGACTTTAACGGTATGGTTAGGCATTACTTTATGCGCAGTCAGCCTAATCAAGGTGAACTTCGTATTGTCCTTGCCGATAAAGACAGACGAGTCCAACAATCTCACGAGATAGTTACTAGGTTAAGAGATGATATCGAGCTTATTGCCGTCAAGCATTTTGCCGATATTCAGTTAGTCGAGGTCCCACCGGGCCCCCCTGTGATTGCCACCATCACGGCGGAAGTGTATGGCGAAGAGACGACCAGTTACGACGTACTCCAACAACAAGCCTTGAAAGTGGCGGAAAGATTAAAGCGAGAGGAATTTGTCTCGGAAGTTGATACCTCCATCCAAGGTAAATTTGAGACGTGGCAATTCGTTGTTGATAGAGAAAAAGCCGCTCTGTCAGGAATATCAGTATACGACATCAATGAAACGATTCGGACTGCCAATCAAGGTTTTGTATTAGGTCATCTACAAGCTGAGCGGGAGATCAATCCTTTGCCAGTAAAGGTAAGATTGGCAAAACATAATCGTGACGATCTGAATAAATTAACCGCGCTTTATGTACGTGGGCGAGCAGGTATCGCTAAGAATGAAGTTCATGGTGCTTTGGTCGATGCCCCTCAACCTTTGGTACAGGTTTCTGAATTGGGCTCGTTTGTGAAACAACCGGTTGAGCAGCCTATAAACCACAAAAATTTAAAACCTGTCGTTTATGTTTACGCTGAATCGGCCGGTAGGGTACCCGGTGGAATTGTTGCCGATGTGATGTCCGATAAAGATGAAGAGACGTTAAGCGAACGAAACCCTGTCAGCACGCGACATTATCTAAATAATGGTGCCGGTGATGGTTGGTCAGTGGAGCCCGGTACCACCGTCGTTTGGAGTGGGGAAGGTGAATGGAAAATAACGGTAGATGTGTTCATTGATCTTGGCATTGCGTACGGCGCGGCGTTACTAGGCGTGTTTGTGGTTATGCTTATTCAAACCGGCCTTCCTGCGGTATCTGGTATTATTATGCTCGCGATTCCGTTAACCGTTATCGGCATCATGCCTGGATTTTGGCTGCTCAACGTGTTTAGTGACGATATCAATGGCTACCCAAATCCAGCACTCTTTACGGCAACGGCAATGATAGGAATGATCGCCTTAGCCGGCATCGTCGTGCGAAACTCACTTGTGCTGATTGAGTTTATCCAACAATCGCTCGCGGAAGGTAAAGCGCTAACCGATGCGCTTATTGAGTCTGGGGCGGTTCGTATGAGGCCAATTTTACTTACGGCAGGTACGACGCTATTGGGAAACATAGTCATTACTCTTGACCCTATTTTTAATGGTTTAGCATGGGCGATTATATTCGGTATAACAGCCTCAACCGTATTTACCTTGTTGGTCATTCCCGTGGTTTATAATCTCGCTTATCGCGATGTAAAAGGACATGGTTTACCCATTCAAGAAGAGGAAGAAGCATGAAGAAGTCAAAGATCTTATTGGGTTTAGCCCTATTCTCTATATTGGGATTACTGTTTTTATATATGGCCGGTTTTTTTTCCGAGAAGTTACCAGAACAAGGGTTACGACACTCGGCTGATTATCCTCAAATCGAAACCGTTGCAATCATGCCGCAAACGATGCCGGTCAGTTACGAATTCACTGGCACTGTGGCGGCGGATCAAAAGGCCATTATATCTGCACGACTAACCGCTAAGGTGGCGGAAGTCCTCGTTAATGTTGGATCGGTTGTAAAGCAAGGCGATGTATTAATGAGGTTAGAAAGTCGAGACCTCGACGCAAGAGTAAAGCAAACAGAGCAAGCTTTATCGTCAGCACAGGCAATATTGAATGCGGCACGTAAAGAATATCGACGAGTAAAAGAGCTGGTTAGTAAGAAGCTTCTATCCCAATCTCAGTTTGACAAAGCAGAAAGCGATCTAAAAACGGCGCAAGCTTCATTTAAACAAGCAGAAGCGGCAGTGGTTGAAGCCGAGACGACTTTTGGCTTTAGTATGATAACGGCGCCTTTTGATGGACTCATTACTCAGAAGAATACCAATATGGGGGACACGGCCTCTCCGGGTATGCAATTGTTGAGTATGTATAACCCTGAAAAGCTTCAACTACAGGTTAATATTTCAGAAGCTCAAATTAGAGATGTCCATCTTGGTTCCAGTTTGGCTTATCAGTTGCCAACGTACGATATTAAAGGAAAAGGCAATGTAGTTGAGATATCACCTGCGGCAGATAACAGTTCACGAAGTTTTGTCGTTAAGCTAGAGATGGATACTACATCTCTGGTGTATCCAGGGGTCTATGGCAAGGTTGTGCTGTCAAGCGGTGAGCAATCGGTGCTTATTCTTCCTGAAAATACGGTATATCAAGTTGGTCAGTTAGACTATGTGAAAGTCATTCAAGATGGTGTTATCCATAATCGTTTGGTTCAACTTGGTGACAATAATCAGGTGAGGAAAGGTGTTTTGAGTGGTGATAATTTGGTCATAGAACCGCTAAAGTATAGGTAAAAACGAATAGAAAAATTATGTTCTAGCAAACAACAAAAAAAGAGAGAGAGGTCCGTTAACGGGCCTTTCTTTTTTTTTTCATTGTTTTAATTTGTTTCGAAATGTGTTTATACGTCCAATTTTTCATTTTAAGTCAAAAATATCGTTAATTTCTAATTCTTTTATTTACTTTCGTTTGATTGCGATCAAAAATAAAGGAAGGATTACGAAATGAGGGTTCGGAAATGAAAAGTATTGTAGCTAAACATAAAAATGGTGAACACATAGGGATATATTCCGTCTGTTCGGCTCACCCGTTAGTAATAGAGGCGACGCTAAGATATGAACTTAATACTGATAACAAAGTGTTAATTGAAGCGACGTCTAATCAGGTCAATCAGTTTGGTGGCTACACGGGTATGAAACCAGCAGATTTCTACAAATTTGTAAACGAGATTGCGAAACAAGTTGGTTTCGATCAGGACCGAATAATACTAGGTGGCGATCACCTTGGCCCTAACTGCTGGCAGAAAGAACCAGCTGCAGAGGCAATGGAAAAATCGAAAGTACTAATCAGAGACTACGTAAAAGCTGGATTTACTAAGATTCATTTAGATGCATCCATGTCTTGTTCTGATGATCCGGTTCCTTTGGACCCCGTCGTTGTCGCTCAACGAGCGGCGATTCTATGTGAGGTGGCAGAACAAGCCGCAAGTGATGAACTTAAAGGGCGTTTAACCTACGTTATCGGTACAGAAGTCCCTGTTCCTGGTGGCGAAAAAGAAGCCATTAATTCTGTGCATGTTACTACGGTAAAAGATGCAGAAAATACGGTAACAACGCATGTGGAAGCCTTCAAAGCTAGAGGGATAGAACAGGCGCTATCGAGGGTCGTTGGTATTGTTGTTCAACCTGGAGTTGAGTTCGACCATTCGAGTGTTATTCATTACAAGCCTGAAGAAGCGAAAGATTTATCAACGTATATCGAAAGCACAGATTTCGTATACGAAGCCCATTCGACGGATTATCAAACAAAAGAAGCATTTAGAGAGCTAGTGAGAGACCATTACGCCATCTTGAAAGTGGGTCCAGCCGTGACATTTGCGCTTAGAGAAGCGGTGTTTGCTTTGGCTGATATTGAAGAAGAATTAGTGGCTTCAGAAGCGAAGAGCCATATTAAAGATGTGATTCACGAAGTGCTATTAGATGACCAAACTTATTGGAAAAACTATTATAGTGAAACACACTCTAAAGCAATGGTTGATTTAAACTATAGCCTTTCAGACAGGGTACGATATTACTGGACTAATCCTAGAATAACTCGCGCAATGGATAGCCTAATTACCAATTTAGAAACGTTAGAAATACCACTTGGTATGTTAAGCCAGTACCTTCCTGAGCAGTATAAAAAAGTAGTAGCAAGTGAACTCGACTCTAATCCAAAATCACTGATGATGAGCAAGATTCAGGGTGTTCTGGATGATTACTCTTACGGGTGTAATTGATTCTAACTCTGTTAATACGTGAATAATAAAAACCCCCGTCAAACTCTGATTGACGGGGGTTTTGGTTTTATAGGAATTGGCTAACGTAAGCGTCTACCTGTTTGTGGTATTCACTATACAGCTCTCGGTAGTACTCATGCTGTGCTTGGTTAGGAGTCGCCATCATACCCGGCGCTAGAGTGACACTGTCACGTGCGATGTCCTCTATGGTCGTTCTGATACCACTCTCATGACAAAAAGCCCATTTAGCTTGCATCGCAGCTCCTAGAGCACCCGCTTCACTGGCTGCTGGAACGTTAACAATTAGTCCCGTAACATCTGCGATTATCTGCCGCCATGTTTGGCTATTCGAACCTCCACCAATGAGAGAAACGGAATCAAATCTTAGGCCTGCATCCGACAATACCTCAACCCCTTTGGCGAGATTATAGGTTACGCCCTCTACGGCCGCTCTAAGCAGGTTTTGTTGGGTTAGATTATCACCGGTCAAACCAAAGATTGCTCCCTTAGCCTTGGGAACATTAGGTAACCTAGCACCGGACAAATAAGGCATGACAGCGATGCCTTGTGACCCCGGTGATACAGAGGCTATCATTTGTTCGAAGGTTGAAATGTCAGTCTTTAGCAGATCTCTAAACGCGGTTGTGGCGCTTGTCACATTCATGGTACTGGCAAGAGGTAAATAGCCATTTGTTGAAGAACAAAAGGCATTGAGATCAGGGTAATCGACACTCTCAATCTGTTGCTTTGTGTGCGAATAGACGGTACCTGAAGTTCCTAAGCTCATGGTTAAAAGTCCCGTACCAACATTACCGGTTCCTATGGCTGCCATCATATTATCGCCACCACCACTGGAAACGATAACGTTTGGAGAAAGGCCAAGCTCTGCTGCTAGTGAGGTTCTTATCGTACCGTGCGCTGCTTGAGAAGGGATAAGCTCGGGCAATCGACATCCATCAGGTAGGCCTATCATATCGACAACCTGCTTGCTCCATGTTTTGCTGTTTGTATCTAGCAAACCAGAACCCGATGCATCTCCTGCTTCTGTCACGTAGTTACCCGTGAACCAATAGTTGATGTAATCGTGAGGTAACATAATCTTAGCTATTCTTTCGAAGTCTTGTGGTTTTTCGTTTTTTGTCCATAACAACTTCGCAATAGTAAATGCGACCGGGACGTTGATACCGATGGTTTCTGCAAAGTTAATCTTGTTTGATGATACAAATTGATTAAGCAAATCAGTTGGTTCAGTATCACACCATAGCTTGGCAGGGCGAATAACTTGGTCTTTATTATCTAAGATAACCAACCCGTGTTGTTGCCCTGACACACCAATAGCTTCAATGGATTTACGATCTACACGTCGGTTGTTTTCACCCGTATTTTCGAAGGCTTTATCCATTGCAACAACGAGCGAATCAAGCCACCAGTCTACTTGTTGTTCCTTTCTTCCATTGTCATTACTGATAAGGGGATAGGTTTCATATCCTACGCCTAAGAGTTCGCTCCTACCATCCCATATCGCTACTTTTATTCCTTGAGTTCCACAATCTATACCGATATACACCTTTTGACTCCTTGCGAATTGTTTTTAAAAGAAAGCACACGAAAAGTGTGATCGATGATTTAAAATCGAAAACTTCCGTTGGTTATCGAAAGCTTTCGTTATTATACTTGAAAACAGATAGATTAATACGAAGAAAACATTCGAAAGAATATATTTGTCCGCGGTTTCGAAAGTTTCCGTGACGGGAGTAGCAAAAATGGAACAAAAAATGTTGGAGGTAATTGTTGAAAGCAATGAAAGCCTTGCAATACAAGAATCAGACATACCGAAAGTGAGAGAAGGGTGTGTTCTCGTTAAAGTTAAATATTCAGGGTTATGCGGTTCTGATATCCCAAGGGTTTTTCATCACGGAGCACATTTTTATCCAATCACTTTGGGTCACGAGTTTTCAGGTCAAGCAGTGGAAGTCGCTGAAGACGTAGAAAGCATCCACGTAGGAGACAATATAGTCTGTGCACCGCTAGTACCTTGTTTTAAATGTGCTCGATGCAAAAACGGTGAGTATTCACTGTGTAAAGATTATAGCTTTGTCGGTTCAAGAATGCCGGGCGGTAATGCAGAGTATGTTGTCGTCCCAGAAAAAAGTTGTTTTCGACTACCTAAGACAATTTCGCTACAACAAGGGGCGTTTTTCGAACCGGTAACGGTAGGTATTCACCCTATATTGATGGCTGGTGGTTGTAAGGGCAAAAATGTTGTTGTGATCGGTGTCGGGACAATAGGGTTGTTAGCGCTTCAAACTGCTAAAGCGTTGGGGGCAAAAAGTGTCACCGCTATCGATATCAACCCAAGCAAACTGGACAAAGCCAAGTTATTGGGCGCCGATGTTTGCGTCAACTCGATTCAGACAGAATCAATCGAAGCATTCCAATCCATGACTGAATTGCATGAAAATCAACTGATTCTCGAAACAGCCGGCACGCCGATTACTGTTAAGTTGGCAACACAGATAGCAGGACCCCGAGCCGCTATCGCGCTAATTGGTACTTTGCATAAAGATCTGCACATGACTTACAAAGAATTCGAAGTCATTTTGCGCAAAGAGCTGACCATTTTTGGTAGTTGGATGAACTACTCTGCGCCGTATCCCGGTAAAGAGTGGCAGGTTGCGGCGGACCTATTTGAACAGAATTTGATAAACACGGATTTGCTTACTGAAGGTGTATACAAACCGAAAGCCTTCATAGACGAAGTAACTAAATTAAATGGGCTTCCATCGGAAGGAAAAATATTACTAAGCTGGGAAGATGCGTAATGAAAAACTTAATAAACAGTAATTACTTATTAAAAGATGCACAGAAAAATGGTTACGCAATACCAGCATTTAATGTGCATAACCTAGAAACTGTACACGTCGTTTTGGATACATGTAAGAAGCTTGAATCACCAGTAATTATCGCTGGTACGCCTGGTACCTATAGCTATGGTGGCATCCAAGAGATGATAAGTATCGTTGATTCAGCGGCACGCGTTAGAGACATGCAAGTGGTTCTTCACCTCGATCATCATCATGATTTAGATGATATGGAATTCAAAGTTCGCAGTGGTATCCGCTCGGCAATGATCGACGGCAGCGCATTATCTCTCGATCAAAATATAGAGTTAACGTCAAAAGCGGTAAAACTTTGTCACCGCTTTGGCTGTAGCGTGGAAGCGGAAATTGGTCAATTGGTAGGCCAAGAAGATGACATGATTATCGAAGTTGCCAACGACCCATATACGATTCCAGAAGATGCGTTGCGACTCGTTCGAGCAACCAATATCGATTCACTAGCCATTGCTATTGGTACTGCTCATGGTCTTTATAAAGAAAAGCCTAAGTTAGATTTCGCACGATTAGAAAAAATCGCGGCTTTGATTGATATTCCTTTGGTGCTTCACGGTGCATCGGGTGTGCCAGATGAAGATGTCAGTCGCTGCATTGATATGGGTATCTGTAAAGTAAACGTCGCAACAGAGCTGAAAATAGCTTATGCGGATGCGCTAAAACAAGTATTCATGGAAAACCCAGCCGTGAATGATCCGCGTGAGTATAACGTTAAAGCGAAGCAGGCCATGGCGGACGTCATAGAGCAAAAAATTAGAGTCTGTAGAAGTAGCGGAAGAATTTAGTCCAATTTAGTTAAAAGATCCGGAAGTAATAAGGCAATAAGATGTTAAAAAATATTAGTCCCTTGATATCACCTGACTTATTGAGAGAGTTATGCAAGATGGGCCACGGAGATGAAATCGTCATTAGCGATGCTCATTTCCCTGCCTACAGCTGTAATGACTTGATATTCAGAGCCGATGGAATAGAAGTCTCCCAGTTATTGGAAGCGATTGTTCCCCTGTTTGAGCTTGATCAATATGTTGATGACAAAGTGGTAATGATGGCACCTGTCAAAGGTGATCGATTACCAGATGGTTTAGTTGAAGAGTATGCGGACGCTCTTCCTGAAGGAACAGAGATTACCTTCATCGATAGATTTGCATTCTATGATAGAGCGCAAACCGCTACTTGTGTCGTAGTAACTGGTACTACTAGAAAATACGGCAACATAATCCTCAAAAAAGGGGTTACTCCCTTAACTTAAGCATTATTGAAATGCACGGAGGCTATGTATGACAAACACATTATTATCAATGCGCAACATTTCAAAAGCTTTCACAGGTGTTCAAGCACTAAGCAACGTCGATTTTGATCTACGTAAAGGCGAAGTGCATGCACTTATGGGGGAAAATGGTGCAGGCAAATCAACGTTAATGAAGGTACTTATCGGCGTTCATGAAGCGGATGAAGGCACCATTGAATACAAAGGAGAAAAGCGCACATTTTCTTCGGTATTAGAAGCTCAGAAAAACGGAATAAGCATGATCTTCCAAGAGCTTAACCTAATACCTCACCTAACGGTGGCAGAAAATATTTTCTTTGCTCGTGAACCTTTGACGAGAGGCATCGTTAACCATAAAAAAATGGAAAAAGATGCGGCGAAATTATTAGAGATCTTTGAAATAGGGGTCAACCCTACCGATGTCGTTAATACCTTGTCTGTTGCGAAACAGCAAATGGTCGAGATTGCAAAGGCACTTTCGTTTGATGTTGAAGTGCTGATTATGGATGAACCAACATCGGCGTTGACTGAAAAAGAGATCGAAAAACTTTTTGAGTTGGTAGAAAAGCTTAAGTCACAAGGTGTGTGTATCGTTTATATCTCGCATCGAATGGACGAACTTAAACGTATCTGTGACCACATCACCATCTTCCGTGACGGCATGTACGTATCTGATCATGTGTTAAGTGACATTAGCATGGACGATATTATTTCCAAGATGGTTGGACGGTCTTTAGATAAGAAATTCCCGAAAAGAACCTCTGTTCCACAAGAAGACATGATCATGTCGGTGATAAACGCAGAACGAAACGGCGTATTTAAACCACTGAACTTTGATCTTCGAAAGGGAGAGATTCTGGGTTTCACTGGCTTGGTTGGGGCGAAACGCACCGAACTTGCTCGTTCTATATTTGGCGCTGATCCGTTAGACGATGGTGAGATTTATATTCACGGCCAACAGGTTTCTATTAAGTCTCCTGCGGATTCGATAAAAGCGGGTATTGCTTATCTTTCTGAAGACCGAAAGTTAAACGGTGTTGCAGTCAAAATGACCATTCGTGAAAACATTACCATGGCATCCATGGATAAAGTGTGCAACGACTATGGTGTCATATCGACTAGCGAAGAATGTGTAGCGTCAAAAACATTCATCGACAAAATGGAGATAAAAACCCCCACTGTAGAGCAGCTTGTAAATAATCTGAGCGGTGGCAATCAACAGAAGGTGGTAATCGGTAAGTGGTTGTTTAGAGAAGCTAAAGTAATGATATTCGATGAACCAACCCGTGGCATCGATGTAGGGGCAAAATACGCAATCTACGAATTGCTTGATGCACTTGCCGCCGATGGAGTAGGCGTCATTATGATCTCGTCAGAACTGCCAGAAGTAATGGGTATGTCCGACCGCGTTATCGTAATGAAGGAAGGGGAAATGACAGGAATGTTAGAAACCTCAAAAACGGACCAAGAAGAAATCATGCACTATGCGACGGGCGTTAAACATATGTTCGCTCATGAATATGAGGAAGCTTAAATGACTGAAAAACAAAAACTGATGCTGCAAAAATTAGCAGCATTTGGAGGCTTGATTGCTCTGCTTATCGCCTTCACCGCAACGAACGAATATTTTTTAACTATCAATAACTTGATGACTATTGGATTGCAAACGTCAACGATCGCCTTTATGGGTATCGGTGTAACGTGTGTCATTCTAACTGGGGGAATAGATCTTAGTATTGGGTCGGTGGTTGCGCTTGCTGGCGTAGCGGCTGGTATGGCGGTAAATGCGGGCATGCCTGTTTCGTTAGGGCTTGTATTTGGCGTATTTATCGGTGGATTGTGTGGTTTAACCAACGGTTTTTTTGTTACCTTTTTGAAGATACCACCTTTCATTGCAACATTGGGCATGATGATGATTGCCCGTGGTCTGGCGTTATATATCACCAACGCTGCACCCGTATCCGGTATGCCAGAATCGTTCTCTTACCTCGGTAACGGAGCACTATTTAGAGTCGTTGAAATCGGTGCAAATGGTTTCCCTATCGTTAAGTTCCCGGGTATTCCTTATCCAGTTATTTTGATGTTAGTTATTGCGGCCATGTTTACATTTGCATTAACCAAGCTACGTGTTGGTCGCTACCTATACGCAATCGGTTCAAATGAAGAAGCAGCTCGTCTTTCTGGTATCAAGACAGAGAGAGTCAAGATTTATGCCTACACGGCTTGCGGAGCATTAGCAGGACTTGCAGGTGTAGTACTCGCATCTCGATTAGTAACAGCACAACCGAATGGTGGTGTTGCTTACGAGTTGGATGCAATCGCAAGCGCCGTGGTAGGTGGAACATCACTAATGGGAGGGGTAGGTACGATACCAGGAACTCTGATTGGTGCATTTATCATGGGCGTGCTCCGTAATGGTTTGAATATGAATGGTGTTTCTTTCTTCGTTCAACAAATCATTATCGGTAGCGTAATAATAATGACGGTGGCATTTGATCAGCTTCGTCAAAACCCGGTTAAAAAACCAAAATCTGTACCTACAAAGAAAAATGCGCCTAACAAGGAGGGCGGTACTATGAAAAAACTCGCAATGGTAGCAATGATTGGACTTACTACAATGTTCAGCATGCCGGATGCATTTGCTAAATCTAACGAAATAGCAGTTATCGTGAAGACATCTAATTCTAACTTCTGGCAAAATGTTCGTGGTGGAGCTGAAGATGCTGAAAAAGAGTTAGGCCAATATAAAATCACGTTCCAGGGACCAGAAGCAGAAACAAACGTAGCAGAGCAAGTTAATATGGTCGATAACGCGATTAACCGTGGCGTGTCAGGCATCGTATTAGCACCTTCTGATCCAAACGCCTTGGTTCCTTCCGTTAAGAAAGCGTGGGAAGCAGGAATTCCAGTTGTATTAATTGACTCTAGTTTAGAAAATGACAAGTATTATCAAGCATTCTTAGCAACAGATAACCGTACAGCTGGTGCACTTGCTGCTAAAAAGCTGATAGCTGACCTAAAGGCATCAGGTAAAAAAGTAACGAAAGTTGCCATGATGTCATTTACTCCAGGTGCAGGTTCAGCGATTGAGCGTGACGGTGGATTCATGGATGAAGTGAAGAAAGCAGGCGCGGAAATTATCGGTCCTTTCTATTCACAAGCAGACATGGTTACTGCACTCAACCAAACTATCGACGTATTAGCGTCAAATAAAGATCTCGTTGCTATCTTTGGTTCGAATGAACCAACTGCAGTTGGTATGGGCCGTGCACTTAAGCAACAAGGTTTCGCTGGTAAAGTTGTTGCGGTTGGTTTTGACGGAAACTCTGACCTTCAATCGTTCGTAAAAGATGGCACTTTAAACGGTATCGTTGTGCAATCTTCTTACGCGATGGGTTATGAAGGTGTTCAAACAGTAAACAAAATCCTTAAAGGTGAAAAAGTTGAGAAGTTCATCGATACAGGTGTTGTTTACGTAACTAAGCAAAACATCGACACTAAAGAAGCTAAGTCAGTACTTTACTAATAACAAGTATCATTAGAATACAAGGTGCCCCTCACCTCCTAATTTTGAGGGGCCACCTTTTCAAAAGGAATTAAACATGTCTCAATTCAAAATATCAAATAACGCAGTCGCGCAATCATCCATTCCAACGAAGGTACTAGCGAATGGAATTAAGATGCCAGCTATCGGTATGGGTACATTTGGTTCAGATAGATTTACCGCAGAAGAAGTTTCAAATGCAGTCTTAGGTGCGGCTTCTATTGGTTTTCGCTTTTTTGACTGTGCATCGGTGTATGGAAACGAAAAACTGATTGGTGATGTGTTCCAGCAGATGATGAATGGTGGCATACCAAGAGAAGAACTGTTCATCGACTCTAAGGTTTGGAATGACCAACATGATGACGTTATTGCAGCGTGTAAACAGTCATTAGAAGATCTTCAATTAGACTATCTTGATCTCTACCTGGTGCATTGGCCTTTCTCAAATTATCATGCGCCTGGTTGCGACGGTGATTCTCGTAGCCCTGATTCAACACCGTTTATCCAAGAAAAATTCATGAATACATGGAGACAGATGGAACAACTTGTCGACATGGGTTTAGTTAAGAGTATCGGTACGTCAAACATGACACAGGCAAAAATGGAGCTTCTTTTGAGAGATGCTCGTATTAAGCCAGTTGTTAACGAATTTGAATGCCACCCACACTTCCAGCAACAAGGTTTGTACGATTATTTAGTGGCTAACGACGTATTACCCGTTGGTTTCTGTCCAATTGGTTCTCCTACACGCCCGGACAGAGACAAAACCGATAACGATACAGTAGACATTGAAGACCCGGTCATTGTTGCAGCAGCGAAACGTTTAGGGGTTCATCCTGCGGTCATATGCATCAAGTGGGCTGCTCAACGTGGCCACGTGCCTATTCCTTTCTCTGTACGTGAGAATGAATATCACACGAATCTGAAATGCATCACCGAGAATCCGTTAACCGATGAAGAGATGGATGCTATTTCTAAAAACGACAAAAACTGTCGCTTAATCAAAGGCCAAGTATTCTTGTGGGAAACAGCAAAAGGCTGGGAAGACCTTTGGGATATAGACGGCAAGATAGCAACTGAGTAGCGATAAATAATACAGGCGTGCCTTTTACGTAATATAGACAGAATAGAGCAATAAAGAAAATCGTAAAAGGCAGCCACTTTATCGACAGACAAGAGGTACAATTAATGAACGTGCTAGAAAGACAAGAAAGCATATTAGAACTTCTTGTTGCGAAAGGTCGAGTAGACGTTAAAAACCTTGTTGAACTGTTTCATACGTCAGAGGTGACGATACGCGCGGATCTTAGAAGGCTTGAAAAAGAAAATAAACTAAAGCGTTTTCATGGTGGTGCACAATCCCTTACGACGTTGCCCAACGTAATAAATCGCAGCCCCAAAGTATTAGAGAATGAAACCAAACTCGAAAATCGTTATGACCTGAATGCTTTGGCTAAACAAAGAATTGCTGAAAAGGCGGCTTCTTACGTATCGTCAGGCAATTCGATCATTATCGATAGTGGCAGTACCACGCACTTAGTTGCTAAGCAACTCGCCAAAAAAGGTGAGATAATTGCGATAACCAATAATCTCGCAGTCGCGGAAGAATTTTCAGAGGCGCCTGATACTACCCTGGTTATTTGTGGTGGTACTTATCGACATAAAACGAAGTCATTGCATGGTGCGAAAACCGAGCAGTGCTTAGAGGGCGTTTCTGCCGACATACTGTTTATTGGTGCCGATGGCATTGTACCAGATAAGGGGATAACGACCTTCAATGAAGGCTATACCATTAGTGCAGTGATGGCTTCATGTGCAAACGTTATTATTGCGGTCGTTGATTCAAGCAAGATGGGAAGAGTGGGGTTTAACCACGTATTGGATATAGAACTCATCGATATATTAGTGACAGACACCAATATTAATCAACAGTATTTAGATGGATTTAGAGAGAAAGGTATCGAAGTAGTCACTGTTTAATATTAAAATCCTTTGTTATCCATTGTTTTATTTGAAGTTTATGCGTTAGTCTAAACGAATCATACTTGATAACCCGGTCGAATTTCTCGATCCGGGCTTTTTTTGTTATCCATCAAAAAGTCTATTTTTCTTTACCTATTATCCATTTGTGCAATAATTCCGCTCGGACACAATCAAAATCAAACGAAAGACGTGCGCGAGGAAACCAAATGAATGTGCTAGAAAGGCATGAACGAATTCTAGAACTTCTTAAAGAGAATGGACGAGTAGAAGTAAAAAACTTAGTCGAGTTATTTGATACCTCCGAAGTGACTGTACGAGCTGACTTACGAAAACTGGAAAAAAACAACAAACTCAAACGCTTTCATGGCGGTGCGCAGTCTTTGCAATCTCTTCCTAACAGCATCGAAAATGAACGCGAAATCAAACTAGAAAGACGCTACAAAATCAATGCCAGCGCAAAAGAGAGAATTGCGATAACCGCTGCAAAGTACGTGGAAGCGGGCAATTCTGTCATTTTAGACAGCGGCAGCACTACGCATATCGTGGCTGAACACATCGCTGAAAAGGGTGAAATTATTGCGATTACCAATAATCTGCCAGCCGCGAGCGCATTGGCAGAAGCGCCAAATACAACCTTAGTAATATGTGGGGGGACGTATAGAGTAAAAACAAAGTCTCTGCATGGAACCAAAGCAGAGCAGTGTCTCGATGGCGTTTCAGCCGATATACTGTTTATTGGAGCCGATGGTATTGACCCTGAAAAAGGCATTACAACCTTTAATGATGGTTATACCATTAGTGCGGTAATGGCTTCCTGCGCAAAAAAAATAATTGCCGTTGTTGATTCTACAAAAATGGGGCGAGTGGGTTTTAACTCGGTGCTTGGTAACGACAAAATAGATATCCTTATTACTGACTGCGACTGTTCGGATGAATATGTTGAAGGTTTTAGAGCGCAAGGCATTGAAGTTGTTATTGCTTGATGCATTCTAAACAGACGCGCAGGTAGTCATAAACCTGCCTCTTGGCAGCGCTACATAGCGCTGCTTTTTTTTGCCTCATTATCTCGCGAGGGAAACCGAAATAGGACAATGGTCACTTAGCTGGTAACTTAAAACCTGTTGCTTGGTATACACGTTTTGTTTGGCTTGTCTGGTGGCTAAATCTGAACTTATTACGATGTGGTCGATGAGATTTTTATATTTATAGGTTCTATTTGGGTTTCGTTTTGAACGAACAACACAGTGTGCTTCGGTTCTTCGACTGGTTAAAATAACGTGGTTTTGAATTGTCTGGGTTAAATCTTGGTAAAACCAATCATTAGGAAAGGCGAGGGCGTGATTAAAATCGCCAGCTATAATAAAACTTTCTTTGTTATGTACTCGCTCTCGAAGCCAATAGTTCAGTTCAACCGCTTGCTGTTTCAAGATCAAACACGACGATGAATTTCGATAGCTACCGCTACACCCTGCCTTTAAATGTACAGATAGCAGATGAATTTTAGGCGAGATCTCTTCTGTCGTGGGGTTCGTTTTTTTATTAATGATAGCGGCGATGTTATCGATAATAATATAGGTAGCAAATCTCAATTTGCTACCGGGTGTTTTATCCAATCTTATGTCATGTGGATCTTGTACATTAATGCCATGTTTAACAGCAATACCAGTGTACTGGTTGATATCGTCAAATTGATAGTTTCGAAATGGCTTTTGAACACGGTCGGAAAGATAAACACGGTAACCACGGCCAACAACGTTCAGGATAGCCTCATTTGAATCGACTTCTTGAAAGAATAAAATAGAAGGCGATAACTGACGAAAATGAATTGCTAACATTTTGATATCTTTTGACGTACGATTTTTTGACAACGTGCTTACTTTTCCGCGATGACTCAACCACTCAAAATTCCAACTTGTGATTAACTTTGAATCGGCGAAAGCAAATTCTGTGGATAAAGTGCACGCAACAAAAAGTGAGCCAAAAACCCACTTTGTAATTAGTAATTTTATCATTATCTTTGTTGACTCCTTGCCAACGCTTATGTCATCAGGGTATCAAAAATTTCAACCCCAAAAAGCGCATTTTTGTGTGAAATTTCTGTTTCTTTACGCAATGAGATCTTCTCCAGAAAGATCGAGTGATCTTGGTGTTCACTTCGTTTTTATTGATCTGGATCAAGACTTAAGGTTGGCGGTTTTCGTTAAATACGTACACAATATGTAGTGTGAATTTTAAATGTTAATACCCTATATGGTGTTTTGTTGATAATCTGTGGATATCTAGGGTAAGGAGAAAAAGTGAAAACAGTCGTCATTAAAAGAGATGGTTCTCGTGCCCCTTTTACAAGGGATCGCATTGTCACCGCTGTCGAAAGTGCATCAACCTTTATAGACAGTGATGTTACTGCCTATGCAGAGAAAGTGGCAGAGGCTGTTGAGCGTAAACTCCTTGAACATGACGAAGTTGATATCCAAGAGATACAGACGTTAGTCGAAAACGAAATGATGCAAGGCCCGTACAAAGGTATGGCGCGTTCTTATATTGAATACCGACATGATCGTGACATGTCGCGTGATAAAAAAAGCGCATTAACGAAAGAAATTCAAGGTTTGATTGAGCAAAGCAATGCCGACCTATTAAACGAGAATGCCAATAAAGATGGCAAGGTAATCCCGACTCAACGTGATTTGTTAGCTGGTATCGTCGCAAAACATTATGCAAAAACTCATATTTTACCTCGCGACGTTGTAAAAGCTCACGATGATGGTGATATACACTATCATGACCTCGATTATGCTCCGTTTTTCCCAATGTTCAACTGTATGCTGATTGATCTTAAAGGCATGCTTACCCGCGGTTTTAAGATGGGTAATGCCGAGATTGATACACCGAAATCAATATCAACAGCAACAGCAGTCACGGCGCAAATTATTGCACAGGTTGCTTCTCATATTTATGGCGGTACAACCATAAACGCTATTGATGAGATCTTAGAACCATACGTCTTAACAAGCTACGATAAGCATATGGAAGTGGCTAAAGAGTGGGATATTCATAACCCTGAAGAGTTTGCGATATCGCGGACAGAGAAAGAGTGTTACGACGCATTTCAATCTTTAGAGTATGAAGTGAACACATTGCATACGGCCAATGGACAGACGCCATTTGTGACCTTTGGTTTCGGTCTAGGAACAAGCTGGGCAGCAAAGTTAATTCAAGCATCGATCTTGAAGAATCGTATTGCAGGTCTGGGTAAAAATCGCAAAACAGCGGTCTTTCCAAAATTAGTCTTCGGTATCAAAGATGGCTTGAATCACAAACCTTCCGATCCTAATTATGATATCAAAGAACTGGCGTTAGAGTGCGCTACCAAGCGTATGTACCCGGATATCTTGAACTACGATAAAGTGGTCGAAATTACAGGCTCTTTTAAGACCCCAATGGGATGTCGCAGCTTCCTGAATCCATATGAGCAAAACGGTGAGTTGGTTCATGATGGCCGTAACAACCTAGGTGTCGTTAGCTTGAATCTACCAAGAATTGCAATTCAATCAGGTGGGGACGAAACGACGTTTTATGCACTGCTAGAAGAGAAACTTAAGTTAGCACGAAAGGCGTTAGATACGCGTATCAATCGCTTAGAAAAAGTGAAGGCGAAGGTTGCTCCTATTCTATATATGGAAGGCGCTTGTGGCGTTCGTTTGAATCCTGATGATGCCGTTGCTGAGATATTCAAAAACGGGCGCGCCTCGATTTCTCTGGGTTATATCGGTATTCATGAAACGATTAATGCGTTGTATAAGAGCAAAGAACACGTTTATGATAATCCGACCTTGAATGCTAAAGCGATTCAACTCGTTCGTAAAATGAAAGCGGCAGTAGATGCATGGAAAGAAGAAACAGGGTATGCATTTAGCTTGTATGCAACGCCGAGTGAAAATCTATGTAACCGTTTCTGCAGTCTTGATGCTAAAGAGTTTGGTGTAATCGAAGGGGTTACAGACAAAGGATATTATACAAACAGCTTTCATCTTGATGTAGAAAAGAAAGTTAATCCGTATGACAAAATCGATTTTGAGATGCCTTATCCGGAGCTGTCTTCTGGTGGTTTCATTTGTTACGGCGAATTCCCTAACATGCAACAAAACGTAGAAGCGTTAGAGAATGTCTGGGATTATAGCTATAGCCGAGTACCATATTATGGTACCAATACGCCCATTGATGAGTGTTATGAATGTGGCTATACCGGTGAGTTTGATTGCACCAGTAAAGGCTTTACCTGCCCTAAATGTGGAAACCACGATTCAACTAAAGTGTCCGTGACACGACGAGTATGTGGCTACTTGGGTAGCCCGGATGCACGTCCGTTTAATTTAGGTAAACAAGAAGAAGTTAAGCGTCGAGTTAAACACCTATAAATCCTTCAATTAGCCTTCCCTTCGTTGGGAAGGTTTGTGGTTGCTATGAATTATTCTCAATATTATCCGATAGATGTCGTTAATGGCCCCGGCACCCGTGCTAGCTTATTTGTTTCGGGCTGTAATCACCAATGTAAGGGCTGCTATAACCAGGCGACTTGGTCACCCAATTCAGGGTATCTGTTCACACAAGAGTTAGAAGATCAGATAATCGCGGACTTGAACGATCTACGAATTAAGCGACGCGGACTCTCACTATCAGGAGGTGACCCACTACATCCAGATAATGTAGATTCTGTTCTTAAACTGGTAAAAAGAGTCAAGTCTGAGTGCCCCGGCAAAGATATTTGGCTCTGGTCTGGGTTTGAAATTGCTGAGCTTAATCGAAAACAAAAGGATATTGTTGACTTGGTTGATGCGTTAATAGACGGTAAGTTCGAACAAGATCTGTACGATCCTGAGCTGTTGTGGCGGGGATCGAGCAATCAAATTATTCATCGATTTAAAGTAGAGTGAATTTATAATCCCTCTAAGCTCATACGACAGATTTCAGACATAGATTTTCATGAGTGCCTCTATCATCAAATAACCCTTAACGCCTTGTTTACTCTATGTTATTTTACCATTTTCTTAGAGGTTCTGACCTGTTGTGTTAATAATTAAACGCATAGAAAAGCCAGCAGGAAGTCCCTACTGGCGCTAATATAAGACCGTTAACGTATTGTTGGCCGAGGGAAGTTAAACCGATCGATTAGCCAATGTGCCTAGTGTGTTGATGTGAACGCTACCCAATATGAGTCTTTGGTGTTTGGTGTAAAAAATCTGCAATTGATCGGTAAACGGATTCACATTCTTCAGGAACCAAATCTTCCATATTGATAAAGGTATGGATCATGTCGCTAAAGTGAATATGCTCAGCGTGCACGCCCGAATTCAGAACCTTTTGCACATATTGTGTACCTTCGTCTCTCAGTGGGCAAAACTCAACGGTGAATACTAATGTTGCCGGTAAACCGTGAGTAAATTCACCATAAAGAGGAGAGGCCTTTACTCGATCATCATGCTGATTGAAATAGCGATCAAAATACCAAGCGATTTTGCTTTTTTGTAATAAATATCCTTCCGCGTTTTGCTCCATTGATTGAGTGTTCATGGTGTAATCAAGGCTTGGGTAGAGCATCACTTGCTTATCGATATGCACTTGGTCGTCAAATTGTGCTTTCGCCGTGATACTTGCAACGATAGCGCCACCACCAGAATCACCAACTAACGCTAGAACGGGTAGGTGTTGAATTTCAGCCGCATCTAGTGTGTCATAAATGTTCTTAACGACAGTATAAACGTCATTGAGTCCAGCAGGGTAACGACACTCTGGTGCAAGTCGATATTCCACCGATACCACTATGTGTTGAGTAGCATTTGCCAGCTTTCGGCAGATTGGATCATAAACGGTAACAGAACCGGACATATGACCACCCCCATGGCAATAAATAATAACCGGCAATGCTGTTTCTGGATCTGGATTATAGACACGTACTGGTACATCGTACTCGTCGTTTATTACTATCTCATCGGTAATACGCGTCACTTCTTGGATATCAGTGACAAGTCCTTTGGTTAGGTTCGCTAACCCTTCACGGGCATTTATCGGGCTTGGTTTAAAGCCACTTTTAAGCAGGGCTGGTACCGTGACATTATTTAAATTATTGAGCCAAGGTTTTAATTTTGGGCTTACTTCACGCATAGTGAACGACTCCAATGAAGGGGCGGTATTTCCGCCCTCAATTAAATTACATTACTTTTTTGTTGGTTTCTTTCAGGAACAAGCTAGATAAGAAAATGGTACTCGACATGCCGACTGCGATAAATGCAGCGATTAGTGGGTTGCCCATCGTATCAGCAATACTAGTGGCAATAGTCATGTAGATCATTTCAAGTATATAAGCAGAAGACCAGAAGATACCCGCGGCAACCGCAACGCGAGCAGGGAATGTATTTGGCTGTTCTTGAATCATGGTGACCAATGAACTCATTGGTGAGAACATACAAACCCCACATAGTAAGCCTGCAATCATCGCTATACTCGGAATACTAGTTAATACTGCGGTTGCAGCAAAGAAAGTGATACCGAGACCAAACCAACGCAAAGCTTGAACGCGTTGAGGGATAAACTTAGGGACAACGAACATTCCGATAGCCGTACCAATCATACCGCCAGAAATCATGATAGAGCTGAGATATTTAGATTCGATAGCAAAGCCAGGGATGTTAGGAAATAGCGTAAATACTGAGATATAACAAAACAAAAGGCCAGAGTAGCCAACAGCGATAGTCCAATTGAATTTCTCTTTTAGACCCTCTTTCATTGTGTATCCGCGAGCAACAGTACCATCGTCTTTTTTAGTTATATCGAAATCAACACCGACAAATAACCACAACATCATAGCCATCGCACTTAAACCCGCCATCGTTAACATGGCGGCTTGCCAATCACCAGCGAACGTCATTAAAGCGCCAACCCCTAAGATTGCAATTAAGTTACCGGTATTGAAGGCATCGGCATTTAGCGCGTTAGCGATCATGCGGCTCTTAGCGTCTTTGAAGGTATGCATTACGATTGGTGCTGTTACTACCAACAAAAGCGCACCACCAAAGCCAAGTACTAAACGTGAGAATAAGAACATATTGTAGTTCAACGCAAACGCACCGATACCACCAAGCACGACAAGACCAGAAGCGACAGTAAAGGTTTTTTTAGGTCCAAGTTTGGCGAGGAACCAAGCCGCGAAAAGGTTACCCACAATTTTAGAGATGGCAATCATATTAGTCGCCATCGCAATCATGGTTAAACCTCCGGTCTCGAAAGTCTTCATAATCTCGGGGCTCATAATGCTCGAACCTGCCCATGCAAATGCGAACAGAACGTAAGTAAGGAACAGAAGCGCCTCGATAAAATATTTTCTCATGTGAATCACCTTATTGGGTAGCAGTAGAGACTCTCTGGCCTCTGAAATAATGACGAATAAACGGCTATTACCAGTCTTGTCCCTTCGTGTACTGCGTCGTGCTATTATCTCGTGCGCTGGTTTAAAGGCAGAAGCTAAATCGCAGTATCAATGTTGAGAATTGTGACCGTCGGTGTTCGCGGCGACAATACTGGTATGTTTCCATTGAATTTATGGTTGCACTTAGGGTTTCAGCTGACATAGCGTGTCAAAATCGACGTTAGCTTGGTAATCAACGTTTGGTAAACTGAATCCATTTAGTTGCATAAAATCCGTTTTGTAACCTTTGTAGTCACCTACGGTAGTAAAATTGTCTGGTGTGATTTGTTCGATCAATTTATCGACTTGCTGTTGAATCCTATTATCAAGTTCCCAATCATCAATACGGATTAAACGCTGTTCATCGACAGGAATGGTCAGTGAGTGACCATAGACGCGTTGAGAGAAGAGCCTCTGCATTTGCTCAATGCAGCCTTCGTGCACGCCATTTTTTTTCATTACTTTATACAGGGCAAGTATGTAGGGAGAGAATGCGGGGATATAAACACTGGCTTTTGTGACCAATGCTTTACAAACAGAAACATGAGCTGATCCACCAATATCATCAAGACGACGGTTTATGTCATCCGCAGTTGCATGTAAATGCATCTTGGCTTTACCGAGCGTACCTTGGTGGTAAATTGGATAAGTACTTTTTGCGCCGATATAAGAATAAGCGAGCGTTTTACATCCGTCACCAAGAACGCAGGCATCAGAAAGGATAGATATCCAGCTTGCCCAGTCCTCTCCACCCATGACTTTTTCAGTGGCGAGAATTTCTTCTTCAGTTGCACTGCCGACCGTCATTTGCTCCATCGTATCGGTTTCAATATTGATTGTTGTTCCAGTAATAGGAACACCAATAGTCTTGATTGATGAGCGCCAAAGTTCACCCGTTTCAGGGTTCGGTCTTACACCTGTCGCTAGGCTGTAGACCACGAGATCAACCGAGCCACCAAATTCTGTTTTGATATAGTCAATAACCTGTTTACGAGTGGTATCTGAAAAAGCATCACCAACGAAATTCTTAGCTATTAATCCTTCTTTTTCAGCGGCTTCACGGAAGAAAATGTTGTTGTACCATCCTGCAGAACCAACGCCTTTTTTACTTGGTCCTCGTTCGAAAGATACGCCAATTGTGTCGGCCGCTGAACCACCAAAAGCAAGTGAGATACGAGAAGCCAAACCAAAACCCGAAGAAGCCCCAAGTATGAGAACCTTTTTCGCACCGTTGATGATTGGCTTTTCGTTTTGGACGTATTCGATCTGATTTAAAATGGCTTGCTTACAACCCTCTGGGTGCGCATTACGAGCGACGACCCCTTTAACTATTGGTTCAATAATCATTGCTTACTCCAAAAAATAGAACTGAATTAATCTGCTTTAGGTGGCATGACGGTTGCGATGCCTTCGATCACGACTTTGTTGTGCTGGTTGATGCTGCGAGTTCTGAGTTTTACGATGTTTTTGTCCATTCGAATTTCAGCGACTTCAACTTCTGCGCGAATGGTGTCGCCAATATAAACGGGCGCGGTAAAGCGCATATCCTGTCCGAGATAGATCGTTCCTGGCCCAGGCAACTGCATACCTAACACAGCTGATGTGAGTCCAGACACTAAAATTCCGTGAGCAACTCGCTGGCCAAAAACGCTGCTCTGCCCAGCCAACTCGCTGACGTGTACAGGATTGATGTCTCCGCTAATACCACAAAATTGTAGGATGTCTGATTCACAAATCGTTTTTTCAAATGACGCGGTTTGACCAATAACTAGTTGGTGTATTGTATAACTCATAGTACTTACTCATTAAAAATAAAATTATTTATATGCTGTTAAATCAAAAGGTAAGCACCTATTAAGTCATGGAACCCTACCACTAAGCTCAGGTCATGAACTGAGGAGGATAGGGTATGAACCTCCGATAGGCGCTATCGATAGCTGACTATTCAATGGGTTTCGAACTGAGGGTTAATCCCATCGGCTTATCGATGAATATACGTTCATCCATTAACGTTAACTCTGGGCTAATGATGGGTATAAACTCCATCTGATCTAAGATGTCGCGTTGAAGTTCGATACCCGGCGCAATTTCAATCAACTCAAGCCCATCGGCAACTAAACGAAATACGGCTCGCTCCGTGATATACAACACCGGTTTGTGATTTTTTCTGGCGATAGTGGCCGAAAATGTGATTTGACCGACCTGTTTGATGAGCTTTTTGATCTGTCCATCCTTGATAATGCGAAGTTCGCCATTTCCGGTTTCGACCTGTTGTTTTCCAGCGGTGAAGGTTCCGCAAAAAAAGACCTGTTTGGCATTTTGTGTGATATTGATAAAGCCCCCGCAGCCTGCGATTGTAGGGCCAAATTTAGACACATTTAGGTCGCCATTTTTGTCGCATTCAGCAAGGCCAAGAAATGCTTGATCAATGCCACCACCATCATAGAAGTCAAACATTTGATCTTGAGTAATGACAGCTTCTGGATAAGCCGAAGCTCCAAAGCTCAAGCCTCCCGCAGGCGTACCACCAATTGCACCGGGTTCAACTGTCGCGATCACTTGATCCGTGATGCCCTCTTCATCGGTGATACTCGCTATTACTTCAGGCGCTCCGATACCGTAGTTTAAAATCGCACCTCGTTTTAATTCCATTGCGGCGCGGCGAGCGATTATTTTTTTAGCATCTAATTGGCGTGGATCGGATTTAGCTATCTGCCCATTTCCTGCAATGCAGTAGGCCGGGTTCATCTGTTCGGCAAATGTCTGCATGTGGTCTTCACCTTCAGCGATGACAACCGCGTTAACAAAAATACCGGGAATACGAACACTTTGAGGTGCCAATTCACCTACTTTGACCACCTTTTTTACCTGTACAATCACCGTACCACCCATGTTAGTGACCAGTTGAGCAGCAGCTAAGTTTTCTAAGAACAAACACTCGTCTTCCATTGTTATATTGCCATTTTCATCCGCAGTAGTACCGCGTAAAAGGGCGACATTGGCGTCAATTCTTTTGTAGAAAAGATACTCGTCTTCATCAATGGTCATTACGGAGACACGTTCAGTTTTAGTGACTGAATTAATTTTTCCTCCACCTAGTCTAGGATCGACAAACGTACCTAATCCGACATGGGAAATCGTGCCCGGTTTTCCTGCTGCAGAGTCGCGTAATAATTGGGCGATGACTCCCTGAGGAAAGTTGTAGCCCTGAATCTGTTCATCATTGGCTAATTTTTGCAGACGAGGGATTAATCCCCAATGACCACCCAGTGCCATACTTACCATTCCGGGATGGGAAAGGTGATTCGTTGCCTTAGTTTTGCCATCACCTTGACCGGCAGTGAAATACAGTTCCAAATTGTTGGGGTGACCCGAAGTTAAGAAACGTTCGCCAATAGCATGTTCAATGGCTTCAGGAACGACGGCCCCAATGAACCCTCCTAAAATGACTCTATCGTTATCTTTAACTAGAGTGGCTGCTTGAGTGGCGGTGAGTATGTCAACATTCATAATATCGTCCTTCAGAACGGGTTACTTTGAAAAATAACCGCTCATCAGTAAAGTAAGTTCGAGGTAATAGGTGAAGTTTATAAGCTTGATATTGATGAGGAAATAGGTGTTTATCGGAAAGATAATTGCAACAATGGGATAATAAAAAAACCAATTATGGGGGGTATGATCAATAAGATTTTAGGATTAGTAAATCTTAAAAGACGATGTTTAATTGCGGAGCGCAGATCGCGGGGATTACGTTTTTGATTACGATAAAAATGAATGATTTGCTAGTGCAAATAGGTAATGATGAAAAGGAAAGAGTGCAAAATATATTGCCAATTAGACGGAAACGAAAATCGCAGGTTCTGAACCGTGTATTGGGGATTACACGGATTCTTCACTAATTTCTTTCACCCGTTTGAGCAAAAAATCTTTGAAATTGACGCACCTTGTTGGCATCTGTTTTCTTGGCCTGAAATAGAGGTTGAACTCAAACTGACTATTGCTATAGTCGTTAAGAATTGGAACAAGACTTCCATCTTCAAGCTCTTTTTTAATCAAATTGATTGGCAGATGCGCAATGCCTCCACCGGTCAAAGCCACCGTTTTTAAAAACTCACTGTCTTCAACTTCAACTGTCTGAGCAATATCTACGGTAGTAAATTCACCGTCTCGTTCGAAAACCCACTTATTTCCACCAACGAGCGTTGAGGCATATAAACAATTGTGCTTTTTAAGATCTTCAGGGGTTTCTGGGCGCGAGAAACGTTCAATATAAAGTGGAGAGCAACACGTCTTCAATGGATACTTTAGCAATGAACGTTTGACTAATAGGCTGTCTTTCTCCAAATATCCTTGATACGTCGCGTTGGCTCTGATTGAGAAATCGACCTCATCAATATGGTCTACATCGTAAGCGGTTTCAAAGATACGAAAAGAGACATAAGGATATTCTCCTAAGTATTCGCCAATAATTTGGCTGAGGAAATTTTTAGCAAAAAGAGGTGTACTAGCAATTCTAATTACACCACGGTCATCGTTACCTAGGTTTTGTATCTCCGTCAAAATGTCATCAATTTCAATATTCACATGACAAAAACGTTCAAATAGCCGTTCACCAACCTGTGTTGGTACCACTTTGCGAGTAGAACGCTTAAGTAAACTTACGCCCATATTCTCTTCTAATTCAATGATCCAACGACTACCTGCTGACGCTGAAATACCATATTGCTTCGCAGCTTCGCTAAATGAACCTGTGCGAACAACGTGTAAGAAATAGACAATTTTATCAAGCATAAGTGTTTCACTATGAGAAGAAAATTAGGTGTTACGATGCAACATCGCGGAATTTTTCAGCAGTCTATCCTTGATATTCTGACTTTTAAAGAATTTTAGTTGGAAAGGTGTCAATAGCGTATTGCTCGTCACATTATCCCTTATAAGCATGGCCTATTCGTTATTTATCCCTTATTTGCAATAGTGTTTTGATTCTTTGAGGCTAATCATTGAGTAGAACAACGCCTAATATAGAAAGACTTAGAGCCCATTTCACCATCAAACGTGGCGTGTCGTGCTTTTCAAAAAAACAAACAAAGGTGATGAAGTATGTTGACGAATAAAGTGTGTGTGGTGACGGGCGGGGCACAAGGTATTGGGCGTTGTATTGTTGAAACATTTGCGATGCAGGGAGCGTTAAAAGTGTACGCTTGCGATATGAACCATGAAGTAATGGCAGAACTTGAAAGTGAGTATAGCAACGTTTGTGCTACTCAACTTAATGTGTGCGATCGCGATGCAATCATAACCTTTGTGGCTGAACTTAAAGAACGTCATGGGAATATTGATGTGTTGGTTAACAATGCAGGTATTACTCGCGACAACTTACTCAACAGAATGAGTGAAGATGACTGGGATATGGTCGTGAATGTGAACCTTAAAGGCGTCTTCAACATGACCCAAGCGGTATCACCTATCATGATAGAATACGGTGTCGGGTCAATCATCACCATGTCCTCAGTGGTTGGTACAGACGGCAACGTTGGACAGAGTAACTACGCTGCCACTAAAGGTGGAGTGATTAGTATGACCAAAGGGTGGGCGAAAGAGTTCTCTCATAAAGGCATTCAGGTACGTGCTAATTGTGTCGCTCCGGGGTTTGTTGAAACGCCAATGACGATAGATTTGCCTGAAAAAGTACTGGATTACATGAAAAAGAAAACACCGTTAGGACGTATGGGTAAGCCTCAAGATATTGCAAATGGAGTGTTGTTTTTAGCCAGTGATAATGCAGCATTCATTACGGGCCAAACGTTAAAAATAGACGGTGGCTTAGTCATTTAAGGGAGGCGGTATGAATAAAGTATTTATTGTTGGTGCCAAGCGTACTGCATTAGGAAGTTTTGGTGGCACACTGACGACAGTTCCGGCTTATCAGATTGGAGGACAGGCAATTAAAGCCGCCATTGAGCAAGCCAATATCTGTGTTGAAGATATTGATGAAGTTGTCGTCGGTAACGTACTTAGTGCCGCTCAAGGTATGGGGCCGGGTCGCCAAGCGTCTCGCTTTGCTGGCGTGCCAGATGGTGTACCCGCTTACACGCTGAATATGATCTGTGGCAGTGGTATGAAAACGGTTATCGAGGCGGCGACCAAAATTAAAGCAGGTGAGGCGAATATTGTTGTCGCTGCAGGTATGGAAAACATGTCTGCAGCGCCCTATTTGATGAGTGCGAATAACCGTTTTGGTGCCAAAATGGGTGAACAAAAAATCCTCGATTCAATCATTCATGATGGGCTGACTGATGTATTCAATCAGTACCATATGGGGGTTACTGCTGAGAATATTGCGGACCAATACAATATTAGCCGTGAAGACCAGGATAAATTTGCTCTGCGTAGCCAACAACGAGCATGTATTGCTGTTGAGACGGGACGATTTGATGATGAAATTACACCAATTGAGGTTAATATTCGCCGCAAGTCAGTGTCCTTTTCTCGTGATGAGTACCCACGTGCTGATGCCTCAATTGAGAGCTTAGCCAAATTACGTCCAGCCTTTGATCGCAACGGTTCTGTTACTGCAGGTAATGCTTCTGGAATTAATGATGGTGGAGTAGCATTTATTGTGGCCTCACAGCAAGCGGTTGATGAATATCAGTTACAACCACTGGTTGAGATTGTTAGTTGTGGTCAAGGCGGGCTCGATCCTGCTTTCATGGGCTTAGGTCCAGTTTCTGCGATTAAACAAGCGCTGCAACGAGCTGATATGACGCTAGAACAGATGGATCTGCTTGAACTGAACGAGGCCTTTGCTGCACAAGCGATTGGTGTCATGCATGGTTTGTCTGAGCAACATGGCGTTTCGCTTGATTGGTTTGATGATAGAACCAACTTAAACGGTGGTGCAATTGCCCTTGGTCATCCTCTAGGTGCATCAGGTGGCCGGATTCTTACGACCCTATTGTATGAGATGCAAAAGAAAGAGAGCGAATACGGATTAGCGTCATTATGTATTGGCGGAGGTATGGGAACCGCCGTAATCATTAAACGAGTATAATGAAATAAATCATTAGATTGTTCCAACATTTATTCGAAAGCGGTTCAAGTTGTTGAACCGCTTTTTTGCACATCAATTTATTCTTTAAACCTATTGTTGTTTCGTCAAAAAGGCTTGAGAGGAAAATAGGCTCTCAAGCCTTTGAACAATGGTCTGCTTTCATAGGTTAATGTTGGTTAACCTATGGTTGGTTGACGCTTAGCCAAAGTCTGCTCGTAATGTTGTCATAACTGCGGTGTCCTCAATATCACCATCTGCGTGACCGGCGCGCAATTCAATGCTGCTGCTTGGGCCAAATTGGTAAAGCGCTTTCACATCAAAGAAAGTGCTGTAGGTGTTATCTCTAAACGAATCAGGCATAGCCGTACTTAAGTTCGCATTGTATAGATCAAGTTCCATACGCCCTGCAGCGACGGTTACGGTTAAATCGTCAGATGCCTTCCAGTTGGCACGCATCCCCAAGATTGTCCCACTTTCACCTGCGTTGCCGTTAAAGTTACCAAAGCCACCAAAGAATTCTGTACGGGTTGGATTGATCTCATTGCGTGGAGAACTATTGATTAGCATAGAGTAGCTATCCCAACCTCGGCCAACCTGTCCACCATCACCGATGCCTGCTAATTGAATCTGCAATTGGAATTCAGGGGTAAATTGGTAGCCAGTTTCAACAAACGCTGCCCAACTATTATTGCCCCAAAAGTAGATCTGTTCATCCTTGTTTGCATCCGAAAGGTTGATATTGGCAGCACCCTTTATAGAAAAATTACCAAAGGTTTTGCCAAGGTAAGGTGAGATATTATGGAAGTAGTCAATGAAGTAAGGGTTCGGTACTTCAGTCGGAAATTCGGAGACAGATTCACCATCAAAGTAAGACCATACTAATCCCCAATCTAAGCCCGCTTGGTTGCCCATTGCACCTAAGGCATACATGTTCAAATTACTGGTAGAAGAAGAAGCCAACCCGCTCTCTGAGTACTCTTCAGAAAACCTCAGATCGTATAATCCCAGTATTGCAGCGTAACCACCATCAGTCATGATGGTTTTCATTGCAAGAACACGATCACGGCGATCGTCAGAAATATTAAACCCGTAGCCCCAGTTCGCTTCTTGACGACCAACGCGGAATAGCCATCCGTCAGGACGTTTATATTCTAAAAAAGCAAGATCAAGTGAGAATGAATCGACATTTTTATCGCTGGTGTAGCTGCTGCCAGAGGCGCCGCTATGCCGACGGTCGCCCGCCCAATCATAATACGCAAGCATGCGAGTTTTTAGTGCCCAACCATCTTGGTTAGTAATATTAAATTCGAGTCTAGCTTGGGTTAGGGCCCCTGTAAGATCGTCGCCTGTGTCAAAATTTCCGTCACCATTATTGATGCTATAGCCTTTTATGACAGCATCAGCTTTAAACTCTAACGCCCCGACATTTTCTATTTCCGTCGTGGTGGCAGAGGATGCCATTGATATCAAACCTAATGTGCAAGCAAGGGATAATTTGGAAAGTTGGATTTTGGTATTTTTATTCATCATCAATCTCTCTTAAGTTACTTTATTTTTAGTGCTGCTAGTCAATACCGGAGATGTTCACTAACAATCAAGCTGTGAATATATTAACCATTTCTTATTGATTTCATGCGCAGTATCTTCGGGATTGTTATTTGCATTTACGGGATGCTTAACGGCTAACCAGATGAGGAAAATAGCGGTAGTATTGACTAAAGTTTCAGTTATTTACACTAGGGAGAGTCGTTGTGAAGCAACAGATTAAAACCAACAAAGCCATGTTAAGTAATGGTGAAGAGATACATTATCGCGAGGCTGGAACGGGGCCTGTTTTAGTGTTGCTGCATGGCAACATGACCTCCTCTTTTCATCTTGAAGGTTTTATTCGTTCAGTGTCTCATCAGGTGAGGGTAATTGCTCCTGATCTGCGTGGTTTTGGCCTATCTAGCTACAAACGACCACTCACCAGTTTGAAGAATCTGTCGGATGATATTGCCGATTTACTTGAGCAACTCAAGATCGTTCAATATGCAATTGGGGGGTGGTCTACCGGTGGTGGCGTAGCATTGCAGCACAGTATTGAGCACAGCGAAAAAGTTAGTAAATTGATACTAATCAGTAGCGTTGGTGTTAGTGGATACCCAATTCAAAGCAATGGCGGGCTAGGGGATGTAATTAAATCTAAGCAAGTGTTGCTTGCTGACCCAGTATTAACACCTATTTTTTCTGCGTTTGAAAACAAGGACAAAGGCATGGTGCGTGGCTTGTGGGATATGGTGGTGTATAACCATGGACAACCTGCACCAGAAGCTTATGAAGAGTTGATTAATGACGTATTAACTCAAGTCAATTTAGCCGATATCTATTTTGCATTGTCGACATTTAATTTGAGTGATGAATCCAATGGAGTGGTTGACGGAAATGGTTTAATCAATCAATTGAAAACCCCAACACTGATCCTCCACGGGGAAGATGATCTTGTGATCCCAGTTGCGACAGCTTATCAGAGTGAACAGCGGTTAATCCAATGTGGCATACCAGTGTCACTCATCTCTTATCCCGACAGCGGACATTCGCTATTTAACGACCAACTTGACGCGATCAGCCGCCAAGTTGTGACCTTTATTCAATAGATAAATAGGAACGATAAAATGAATAGCTCAATCAAGCGTCGCTTACTTTCATTATCACTGCTTGGAATGGTATACGGGTGTGCGACAACAACGGAATATTCAGTTACTAACATGCAAGTGCTTACGGTGGCACAAGAGTGCCAAGGAAGCTTTTGGCGCGATTGTGTCACGTACCCATTCCCAGTTGAATATGCTCAAGTGCAAGATGGTAATGGTGTGGAGTGGGAAATTGCTTTTATGGATGAATATGCTGGCGACCAAATGAACCCAGAGGTTGTGGTTCTGATCCATGGGAAGGGAATGTACGGCGGTTATTTTGGTGATCTAATGCAAACATTATTGATGCAAGGTTATCGTGTGATTGTTCCTGATTTGCCCAACTATGGTAAATCTATCCCGGGTAATTTGAGTAACCCTATCACTCGTTCGTTAGACGATACCCGGAGTGCAATCAACGATCTTTTAGCCAATGAACTCTCTATTACACAAGCCAACTTCATTGGTCACTCTATGGGTGGTCAGTGGGTTATAGGTTATGCGTTAGAATACCCTGAGCAGGTTAAAAAAATTGTTCTTGAGGCATCAGGTGGATTGGAAGAGTTTCCAACCAATGTTGCTGGATTATCGTTCTTTGGTGATGCCCAAAAATCGTCATATGATGAGTGGGCTGTTATCTGGGGCCGGACTTTAAAGTCCGAGCAATCCAAAAGTGCGCAAGATATTGAACTGTTTAATAATTTTAAAATGAAGAATGTAAAAACAGGAGAGATCCAGGATTCGCCAATTGGCTATTTTGTTAACCAATCATCAATGACGGATTACATAACACAGATACGCAAGTCTATGATTGATAATTCTACGCAAGAGTTTAATACGTGGTCAGAAACGTATATAAGAGATATTTACTCAATGGGCGTTGAAGTTCGTAAAGAAGATAGACAGAGCTTAGTGAAGCGAATTGATCAGATTACCGTACCGATGATGATCTCATATGGAGAAAAAGAACCTTTTATCCCGACCACTGTATTCAGTGGTCAGCAGAGTTTGCGTTGGGATGTAATCAAACCAATTTATGAACGTTTGTCGGAGAAAGGTAATGAAGCTACCGTGGTCATTTATCCCAATGTAGGTCATTTCATTCACACGGATATTCCCAAAAAATTTGGTCTTGATGTGACCAATTTCCTTGCTGGAAAATCTGTCTCTAGCGCTATTGATGTATCGGATTTCAAAGCTCCAGTCGTTGTACCACCTGAAGAAGTAACGGCGTTCTTTAACAAGTTTAAGCACGTCTTATTGAGCCAGAATAGAGTCGATGTCGCGGCGTTCTACGCGAATGATTTTATTGAGAATGGGTACGGAAAGGATGATTTTCTAGCGATTCTTTATAGCCAAATGAATAAAGTTCAAGACTATAAAGTGACCCTATTGAAGTTCGAGCAGGATAGCGATATTACCGATGAATACTTTATCGAGGGAATGGTTGATTTAGGGGCTATCTCAGTGCCGTTTAAGTCGGGTAGCAAGATAAGGAAAACGGCGGACGGTTGGCAGTGGTTAGGAAATAGAAAATCTTAGTATGTGAAATAGTAAAATTGTATACGTTGTAGATGAATCAGATCTTGCGACGTATACATGTATATTTAACGTAATTGAGTCTCGTTAAATAGGCCCAGTTAGATAACAAAGCCGCTTGGCAGCGCAATTTAAATGATATATCAACTCAAACAATTAGAAATAAATGCTCAAATAGTCCTTTCACAAATCCCCATCTGTCTGTATTATTTTTTGTACGGTTTATCGATATAAATCAAAGCTATCACTGAGCTCAATTCTGTTGAATTACTTTGAGTTCTGACTGGCGTAAAATCTAAAAAAGCAGTTCAAGGTTCACTTTTTGCTACTCCAAAGGAATGTTGTATCGCAATGGAATACGCGTTTAAATTAATCGAAACATAGCAAAGGAATGTGATTTTATGTTTGCACATTTACCCACACCTCAACTGGATCCGATACTCTCTCTTTCTGTAGCGTATCGTAATGATCCTCGTACTGGGAAAGTCGATCTTGGCATTGGCGTGTACAAAAATAATTTGGGTGAAACGCCAATTATGTTGGCGGTTCAACAGGCTCAGAAGCAGCTATTAGAAACGCAAACAACCAAGTCTTATGTTGGTCTTTCAGGGTGTGAAGAATTCAATTCAAGCATGGTAAACCTGCTTCTTTCTGGTACATCAGCAATGGGGCGAGTGTCAGCTATACAAACCCCAGGAGCCAGCGGCGCGCTGCGCATGCTTGGTGATTTAATGAAAGTCGCCAATCCAGATACAACCGTGTGGCTTAGTAACCCTAGCTATGTAAATCACCGTCCAGTGATGGAAGCCGCAGGACTTAAGGTAAAGCAATATCGCTACTTTAGTACTCAGACCAAACAGGTTGATGTTGAAGCGATGCTAAACGATATCAGTTGTGCTGGCCCCAATGATGTGGTGTTACTGCACGGTTGCTGCCATAACCCGACAGGAGCCGATGTCGACTTTCAGGTCTGGAAGGCGATCACAGAACTTTCACAAAAAAATGGTTTCCTTCCATTCGTTGATATCGCCTATCAAGGGTTTGGAGACGGGTTGGAAGAAGATGCTCAAGGATTACGCTATATGGCGGATAATCTAGAAGAGATGCTCATCACCACCTCTTGCTCTAAGAATTTTGGCCTATACCGAGAACGTACTGGCGCCGCTATTGTTATTGGCAATAATCAAACCGATGTGAGTAATGCGAAAGGGAAACTATTACAGTTGGCAAGAGCCACCTATACTATGCCACCCGATCACGGTGCTGCGTTGGTGAAAACCATCCTTAACAGTGAGGCAATGACAAAGGTTTGGAAAGATGAATTGGTCTCGATGAGGCTAAGATTGATCAATTTGCGATTGCTACTTTGCAATGAGTTGCGATCAGTTCACAGTTCTCAACAGTTTGATTTTATTGAGTCTCACAAAGGTATGTTTACTGTGCTAGGCTTTTCTCAAGCACAGATGAGTCGACTTCGAGATGAATACGGTATATACGGTGTGGGAGACGGCAGAATCAATATCGCTGGTCTAACAGAAAAAGATATCCCGTATGTAGCAAATGCTATTGTGCAAATTTCATAAATCGCGATAAATTTAGATAACTATGGTTAGGAGAACGAAATTGAATAGATTATTGTTATCCATTCTGCTGTGTTTAGGCTTAGCAGCTTGCTCCACGACAGGTGAGCAAACCTCTACAAAAATAGAAGAATCACCAAAGACAACGGTTGACACACCTGATGTTGATACAGAAATAACAAAAGATAAAACAGACGTTGTACAACCGGTGACACCCGAGCCAGTACAACCAAAACCAGAAGTAAAACCAGAACCCAAACCTAAGCCACCCCCAGTGAAAACAGCGGAAGGTAAGTTAATCTTAGGCTCAGAAGAGTGGGTCTATATTCCAGGCTTGGACCAAAGCTTTAAATCTAAAATTGACTCTGGCGCGACTACATCTTCTATTAGTGCGGTAGATGTGGTTCCCTTTGAAAGAGAGGGCAAGGATTGGGTCAAGTTTAGAATTGAACACAATAAGATCTCTTCTCAAGAGATCAGTTTACCGATACTACGTTGGGCAAAAATTAAGCAAGCGAACAGTGCAGAATCGCAAAAACGTCCTGTTATAACTGCGTGGATTCAAGTTGGTGATATTAAAGAGAAAGCAGATTTCACGTTAACAGACAGAAAGCATCTAGAGTACCCAGTGATACTGGGACAGAGTTTTTTCCGTGACATTGCGATCGTTGACGTAAGTAGAAAATTTGTTCAATCTAAAAAGAAGTAATTAAGAACTCGGTATTGCTGCAACGTCAACAAAACTGGCGTTACAGCGATACTTTCAATTATTTCCGAATCATAAAAACAGTTAAGGAAAACAGTGCACCAAGTGTGTCACAGAGCATATCCTTTTGCGCGTCCCAAATATCCCCTTGCGAACCAAGGAATGCAATACCATCGTCACCACCAGCAAGTTCGGCATACCACCATTCAATAATTTCATATCCCGCCGCTGTACTCATGAGTGCAAACAGGCCGAATAACCCGGCTATCCACTTGTTGCAGTACTGATTCTTATAAAGATATTCAGCAATAGGGTAGGCAAAAAAACCAATCGAAAAATGCGCGACACGGTCAAAGTTATTGCGATCTGAATCAATCAGATTGTTAAACCAATCAAAGGGTACTTCTGCAAAGGTGTATTTTGCACCGATAGTATGTAAACAGAGCCAAATGAACATGAAAAGGTACGCAGTTGAACTAAACGCAAAGCGTCTAGAAATAACCAAAATACCGGCGAGAATAAGTACGACAGGAATGATTTCCGCTATCCATACCGATCGTGAGCTTGGTTCAAAGGCTGAAAAAGCGAATATTAACGCGTACAAACCAAGCAATATCCAAAGGGTTACTTTGCTGTTGTTTAAGTTAGCCATTGTTTGTTTAACCACCGCTTAATCTAGCTATTGAAAATAAATCTACTCTATTGAACATTCAAGATAATATCGAACACGATTCGATCTATCCATTAAAAATTTTTACCGAGTGAGTGTTAATAAAGTCAAATTCCAATCTAGGTGAGGCTGTATCCAAAATGAAACAGATAATCAAAACAGAATATTGCGTGGATGTTATTGGAAAGAGTTTCCATTGGTCCCCTAAGAGGAGGACCAATGGAAGTCAACTGCGATCCATAACTAACGGAACGCAGGTTGTTTTCTCGTTATCTTGGTTGGAAGTTTGCTTTGCGAAGTCTGTTTAATGTTGCACTGACTTCTAACGTCCTTGGTTTGGCAAGGTCGCCGTAACTCGGCATAGATTGATGCCAATTATCTTGGAGTAGCTGGTCAATTTCTTGCAGCGGTGCGCTTGCCCAACCTGGCTTTTGAGCTAGCTGAAACCAAACCCAACCAATAGCGTTAATCTGACTGGAACTTTCGATCTGTTCTAACGCCGAAATATCGATGAACTCTTTGCCAAATCGCAATGCGTCTTTCCCTTTCGCGGAGACTCTAAATTTCCCATCACTTAATATTTTTTGCAGCGTTGTTAGACTTAACGATCGAGAAGGGAATTGACCAATTTGTTGATTGGTTTCTTGAATTCGTTGGCTTGGATGCAATTTTACGACCTGCTTTGCTTTAGCAGTAACGTCGACGGCTTGATAGTCGTGCATCTGTATGACCGTATCTGCATGATCTAAGTAATCTCCAGAGCCACCCATAACTATCATGGTAGAGACATCAAGTGTCTCTTTCAATTGGCTAATTCTATCTACCAGTGGTGTTATAGGTTCATCACCTTTGTTAACTAACGCTTGCATACGTTCGTCTCGAATCATGAAGTTAGTCGCTGATGTATCCTCGTCAATGAGAATTGATGTGGCACCCGCTTCAATAGATTCTTGTAACCATGCTGCTTGTGAGGTTGAACCTGATGCATCTTGCGTAGAAAAATCAGTGGTGTCCTTGCCCATCGGTAGGTGATTTATATAATTGGAGAGGTTAAGCGCATGCACACAGCGACCGTCTTCTGCTTTGATCTTCATCGCGTTGCTATCGCTAACGATGCCTTCACGACCGTCTCCAGGAATATGATTATAAATAGAACGTTCTATGGCATTGAGAAGGGTTGATTTACCATGGAAACCACCACCAACTATCAAGGTGATTCCTTTTGGAATACCCATACCTGAGATGGTGCCTCGGTTGACGGTTTGTAGTTCAACCTCCAGTGATGAGGGCGCCTTAAATCTGATGGCGTCTTTCATTGGTAAATCACTATTACCCGCTTGGCGAGGTAACAAACTGTCGTTTTCAATGAAAGCTATCAGGTTGTGCGCTTCAAGTTGCGTACGCAGAAAATCTTGGTCTTCATTGCACTGGCAATGTCTGATAAGCGCTTCTTTGTCTAGCTCTCTTTCAATGGTGGATTTTCGAATATACTTAGGTAAGTGGAAGGTTATGATATTCAAGGCTTTTTTAGCCAGAATGCTGCGACCTTCAGCAGGGAGGTTGATCCTAAATCTTAATTCTATGCCTTCATCGGTAAAAAGTACCGAGGTACTGTCTAGTACCGTTTGTCCTGTTAACGCGATAGAGATAGCATTCTCTTGTGCTGCAAAGTAGGAGAAACTACGAGCGATAAAATCTCGTGCTGCGGCTTGAAAAGAACTTGATTGTTCTCTTAGCCAAAGTAGACCGGTCATCGACCAAGGTCTAACCGCTCTAAATCGAGACGATGATGCATATGGATCACCCTGAACATGGTCAATATATAGGGTATAGTCGTCAAAAGAATATTGGCCCTTAATAGAGTGATAGGCACGAAAATTCTGTTTTTCGAGTTTTTTAAGTTTTGCTACTAGTTGATCCATAACGCCAAATGCTTGATAAATTAGCCGTACCGTGAATTGAGTATGCTAATAATTATAGTGGTTGGGAATTATAGGTAACGTGTAACGAGATAGCTAGTGTAAATGTCACTTAGCTATGCATTGCTTAAATTCATCGCCAGTCATCGCTTTGCCGTACAAATATCCTTGTGCAAAATCGCAGCCTTCATTCAATACAAACCGCTCTTGATCCAGATTTTCTATACCTTCGATAGTGACCTCTAGGTTAAGCTTTTTAGCGATCTGAACGATAGATCGTACAATCTCTTTGTCATTAGGGTTTCGAGTCAGATGTTGCACAAAACTTTTGTCAATTTTCAGGCTATTAAAGGGGTAGTTTTTAAGGTAACTGAATGAAGCGCAGCCAGTTCCAAAATCATCAAGTGACAGTGTCACGCCAAGTTTGCTAAGTGCATAGAGCGTCTTCTTGGCTAGGTATTCATCTGAAATTAAAGAACTTTCAGTCAACTCTATCTCTAATTTGTTCGCCGGAAATTGATACGTTTCTAATAAGTGTTGTACGTGATCGGCGAAATCGACATTCTTTAATTGCACGGCGGAAACATTAACCGCGATTTTGAAGTCGTTACCGCTTGTTAACCATTCGCTTGCACTCTCAATAGCAGAACGTAATACAAAATTGCCCACTTCAAAGATCAGTCCATTTTGTTCGGCTAGTTGTATAAGATTTTCGTTTGAAACGGTACCTAAAACAGGATGATTCCATCGAATTAAGGCCTCTGCACCAATCCAGTTTCCAGATTTCAGTTCTACCTTAGGTTGATAATAGAGCTTTAAATCATTATTGCGTACGGCTTGTAGTAAATAGCTTTCGATCTCGTTGGTATGTGTTCTCTGTTCAGTACGAGTTTCAGAATAGTAGCTATATTTCTGGCCGGTATCTTTGCTTGAGAATGCCGCTTCGTTGGCAAAGTAGATCAGGTCCTGCGCCTTCTGAGTATCGATACTGGTCGAAACGCCAATAAAGCCATGTAGATGGACCGTATCATTATCGATTGCAAAATCAGAATGACAGATTTCTAAGCATCGGTAACAAAAGTTATCGACAAAGGGTGTTAAAGATTTCGTCCTTATCGCGACAATAAAATTAGAGCTACTGGTTCTTGCCGTTACAGAATCCTCGCAGTCTATTCGACCTATTCGCTCACGAAATGCCACCAATAGGCTGTTTAAAGCATTCTCTCCATATCGTTCTTGAAGTTTTCTACCATTTGAAAATGTGATGTGGACAACCACCACACTTTCGCGGTTATGTATGGCTTGAGTTATGAGTCTTTTGGTGTGCTCAAATAACGATATTTGGTTGAGAAATCCTGTGCCAATATCGTGACTTTTGTGATAAACCACTTCTTGTTCGGCTGCTTTTCGTTTATCTATCTCTTGGCTGAGCGTGTAGTTTAGACTCGCAATATTCTGCGTTTTATTATCCCCTCTAAGTTTGAGACGATGGGTCAATATCGACAATTTTTCATGCTGATAAATGGTTTCTAGTTGAGCGTTAATGGACTCTCTGAAGCTAGAAAGCAGTTTGAATGCAACTGTATTGTGTTTCTTTCTATTTTTATCAACGATGACAAGGGCACCAAATAACGTGCCATCTGGCCATAATAATAGGAGAGCCGAATAAAACGGTGTGTTGTCGTTTGGAGTGATGTGCCCAGACAAATGACGATGAGCATGAGTAGAATAATCTAAGGCTGCAGACTCGAACAGGGCTGAGTATAAAGAAAAAACTAACGGTTTGATGTCAGGCGATTCCATGGATTGGTTACAACAGAGTTCTTTGATTGGTTTGTCATACTGTACAACGAGAGCGTATTCGACTTCCGTAATGTCACTAAGCAGATCGACAATATGTTGGAGGTTCTCCAAGATATCACTGGATAGTGAGAGTGTTTCTGTTTTCAGTTTTGTCATGTGCACCTTTCCATGTGCTTAATCGGTCGGAGTGAGTGCCTAACTCCTTTAGGCATTGTTTTATAAGTATATGGTAGATTTAAACTATTGATAGACTAACCCTTCCATTAGGAGGGGTTAGTATTAAAAGTGAGTCACCTTGTTTGATTTTTCATCAATTTACTACGGCTTCAATTTTTTTAGCTGCTCTATATCGAAAAACTCATTGTAGTTAACAGTGTCAAATCCAAATCCATTGAGTTTTAAGAACTCGTCCTTGTATCCTTGATAGTCACCAACTTGTTTAAAGTTATCCGCATTCATCGTATTCATGATAGCTTTGACCTGTTGTTGAACATTTGGATCAAGTTCATGTTCATCTAATCGAAGCAGCCTCTGTCCATCAACAGGTACGGTATCGGCATAGAGTTTGTCGTTGAACAATCGATGCATTTGATGAATGCAGGTTTCGTGTGTACCTTTCGCTTTCATCACTTTATATAGCGCTAAAATATAGGGAGTGAAACCGGGAATGAACACACTCGCTTTGGTCACCAAGGCTTTGCAAACCGTGGCATACGCGCCGCCACCAATTTTGGCCAGTTTTAAGTTTAGTGCATGGCTAGTTTGATGTAGGTCGACTTTTGCTCGGCCTAATGTACCTTCGTGATAAATCGGGTAGGTAAGTTCGGGGCCAATATAAGAAAAGGCAATGGTCTTGCCTCCTTGGGCGATAGAATCAGAATTAATGAGTGTATCGATCCACGATTCCCAATCAGCTCCACCCATTACCTTGATAGTAGAGTCGATCTCTTCTTCGGTTGCGGGTTCTACGGTAGTTTCCTGCCAACTATCATCTTCGAGAATAATAGTGGCTCCCGTTGCGCTTTCGCCGATAGTTTTTATCGCTGAACGCCACATGCCTTCACCAGATGGTTTTGGCCTTACACCGGTTGCCAGGCTATAGATAACGAGATCAACCTCGCCTTCAAAATAGGTTTCAATGGCTTCTATAACTTGAGTGCGAACTTCTTGCGAAAATGCATCACCTACGATATTAATAGCCGTTCGGCCTTCAGCTTCAGCCTGTTGGGAAAAGTAGATGTTGTTGTACCAACCGGCTGATCCCGTTCCCTTTTCAGAAGGGCCTCGTTCAAATGAAACGCCAATTGTATCCGCTTCACTACCACCAAAGGTCGCCGCTATTCGAGCGGAGAGACCAAAGCCAGAAGAAGCACCGAGTATCAGTACTCGCTTTGGACCTTTGGTCGTTTTTTTGTTGGATTTTACGAAGTCTATCTGTTGTTGGACGGCATGCTTACATCCTTCAGGATGGGCAGTTTTTGCCACAACGCCTTTAATTAGGGGCTCTATTATCATTAGTTCGCAGTCTCAATTTGATAATCACGAGCTTTAATATATAAGTACGTTAAGCGCATAGTTTTGCGCTAGGGCAATATTTGGTGACTAATCGAGATATAGTGCTAAGTTGTCCGCTACAAAGTTAGAGATCCATGGTTGAGCTACCTCTTTAGGGTGAAGCCCATCCTCTTTCATCCACTCTTCTTTCAAGATTATTTGTTCTAAAAAGAAAGGCAGTAATGGGATTTGATATTCATCCGCTAGATTTGGATAAATATCGGCGAATGCTTGACTGTACCTTTGTCCGTAATTTGGAGGGACCTGAATCTGCATTAAAGCAACGTTTGCGGATGCTTGTTGGCTCATAGAAATAATCTGTTGCAAATTTTTTGTCACTATACGTGGATGAAATCCTCTAAGCCCGTCATTGGCACCTAATTCAATCAATACCCAACTTGGCTTATGCCGTTCTAATAGAGCCGGTAGACGATCAAGGCCATTACCTGTTGTATCACCCGAAATGCTTGCATTCACGACGGTGTACTCAAAACCTCTTTCTTTGAGGTCTGAAGAAAGTTTGAGTGGCCAACTGTTCTCTATTGGCATTTGATAACCAGCACTTAAACTATCACCTAGTATTAAAATTGTGGTACTACTTGCAGTACAAGAAAAAATAAGAAAAACAAAGGATATAAATCTAGTCATGCCAAATTCCATTATTAAAGCTGAATCGCTCACGAAATTAGTCTCTACTAAACAAGAGCATTTAACAATCCTTGAAGACGTAAATTTAGAGATTAATGAAGGTGAGTGTGTGGCTATTGTTGGTACTTCAGGTGCTGGCAAGTCGACATTAATGACGTTATTAGCGGGTTTAGACGTACCAACAAGCGGTGATGTGCATCTTATGGGTCATGCATTATCCGGTTTGGATGAAGAGAAAAGAGCCGCCATTCGAAGTGATTCGGTGGGGTTTGTATTTCAGAGTTTCCTGCTCATACCCAGTCTGACTGCGATAGAAAACGTGACATTGCCTTGCCTGCTTAAGGGTGAGGACGAAGACAGAACAAGAGCACAAGAGCTGTTGGATTCTGTGGGGTTAAGCAATCGAATCGATCATCTGCCTTCTCAGCTGTCGGGTGGGGAACAACAGCGTGTTGCGTTAGCTCGTGCCTTTATGATCAAACCCAAGGTGCTTTTTGCTGATGAACCAACCGGTAACTTGGACCAACACACGGCAGAAAAAATTATAGAGATATTGTTTGAGCTAAATCAGAAGCACGGTACGACACTTGTTTTAGTCACGCATGACCCCGATTTGGCTGCGCGATGTGATAAAACGTTTCATATGCAAGCTGGCAAATTGGAGAAATAACCATGGATAACCAAACCGGTGTTTCTCTTAACCGACGCCTATTTAAGTGGAGTTTGGAAGAAATACGCCATGGGCAGTTATGGCCTATATCTATTGCATTGACGTTAATTATTGCGTGTGTTTTTGCATTGTCAGCGCTTGCTGAGCGAATGGAACAGGTACTGGTTAAGCAGGGTAAAGATGCTTTGACGGCTGACTTGGTTTATTCATCTTCTAATCCAATACCGCCGCTTTTACTTGACACTATTTACGCCCAAAAAGAGCTCAGTGAATCTAAGCTTACTCGGTTTTCTACCATGGCGTTTAGTGAAGAACAGATGCAATTGGTCACGGTAAAAGCGGTCGATTCGAACTACCCTTTACGGGGTGAGTTGCAATTAGATGATGGTAAGCAAACCTCTAATAAAGTGCGTTCAGGCCAGCTGTGGCTTGATGAACGAGTGTTATCATTGCTTGAAGTTGCGGAGGGTGACACTGTCACTCTAGGTGACGCAGATTTTGTAATTAGCGGTAAAATAGTCCAAGAGCCGGGTTTGTCGTTTAATCCGTTTCAGCAAATGCCCACGGTTTATATTCATGAATCTGATATAGAGAAAACAGGTGCGCTTAGGGTGGGAAGTCGAGTACGGTTTAATCTGTTTTTGCTTGGCAATGAAGAGAGTCTAGAGGCGGCAAAAAATGCCGTAACACTGACACCGAGTGATCGTTGGAGAGATCAAGATAGTGGCTCAAGAAATAACGAAATGTTTGATCGCACAACGCAATACCTGTCACTGACGGTCGCCATTGTGATCATTATGGCGGCGACAACACTGGTGTTAACGTGTCAGAATTATGTAGCAGGGCGAAGAAAAACTGTTGCCATGTTAAAAAGTTTGGGCGCAAGTAAAGGGTGGTTAAGGCGCTGGTTGTTCACTCAGATCGTTATTTTGTTTGTTCTTGGGGCCACTTTTGGCGTGTTCTCTGGTTATTTACTCGAGATATTTCTGCGAATTCCACTTACTGATCTGTTGCCTAGTCCATTACCTAGTTACGGTTTTACTCCGGTCTTAGTTGCATTCATTACCTGTATTCTTATCGGAGTTCCTGCACTCGGTATCCCGTTGCTGGGGCTTATCAATACGTCTGCGGTAAATGTGATGCAGATGAGCAAGGAAGAGACAAAATGGCATCGTTATTTGTTGGTGTTGGTTCCGATTATTCCGATGATCGTTGCTTATCAGAATAACACTTTAGTTTGGATGGTATTAGGTGGGATCGTACTCCTGTTTGTCTTGCTTGGGGTCATCAGTATTGCGATCGTCAAGGTGATTAACAAACTGCCTATATCGGCTTCAATGAAATTGGCAGTGAGTCGAATTAACCGGTCGTCTATTGCCAGTGCATTACAATTTGGGGCTTTGGGTTTGTCGTTAATGCTGCTAGCGGTTATCTGGTTAGTTCGAACCGACTTATTGCAGGATTGGCAACAAACTATCCCAGAGAACGCCCCAAATGTGTTTGCTATAAATATAGCCCCTTATGAAGTAGACGAATATTTGGCTACGATAGATGGACAATCTATAGAGCGTTCGCAAGCCTTTCCGATTATCCGAGGGAGGATAAGCGGTATCAACGGCACAGAAGCAAAAGATGACGACAGTGTTAACAAAGAAGCCGAGTCTCTAAGTCGTGAACTAAATTTTACATGGGTAGAACAACTGTCCGATCCCAATTCGATCATCGAAGGGACATGGACGACAAAAACAGGTGTTTCTGTCGAATCAGAAGTCGCGTCTGATTTGAATCTGAAAATTGGTGATGAACTAAGCTTCACTATTAACAGCCAGACAGTCAATGCAACGATTAATAGTATTCGTAATGTTGAATGGCGGGAAATGAAACCGAACTTCTACTTCATATTTACACCAGACGTGCTGACGTCTTTACCCGCAACTTGGATGGTTAGTTTTAGAGTCGACGAACAAGAGAGTTCAATATTAAAATCGTTATCACGGGCGTTTCCGACAGTAAGCCTGTTGGATATCCGAGCGATGGGCAACAAGATAAGAGGTTTACTGACTCAGTTAATTTGGTCTGTAACGGTATTAGCTTCTTTAGGCGTAGTGGCCGGTCTTCTACTCATATTTACCTTGTTAAGATTAAGCCTTTCTCAAAGACAAGATGAAATTCGTCTCTATCGAACCTTAGGTGCCTCTAAAAAACGAGTTACAAGTACGCTGTGGAGTGAATATGGCTTAATGGCCGTGACGGCTGGTTTGGTGGCGAGTTTTGGGGCGGAGGTGAGTGTGGCTAGTATTATGCGTTTTGGCTTTGATCTCGATGGTCAATTGCATCCCACATTATGGCTAGCGTTGCCTTTGATTTCCTTTATGGTACTTGCGATTGTGATCAATTCGTTAATCAAGAAGCTGTTGCAGCCAATTAAGGGAAGTGAATAACATGCCGGTTTGGCAGTTGAACACTACGTAGATGAGGGTGTGGTTCTAACCATAGTTTTGTTTTATGTAAAGCGATTGAAAATTCTATGATAGTTGGTTGATCGTTCAAGATGGTTTGGAGTGCGTAAACGTGGGTCTTCATTACCAAAATAGCGATGAAGAGTTATTTTGAGTTTGAGGTAGATCCAGTTATCCACAGATTCGGTGGATAAAGTTTTGGATAACTTTAGTGAAATCTAACCTAATGTTTCTGGATCGCCCAACACACGCCTTTTCGCGAAGGATGTTATTCACAAGAGCATGAGAAATCGATTGTGTCAAAATTGAGTCAAGTTTTTTTTTGCAAAATAATCTGTTTTTCTGATGTGAAATAACAGTATGAAATGTGGGATTTTTTTCACATGAATTATAGGTATAATCTAACAAGGTTTAACGAGTCAAAGCGTGTAAATGAGTAAGTTAACGATAGATGTAAAAATGAAAAAAATTGGTGTGATTGGGGGAGGGATTGGAGGCGCAACTGTCGCGATAAAACTGGCTGAGCTTGGAATCGAAACCTACCTGTTTGAACGCAAGCCGAGCTTAGTTTATGGTCCACCGATATGTCATCTCCATGCAGGAGGAAATCTATACCGAGAAATAGACGAACGGCAATGCATCGACTTGTTAAAGCAATCCATTCAATCGGTAAAGTTATTCCCGCACACGATTAACGTCCGTCCAACCATTATTGCCATCCCTAAGACCGATAAAGGGTCGCCAGAGGCGTTATTGCCACGTCTTGTCTCTATCCAAAAGCATTACCACCAAATGGTGATGACTGATGGCGCTAATAAGGTATTAGGGGAGGTGAAAGACTACTACAAAACCTATACACGAGAGGTGTTAGAGAAGCTGAAAGGCCAAGTACAAGACGGTCAACCCAGCACGCTTGATGATTGGATGTTGCCGTTTGTTAATCACGTCGATCTCGATACATTGAAATACCCAGTAGTGTTGGTTCAAGAATATGGTTGGAGTCTATTTAGGTTGGCCTCTTCAGCTACGATGTTATTAGACAAATACAAGAGTGCGCATGTCTATCTTTCCAGTGAAGTCACGGATATAACAGCGAACCAGTCAAAATGGATGATAAGTTATCAACAAGGTGAGCAGAATCGTGAGCTTGAGGTTGATTACCTTATTAATGCTTGTGGCTATGAAACGGGAACCGTCGACAATTTTATCAAGGCACCTCGACGTCGATTAGTCGAATTTAAAGCGGCGTATGTTACCAAGTGGACTGGAATATCGGATACATGGCCTGAAGTGGTCTTTCACGGTGAGAGAGGAACGGTCGATGGAATGGCTCAGCTTACGCCTTATGCCGATGGAATATTCCAATTACATGGTATGACAGATGAGATTACCTTGTTTAAAGATGGATTAGTGTATAGCAGTGAAGATTGTGCTCAACCTCAGTTACCGGAATACTTGGTTTATAAAATCAAGAAAGGGTGGAATGAGGTGCAGAAGCGAGAAAGAACCGAACTTGCTATCAAACATATGAGCCGATTCATCCCTAGTTTTGCTGAGGCCACGTTTGCTGGGAAGCCGTTATATGGTGCACAGCAAATTCCCGGCATCGATGCCTCGCTCCGTGCGGCTGATGTCTCTTTTCATGGTTCTAATTATGCGCGAATAGAGATTGTAAAAGGGTCTTCTGCTATAGAGGCTGCATTGAAGATAGTCGAGGGCATATTTAGCAACAATAATACTCTCGACAAAATACTCGTTGAGCGTTCGCCCAGTCAAAAAGAGACGGTGTCACTCGATGCAGGAGAGGTAGAGCAGTTTGCTATTCAATTGGCCACTGAACGTGGTTATCCCGATGGATTAGCAAAGGTGAGCGGATTAGCTCCGCTCTATTAATATCCGAACCTGAGTGCCCAGGCACACCATATATCTTGTAGATGACGGCGGTTACCTCGGATAAATTTGATTTCTTGTCCAGGCCTAGCCTGTGCAATTCGTGCATGATCAATCCTCGCCAGTACCCCTAACTTAGGGTAGCCACCTAAGGTCTGCCTATCGTTTAGCAATATGATTGGTTTACCGTCAGGTGGTATCTGTACGGACCCCAAGGCTATGCCTTCGGAGATAATACCTTCTACGGGTGGTGTTATCGGCGACCCTTCTAAGCGATATCCCATACGGTCGCTGTGTTGGCCAACTTTATAGGTTTGGTTGTAAAAAGAGCGCTTAGATTCTTTGCTAAATTGATGTGCTTGATATGACTCAATCAGTCGTAAACGTAAAGGCAGGTTGTAATCGGGAGTGAAGCGAAAGGTCAGTTGTTTAGAGGGCTTTATTGCGCTCGATTTGTTGTATTTTAGTCTATCGTTTTTGACCAATGGCGTACCATCTTGATGCAGGCCACCGAGCTGTTCTCTTAACACTGTGCTGGTGCTACCTAAATGTGGAGCGATGTCGAATCCACCCTCTACGGCCAAATAGGCTCTTAATCCGTTTGTTGGCAAGCCAAACTTTAAAACCTGTCCTCTACGAGCATAGAAAGAGGTCCAGTTTCTGATCGGTTTATCATCTAATCTTGCTTGTAAATCACCACCACATATTGCGAGCATGCAACTTTGGGTAAATCGAAATTCAGCTTGGCCCAAAGTGATCTCTATAGTGGCGCTGTTTGGATGGTTGCCTAGCAGGTGATTTGACCAACAGTAAGCGTATTCATCTAATGGTCCGCCTTGCGTTACACCGAGTGGTGCAAGGCCGTAGCGGCCAAAGTCTTGAATTAGGCTCAATTGACCGGGTTTGATGACCTCTAAATAGCCCATAACTCACCCCCTAATTCTAGATATCGTTGTTTGGTAATTGACTCAAATCTCACTTTATCCCCAATTCGAAAGGGGGAAAGCTGCTCGCTTTCGGGGTCAAAAAGTTTACTGGGACAGTTACCAATTATATTCCAGCCTCCCGGCGTCATGGAGGGATAGACAGCAGTCTGATTATCTGCAATACCGACACTACCCGCATTCACTTTCAGCCTAGGTGTTGCCAGTCGTGGTGTGATGAGGTCACGATCTAAACCGGAAAGAAACGCAAATCCAGGCGCAAAACCAATTGCGCATATAGTGTAGTCTGGCGTCGTATGCTTAGCGATAAGCGTGTGGAGATCCAATGATTTTTTGCGAAGTATCGAGCTCAGATCCGGCGCAACGTCAGAGCCATAATAGACGGGTAATGTCACTGTGTTGTCGCTAGGTAAGGCTTGAAAGGAATCAACCTGATGGACAATTTGTGCAAGGCTTTCTAGCATAGCGTGTTCAGGAATTCGATAGGGTAGATAGTCGACTAAAAGCGTGGTGTAAGAAGGCGTTAAGTTCATTATGCTGTCAGTATGATGCGCATAAATAAGTTCGGCTACTCGATTGATAAAGGGGGGCAACACCACACTTATCTCATCGGCAAACTGAATCAATATGGATGATTCGCAAACGGCTTCGATAGAAAAATTTTTACTTAGCATGTCGGTCTCATAAATTGGCAATGGATTCTCTAATTTTACGAATACAAGCAATAGAGTGGGGATTATCACTATGAATGCAAACGGTATCCGCTTGTACTGCTAACGGTTGTCCAGTAACGGTCGTAACGCTTCCATACTTTGCTATCTGCATGACTTGATAATAGATATCGTCGCTATTGTGTATTACGGCTTTGGGGTGATCTCTTGGGGAAAGCTGTCCATTATCAGAATAGGTTCTATCAGCAAAGGCTTCGAATAGTAACGGCACATTAAAATCATCGGCCATTTCTAAGTATTGTTGATTTTCTGAGGTCGACAAAATCATAAGCGGCAGTGAATAAACTTGCGCGGCTTTGGCGATGGCTCTAAATATGGCCGGCGAGCGCATCATGTCGTTATAAAGCGCACCATGAGGCTTTACGTACTCAACCTTTGCTTGATGCAGTTCTGTAAGTGCCTTTATTGCACCAAGTTGATAGAGTACCAAGTGGGTGATTTCAGCCTCTGTATGGGCGATCGAACGTCGTCCGAAACCTTGAATGTCGTTATAACTGGGATGAGCCCCTATCTTTACCGAATGCTTCAGGGCCAACTGAATGGTTTGTGACATTATATTTGGGTCGGAGGCATGAAAGCCACAGGCGATATTCGCCATGTCTATCCACGGCATAACTTCTTCATCTTCGCCCATTTTCCAAAGGCCAAAGCTTTCACCCATGTCACAGTTAATAGATAACTGTTCAATACTCATCTGAACCTCTTTTGTCTTCCTTGAAATAGCGCTAAAGGGCTTGCAACGATTTTACCGATATAAGAGTCCATTTTATTTATTTGATAAATAATTAATGGGGTAAAGCCAACAAAATAGTAATGTTTACTTTCTAATGTTAGAAATAATACGACGGCGGTTATTGATCAGTATCGCTATTCAAAAATAAAATGGTTATCTGCGTGTTAATTGACCGACTCTGCTGCTAGTATGTGACTAGTTCTTACCTACATTTTTATAACTTTTGTTTTTACACATTTTGAGGGGGAAATATGGAGCTGGGTTTAATTATTGTTTTTATAATTGCAGCGGCACTTATGGTGCGAAAAGAGATGAAGTCTAAATAGTGTTTTCCCTATTTGAATTAAAAAAAGACCGCAATGCGGTCTTTTTTGTTGGTAAGTAAAAAGTTCAATTAAGAATCAATAACATATCAGCAGTTCCATCCTCAAATTGAACGTCGAGTTCAAAACCAAGTTTTTGTGCCAGAGTTAACATCCCTCTATTGGTCGGCATTGTCATGCCTGACATCTGCTTTGTGCCTTTGTTTTTGCAAAAGTCGATGATTCTTGTCATTAATATTCGGCCTAAACCACAACCTTTAAGATCAGAACGGATCAGGATAGCAAATTCTGCATCGGTATTATCCGGGTTGATTAAGGCTCTAGATACACCCAATATCTCACCTTTTTGAGTGACGGCAACAAAAGCGATCTCTCGGTTGAAATCTATTTGGGTTAGGTTGGATAACGCTTCATGATTCAACTCACCCACTTCAGTAAAGAAGCGTTTGTAGAGGTCTTCCTTGGACACATTATGAATAAAGGAGGCGTGAGCAGGTTCGTCTTCAGGCAGGATAGGGCGAAGCTTGACTTCTTCACCACTTTTTAGGGTCACAAACTCTTCCAATTCTACCGGGTAAGGACGGATAGCTAATCGCTGGTGTGGGTCGCCGGTAAACGGTTTTAGAGTCAGGTCGGCATCTAATATGGTTAGTGACTTGTGCCCAACAAGAAGAGGATGGATATCCAGTTCATGGATCTGTGGGTTGTCGATGATCATTTGCGAAAGTCGGACTAAAAAGTCACACAGTAGATCGATGTCAAGATTGCTGGTTTTCTGGGGCCTTATCGTGTGCCCCTTAATGGCGCGGATAATAAGGTATCTTGCCAATGCCATGTTTAAAGGTAGGATACCAACAGCAGCATCAATGCTTTCATCCCACTCCGATCCCCCTTCGCCCAGCATGATTACAGGGCCAAAGGTGGCGTCTGTTTTGACCTTAACTCTTAATTCATAGGCACCAATTCGGCTCGCCATCGCTTGGACTAACAAACCGTGAATATTTGCAGAAGGGTAGTTCAGTTGCACACCATCAAGGATAGATTGCGCAGCGGTTTGAACCTCTATAGGGTTGCGTAAATTCAGAACCACACCGTGTACATCTGATTTATGGGCGATGTCTGGTGACCGAAGTTTTACCGCCACGGGATAACCGATGGTGTCTGCAATTTGAACGGCTTCAGACGGCTCTTGCGCTATCCATGTTTCTAATACGGTAAATTTATAATTCGACAGTAATGGCGTTATCTCGTGTGTATCCAGTACCAATGTATTGGTTTCATTTTCTGGGCTGATTTCGCTTGGGTTCTGCTTTGTAAGTTGGGACTCAATCTGATTGGCAAGCTTGGATTCTATCCAACTGCGTGCTTGTTGCTTGTTTTTGACATCGATCTGCTCCGAACTGGTGGGGGTTTCAATGAGTTGTTTCTGATTTCTTCTATATTCCACTAAGTGCATGTAAGCGACAACGGCACTTTCGGGGGTTCTGTAGGTTGGAATGCCAGCTTGAGTAAATAAAAGCCGTGCTTCTCTTGCGGTTTTCTCGCCACTCCAGTTGGTCAATATGTTGAAGCGTTTGTGTCGTGGATGCGCCTTTACACAATCGATTATCGCTTGAGCCGTCTCAATAGAATGTGCGATTGCGGACGGGCTATGCATGATCAGAAGGGCGTCTATATCATCGCTGTCGAGTAGTGCATTTACCGAGTCTACATAACGATTTTTATCGGCGTCACCGATCATATCGATGGGATTACTTTTCGACCATGCTGATGGAAGCGCTTGATCCAACTTTTTAATAGTATCGTCACTGAGTTCGGCTAATTTGCCACCTCGCTCTAGCAAAGTATCCACGGCCATTATTGATGGGCCACCACCGTTGGTAATGATACCGAGTCTTTCGCCTCTTAATGGCACCGCGTGAGTAAGTGTCTCCACGGCTGCAAACAACTCATGGGTATTTTTAACTCTTAACATACCCGTTCGACTGATCGCTGAATCATAAATGATATCTAACGTATCATTGCCGCCGGTGTGACGCTGCGCAGCTCTTCTTCCAGCGTGTGTTCGGCCACCTTTAAGGACCAATATGCGCCGATTTCGAGAAGCCGCTCGCGCAGCTGACATGAATTGACGTGCATCTTTAATGGAGTCTATATAGAGAAGGATCGCCGATGTTTTGCTGTCGGTACAGAGGTGATCAAGCAATTCAGCCACGTCGATATCACTTCCATTGCCAATGGATACAAAAGCAGAGAAACCGATGTCTTTGTCGTTTGCCCAATCTAAGATGGTCGTGCAAACCGCCGCCGATTGAGAAACAAAAGCGATGTTGCCTTTCGCAGCACTGACAGGCGAAAAAGAGGCATTAAGGTTTAACCAAGGAAGGATAAGACCCAAACTGTTTGCACCTAACACTCGAATGCCATTCGCTTTCGCGATAGCGAGGCACTGTTGTTCTATGGTTTCCCCGTCGCCATTTGTAATATGCATATCGGATGACAGTACAATCGCTGCCGACACCTTTTTTTCGGCTAACAGCTTAAATATTTCTACGTTGCGTGACGCATTGGTGCAGAGAACGGCGATATCAGGCGTAATAGGTAATTTATCAATTGAGGGGTAAGCAAGTACACCACATACTGCCTTATATTTGGGTGTAACCGGCATAATGGCGCCCTGAAACCCGCCTTTCAACAGATTATTCATGACTACTTCACCAGCCCTAAAAGGTCGGTTTGATGCTCCAATAACCGCGATAGAAGTCGGCTTAAGCAGTTTAGAAATATTATTCATAGAAACCTCGGGTATATACCGGTTCATCAATAATAATAGATTTCTCGTTGAATGAATTGTCTATACTTTATCTATGTGACAGAGCATACCGAATTGTTCAGCGAGACTGTGTCTTAGCTCACATCCTAATAGTATCTATTAGTATTATCTACTTGATTATATTGCGTTCAATAGGCATGATTTGCGTAGCTTATTAAGGAACTTATGAATTGTTTATGAGAAATATTTCTATTATTGCTTTGTCTATTTTGCTTACCGCTTGTTCATCTGGTGAATTGATCACCAATGTGACAAGTGAGAGTCATCAAGAAGAGTATAAAACTAAACCAATGGTCGAACCGATGAAAGAGTCGACTGTAATGGAATCCGATGTTGGGGTTACCGCGGTAGCACAACAACAAGTGGTTAAAGCCCAAGTATCTCAGCCCAAACCGTCTACTGCCACGCGTTCTAGCAACAAGATGATCAAAATCTTGCCGCCTACTCAAAAGCAAGAAGCAAATATGATGCGTTTTGGTTACACCATACAGGTTATGGCCGTAGGCAGTTCTCAGAAAGCGTTGAGTTATGCAAACCAGTTACCAGAGGCTCATCCGGTTTGGGAGCATCACAAACAGGTGAAAGGAACAGATTGGTATGCGGTTTTATATGGTGATTATGCGACCAAGTCTGAAGCGAAAGCCGCAATTCAAACATTACCTAAGTACTTTAGAGATCTAAAACCGTTTGTTAGAAGCCTAGACGAGATTAAAAACTCATCTTATCCGAAGTTGGTTAAGATTAAGTAATATTGCAACTGGCGTATAGTCGCGATTTATTTTGCTCAAATTATTAAAAGGAACCCTTGGGTTCCTTTTTTTGATTGAATTCTGAACGAACAAATGGCTAGATTGTATTGGGCTCTATTTTTTACTGTACCTACGGTATCAATTGGTTATGATTAGAATTCGATAATAATGTTGTTGTTTCGCGGAATGATCTTAAAAATGAATAAAACATCTATTCTTCTCTTATGTGGTGGCGGTTCTTCAGAGCATGAAGTCTCTTTGGTATCTGCGGCTTATTTATTGGATCAACTCCAGAAACAACCAGAGTTCGAAGTCCACTTTGTGGAAATCACCAAAGATGCGTGGCTGCTTGATGGTGCACATGTCAATTTGGATATCAATAAAAAGGCGCTAATATCTGATACTGGTGAAATCAAAATTGACTATATTGTGCCGTGTGTACATGGATACCCAGGCGAAACGGGGGATCTTCAGTCAATGTTCGAACTTGCTGGTATTCCGTATTTTGGTTGTGGGGCTGAAGCGAGCACAAATAGCTTCAATAAAATCACCTCTAAACTATGGTACGACGCGATTGGGATCCCGAATACGCCTTATCTATTTTTGGTTGATGCTGACCAGAAATCATTAGACAAGGCATCCCAAGCTTTTGATAAATGGGAAAAAGTTTTTGTTAAAGCTGCATGTCAGGGATCATCTGTTGGCTGTTACAGTGTCACTGAAAAGAGCGAGTTGGTAAAAGCTATTCAGTCTGCTTTTCACTATTCCGATCAAGTTCTCATCGAAAAATCGGTCAAACCGCGAGAATTGGAAGTTGCAGCGTACGAATATCAAGGAACGCTATTTGTAAGTAAACCTGGCGAGGTGATTGCACCAGACAATGCCTTTTACACTTATGAAGAGAAGTACAGTGCAGATAGCCATTCTCATACTGAAGTTGAAGCGAGCAACCTTACTGCACAACAGTTATCGGATATTGAAACGTTTAGTAAAACCGTATTTAATCAAATGAAATTGAAGGACTTATCTCGCATCGATTTCTTCTTAACCGAAGAAAATGAACTCTTGCTGAATGAGGTTAATACTTTTCCTGGAATGACACCGATCTCTATGTTTCCTAAAATGGTTGAACATAACGGACATCAGTTCAGTGAATTTTTAGCTAGCGCAATAAAGAGCGCGCTTAATCCCAAGGTTTAATCACTTTATATTTGGTCATTTCGTTTTCCGCGACACGCTTCATCTGTAAATATTGCGCTGGCATAGCGGGGCTAAGCCAGCGACCGAAATCTTGGATATCCCTTATATTGTAGCCTTGCCTTTCAAGCTCTTGAGTTGCACCCACTCGGGCTGACTGTCCTGTGAATCTGTAGTGATTGGACAAACCTAATCGATCACTGGCTCTTCGAAGGATCCGATAGATTGACGAGTCATCGAGTTGATGCATTCCAATGTTGCTGTGTTTGTCTATACGACGGAAAAGATACCCTTGCGAACCCGTAAGAAATTGAGTCCAATTAGATAGGGCAGAGCCTGCTTTGTCACTCAATTTGTATGTCATGTTATTCAAGTTCACACACCACTGATTGTCGATCTGATCTACATCACTCAGTTGCAGGTTCTTTAGGTTGGTTCTTTTCAGAGCACACTCAAACATGATGTAATAAAGAGCAAGATCACGGTGACCCCGTAACGTATCTTCCCGGTTCAATAACTCATCTAATGAATCAAGGTGTTTTGTTGTCAGGGCGTTTGCTTGTCTCGCATCACCTTGTTTTTGAAGCCTTAACTGCGACAGAGTAAATTGTATTTGGCGATGTGCGGTTGGGGCTGGATAGCTATGTAGTTTATGTATGGTGCCAATAGTGATGCTGTAACGTCTTATGGAGGCGAACTTACGCTCTCTAGACTCATACTCGAGAAACATACGTATTGCTGTGATAGATGCTGGCAGGGCGTTAACATGTTTTGCTTCACAAAACGAGACAAATCTATTCCAGTCGGTTGTCATAGCAAGCACAGAACTATGCGAATATTGCGTGTCTGTTAACTGATTGATGTCATCGTTAACTATATGATTATTATATTTTTTTCTACTTATATCACGCACTATGATATCCGTTATTGGGGGGATGTTTTTCTTGATCATAGTGCACTATAACTTGATGAGTTGAATGAAAGAATATACTTGAATATGTGACAATTACAATTATTATATAGTGACGAAAAACAAAAAGAATATTCATTATGGCTACGACGTTTCATAGAGGCTACAGCATTCAATCCGGTGCTGATAAAGATGTTTGGCATGTCAGGATTAAAAAGCAGATTTTGTCTGGTAATTTGCCAGCGGTTAAGAAATCGGTAGATTGGTGGTGCGATACCGCGACCATTATAGATCCTATCGAATTTGCGTCTCTCGCGCCTAAAAAAGAAGAAGAAGTAACTGAGCAACATGAAGAGTATAATGGCCAGCTATTAAAGAGTGACAGTGGAGCTAAAAACTCCTGGTACTGCTTTTTTAATGGCAAGCTTATTAAGGGCTCTAAAGATGCTATCAAAAAGCATATTGACAAACACGTCGCGGTAGCGGCAATAAGAAAGAAATAATATGTCTCTTGTATATTCAACAGAAATCGGCCGAATTAAACCAGAAGAACAAAAAGTAAACCGCCCAACGGGTGATGGTATCGTAAGGATACAGAAACAGACCAAAGGACGAAAAGGCAAGGGTGTTTGTATTGTCACTGGGCTGGATTTAGATGATGCAGGACTTAAATTAGTCGCAGCAGAACTTAAAAAGGTTTGTGGCTGCGGTGGTTCTGTAAAAGATGGGACCATTGAGATACAAGGTGACAATCGTGACAAAATTAAGGCTCACCTAGAGAAAAAAGGTTACACCGTTAAGTTGGCGGGTGGTTGATAAATTGTTAACTCAAGCAACGCTAACAATCATAGCCAACGTCGAGTTGGCTTTTTTATGGGTATGATGTTGATCAAAAGCTTTTTTAACCTAGTATAAGGTGCAGTAAAGCTAAACCAACGATTATGGAGGAAAATCTTTTATGAAACAGTCAATTGTCCATATAGCATTAGTCGTTAGAGACTATGATGAAGCTATCGATTTTTACGTTAACAAATTGAAATTCGAACTAGTCGAAGACACCTACCAGCCAGAGCAAGATAAGCGTTGGGTTGTCGTGTCTCCACCTGGTTCTAATGGTGTCACTCTGCTGCTTGCACGAGCGTCAAAGGCAGAACAACATAACTTTATTGGAAACCAGTCTGGAGGTCGTGTATTTCTGTTCTTAAACACGGATGATTTTTGGCGTGATTATAATAGAATGGTAGAAGAAGGTATTAAATTTGTTAGGCCTCCCCAAGAACAAGATTACGGTGTGGTTGCCGTGTTCGAAGATCTTTATGGAAACCTTTGGGACTTACTCGAACTGAATGAAAATCACCCCATGTCGGTAAGAATGGCATAGCCAGCCCCTCAGAGCCATCTAACCGAACATATTCACTGACAATAAAAGAATAATAACCGTCCAACATGTTGAATAATTCAAGAGTCTGATTCTAATTAATTCAGTAATAGCGTAACTAATTAGTTTTTGAACCAGAACCACTCTTTTGAAAAAAATAAAATGACACTTTATATATGTTTGATATAAGGCTATATAAAATATAGTTGGAGTGTTAGTTATATGGCGATAAGCATTAGAGTTCCACATAAATCATTTCCATATCGTCCCAGTTATATTCATATGATTGAAATGGCAGAAGAGTAAATAAGAGATAGACTACTCGTACATTACTCTAAGGTGTTTATTGATAAAAATGAAAATATATGGGCAATGAAAGAGGTTATGAGATACCCTCATGAACTTGTCTGGTATCAATCTGTATCGACATAGTCTAATAGAATATGGAAAAGTAGTAACTGGGAAATATTAAAGGAAAATTTTTCTGGCATATATTCTTTTGTCGATTTATCAACTGAGGGTTATTCTCTTAGGCAATCTCTCGCCATTGTTAAACATAGCTTTGCAGGTATCTGTCTTGATAGTTTTATGGTACATGGTTCTGCGGCGGTTAATGCGAAGAATGTTTTAGTTATACTAGGAAGCTCTAGACCTGAATGCGTAACTTACCCAGGTCAGTATATTCACTACAAGGAGTCAGGGTGTCCCCTCCAGCCTTGTGGAATGCACGGGTATTTTAGTGGTTGCAAGAGAGAGCATGAACATCTTTTTTCCGAAAATAACTGCATTTATCCCTTTCCAAAATGCATGAATACTATTTCGGTCAGGGACGTTTCAGAAACATTAGAAATGTTGGCCCATAACAGAAGTATACGTATTAAAAATAATAATATATTTTGAATTAGCATGACGAATGTTAAATATATTCTATGGTTTATATTCGATATTTATTTTTACTATTCATCCTAATTAGTGATTCTATTTTATTCTCTATGTTTATCAAGATTCAATGAAATAAATTGAGGGAGATTATATTATTTGTATGACATTTTTTATGTTTGGATTATGTTGAATGTAAATTTCTGAGGTATCTTATTTTTCTCTGGGTAGGAATAAAGAAATTAACATTCATGAATTTATATTAATGAACAAATGCTAATGTTGGGAGTTCTCAGTGAAACGAATGGAAGCACCACTAGATATGGCTATTGGCACGAAATTTAAAACAAATCGACATGGTTATGCGACGGTTTTATATTATTACAATTGTTATACCGTTATAGTGGGTTTTGAAAATACGAGTAATATCCGCTCAATTAGTTCAACAAAACTGAGGTCTGGTCAATTTGTTGACCGTTTAGTGCCACCAAAATCTATAATAATAGGTGAAAAAATTCAATCAATAAAATATGGCGTACTGACGATTAGAGCAATAGAATCTGAAAATATAGTCGTGCTAACAAATAGTGATAATAAAGAAATACGCCTGTTGTTACCATCTGTTCAGAAAATGAGAGCCAAAGGAACTGATATTGAAATCCAAACAGGTGAGGGTGCAATGCTAACGCCACTAATTCAGTTTATTAAAAGTAACAAGAACGGCGACAGAAAATAAAAAATTCCCGACTCAATTCATGATTAAGAGAAGTATCACAACAGTCGGTGTGAAAGTCCCCATCAACCAACAAGATTGAGAGAACAGCAAATGCGAAGATTTAAAAGTAGGTCACACGCACAGCGCTTCCTCAGTATTCTCTCTTTAATGTATAACATCTTCAATTTACAAAAGCACTTGTGTAGTGTCGAGTTCTACAAAATAGCAGTATTGTTGCCTTTGCTACATGGAGTGATACTACAGGTAGTTAAGGGGTCATATACTGGGATACTACGACTCAATTTAGTAAGTTGACAGTACCTTTTTCTAGCTAAATATTAAATCCAGACAACAATCCGAATATTGATTTACTGGAGGATTAAAAAATACGTAAAATCAGTTCGTTACCTTGCAATACTTAGGTTTATGTACCAATCTTATTTTATAAGTATGGATAAGGATTGTGTATGCCCGTCAGTTCAGTAAAAAACAAAGGGGTAGTAGGAAAAGTTCTACTGCCTTCTTTGCTCATCAATTTACTCTCTCTCGCCGTTCCTCTAACGGTACTTCAAATCTATGACCGTATTTTACCTAACCAAAGTTATGGAACCGCGACTCTACTTTTAGCGGGTGCGACTTTGGCTGTTGCAATGGAAGCACTCATTAGGTTTGTACGAACTTGGCTTCTTTCTGCTGCTGCCAGTAATACAGAAAAAGCGACGTATCAAACCTTGGTTGAAAGGGTAACCACCGCTTCATCAAACCATATTCGCCATCTGGGTATTGGTGGTGTAGAAGAGGGGCTCGGCTCCGTATCAAAAGTCAAAGATTGGTATTCAGGTGGGATTATCGCTGGTTTTATTGATCTACCTTTTGCATTGATCTTTTTAGGTTTGGTGGCTTACATCGGCGGTGAGCTGGTAGCGATACCTTTGGTAGTTTGGCTAATTACACTCGGTATTGTTTGGCTATCTTCTATTCGCGTTAAAAGCCTAAGTGAAGAAGCGTCTCAAGATGAGCAGGAGCGAAAAGCGTTTTTGATTTTGCTGAGCCAAACAGTTCAAGGAATCAAGCGACAGGCCGTCGAGTCTCGAATCTTTAATCAGTTTAAGTTCCTCAACAATGTTCGTTCTCAATCCAAAGCAAGAGAAGAAGAACAGAATGCGTTCGCACAAGAATGTATTCAGCTTGCTGCCTTAGCGACTTCAGTGTTGCTCGTGATTACCGGTAGTTTATGGGTGTTGGATGGCCAGTTGACCACAGGTGGACTGGCGGCATGTTCCATTTTATCGGGTAGGGCCGTTGCACCGTTAAGTGCTCTGGTTGGCGTCCGAATTAAGCTCAATTCAATACACAGTGCTAATCAAGCAATAGAAAAGTTGAGTGACAAGTCGGTTACTGTACATCCTGTCTCCAAGCCATCGACTTTTACCCATACCACTCCTGATCAACTTCAAGCAACGCTTACCGATTTTGAAACTTTGGAGATTAAACAAGCAACGGTTGAAAGGTACAGTGCACTAGGACAAGTGGACTTGATGTTGAATAAAGGCGAGCTGGTTCTTCTGGAAAGTGAAGACCGTCATATTAACAGCCATCTACTATCATCGATTGCAGGTATTGATGATCTGACAGCGGGTGAGTGCTTCATTAACGGGGAATCCGTTTCAATTGCATCCGTAACCAACATTGCAGCCTATTGTGGCGTTAAAGGACAATTGGTGTCGGGCACTATACTCGACAACTTGTGTGGCTTTGATCCCGAGAGGACACAAAGCGCCAATGACTATGCAAAGCGTCTTGGTTTAACCAAAGAAATTACCCGTTTACCGGATGGGTTAGAAACTCAAATTGGCCATACGAGTGCTTCTTTATTGAGTATGGGGAATGTGAAAATGCTCAATATCGCGACTCAGCTAGCAAGTGACAAGCCCGTCATTATGCTAGAAAGGCCTGACTCTTCGTTAGATTTAGATGCCCTTGGGAACCTAGTTAAGGTGTTGGAGCAAGAAGTCTCGGCAGGACGAACCATACTGATGGTCAGTTACTATTCGAAACTTCGCGAGTTAGCTAACCGAATCATTACAGTGGAAAGTCGAGCCATTACGGTCAAAAGTGAAAGTAATCAGGAGGCCGTAGTATGAATAGTTTAGATGCTAACAACCGTTCAAATACGAGCAACCGCCCAGATACGAGCGGGCGACAAGAGATGATGAACCATTTAGAAACCGAGAGCCTTTCTGTTCTTAAGCAATTGGAAGTGAACGCAAATATCCAATTGTTTGCACATCAATGGGTCGATGAAAATGGCATAGAATCGATTGACGATATGTTTGCCTTGTTCGATAGGTTAGCACTGCCATACCGCCTAGTTGCCGACTTAGACGAAGTCGGTGACCACAAATTATTGTTATTGGTACTGAGTGAGAATGAGTTAGTCTTAGGTCATTTTGAATCAAAACAGTTTATTGCTTCGGACTCCACTGACGATATTACGAATTCCCCCCAGTTTTGTATCGTTGTAGAAGGTCCGCCATTAGAAAAGGGGTCTCCTGATTGGGTTGGCGAAAGGTTACATGCGTTTCGCCCAATCATTCCTAAGTTACTGCTGGTCAGTTTTGTCACCAACTTGTTTGCATTAACTGTTCCATTTATCACTATGTCGATTTATGACCACGTGATTGGCGGTGACGCGGCGCACGAGTTGCAAGGTATCGCCATTGGCGCGTCTTTGTTGTTTGTGATGATGGGTTGGCTAAGAACATTGCGCAGCCGAGTGTTTGCTTCAGTTTCGAACCGAGTGAGTCGTGAGATATCCCAATCCTTAGTGCAACGTTTGCTTCGAAATAGCTACGCTCAAAATCAGCAAACGGCATCTTCTAGTCAACAGAATCAGGTGATGTTGTCAGAGCGTATTTCGGGTGTGTTATCTGGTCCACTAGGCAATGCTCTTTTTGACCTGCCATTCATTCTTATTTTTGTGTTAGCGATTGGCATTTTAGGAGGTTGGTTAGTTTTAGTACCCATCATATCTTTGATTCTTTATTACTTATTGGCAAAACGGTCGATACGTTCAAGCAGCAAGCGTTCAATGCAATCGACAGTCGCGGGTACTAATCGTCAAAACATGACTAATGAGCTGTCATCCAAACTCGCCTTTATCCGCAGTGCCGGTTTTTCTCAACATTGGATTCAACGTTTCAAAAAAGCTAACCTCCTCGCGTCAACGGTGACGTTTAACCAGTCGGTTTTACAGAGCCGATATACCTCCATTTATTATTTTATTGGTGTGGGTTCAACCTTAGCGGTGATGGGATTAGGGATAGGGCTGATTTTCGAACAAGTTATGACTCCCGGTGGTCTTATCGCGTCCATGATGTTGATATCCAAAGTGACAGGTCCGGCTCAAATGTTGGCGAACAGTGCGATGCGCTTTAATAGCTTTAATCAATCCAAACTACAGGTGAACCGTATCCTTTCTCAACCTTCTGAGCGAGAATTTAGCTATCAGCATCACCCGTTGTCATCGGTAGCGCCTAGTTTGAAGTTAGAGCAAGTAACTTTGCGTTATCCCAAGCAGAGTCGCCCGGCATTGAACGGAGTGAGCTTTGAGATCGAAGCGGGAGAGGTTGTTGCTATTACCGGGCCTTCTGGTAGTGGTAAGTCTACGTTGATTGAAGTGTTGTCAGGCTTACAGCCTATTCAAAATGGTATGGTTGAGCTTGATGGCGTTAACCTTGTTCAATACGACCCGCAACTTTACCGCCACTGGTGTTTGATTCGAGCTGCTTATCCGGATTTATTGACGTTGAGTATACGAGAGTGGCTAAACGACGGGCATAAAGTCGAAGAACAGAGAATGATTTCTGCAATTGATATGGTTGGAGGGAAACGCTGGTTCAACACACTACCAAATGGGTTAGATACTTCCATTAGTAGCATCCAACCGGATAGCATTTTTGATATGTTGTCAGGTAGCGTTGCGCAGATCCTCATTGATGCAAAAGCTCTGGTTTATGATTACCCAATGTTCTTAATGGATAATCCAGTGCCAGACTCACATCCAAACGCCAAGCGTATCTTTGGTGAGTTTGTGCTATCGAAAAAAGGAAAGGCAACGGTGGTCTACACCTCACACGATCCGGATTTAATCAAACTTGCCGATAAAGTGGTGGTTCTAAATGAAGGTGCAGTCGTTTATGCTGGGCCTTTAGAACCAGAGCCGCCGCAAGAACCACAAAAGCCTCAAGAATCACAGGAGCCTCAAGAAAAAACTCAAGTTCAGCAGTCATCTATTCAAGACCCGTTAGCTCAACAGCATGCTGCTTCTCAGGAACAATCACAGTCTAAGCAAGGAGTCGCTAATGGCTAAACAACCTATTGAACAGGGCAAGCGCTACGGTGAACTTGTTGAATCGCAAAATACGGCTCGTACTTTGACTTTGGCGACGTGGTCGGTTGCCTTATGTGTTATTGCTTTTGCTACTTGGTCTATGGTCACTCAAGTTGATGAAATTGCCAAAGCCAAAGGAGCTGTGATTCCTGAAGGCGAGAAGCAAGTATTACAAAGTGCAATCGGTGGCAAGTTAAAACAAATCTTAGTGAAAGAAGGTCAATTGGTTGAGAAAGGTCAGCCTCTTGTTGAGTTTGATGCGACCTTTCAACGTACCGCTCTTGAAGAACTCAAATCTCAACAAGTGACGCTTCTAGCCAGTGTTGAACGCATGAATGCTTTGCTTGAGCAACGAGAGCCCAACCTTGCGGAGTTTGAAGTAGATTACCCAGAGATTGTTAGCCAACAAAAGGCGCAGTTGAATGCGCAAAAAGCACTCTATTTCCAAAAGCGAGTGGTGCTTGAGAAAGAGAGCGAGGAAATTGCAGAGCAGCTTCGTAGCGTAGAAAAGACCTTGCCGAGTTATGAGAAAGAGTTGAATGCGACTAAGCAAGAGTTGAATATATTAGAAAAGGGCTACAAAACGGGTAATATTTCACGGTTACGGGTGCTTGAAATGCGCCAGAAGTTGGCAAGTATCGAGCAAAAAATTGAAGAAGCTCGTGGTAAGAAGTCGGTATTGATTAGACAAGCTGACAGTAATGATCAAAAAATCATACAGCTTCTTGCGGAGGCGAAAGCTAAAGTGAGCGATGATCGTTCTAAAGCCGTATCTGACTTATCAGCCCTGAACGCGAGAGTACGCTCAAGCCAAGCAAAATTGACCAACACCATGTTGGTGTCGCCGCTACAAGGTTTGGTGCAAAGCCTGCCAAGCACACGAAACGGTGGTGTTATTCAGCCGGGTGGGACCGTGGTAGAGATCGTCCCTGTTGGTGGTAAAGCTGACTTTAAAGCCCGTTTGTCGCCAAGAGATATTGGTTTTGTGAGTGTAGGGCAGCCGACTCGAATCAAGATTGATGCGTTTGATTACAGCCGCTTTGGGGCATTAAAAGGAGCGGTAGAGAGTATTTCGCCAACCACAAGTCAAAGTGAACGCGGTGAAATCTATTATGAAGTAGTCGTCTCGGTGGATGTCCCATATTTCCGTGATAATCCGGAGAGCTTTTCTATCTTGCCAGGTATGACGGGCGAGGTAGATATCACCACTGGTGAGAAATCTGTATTCCAGTATCTATGGAAACCGATTTACACGAACGTGAGTGTCGCGTTTGGTGAGAGGTAATCCCTATAAAGAGTAGCTGGATAGTCAACGAATAAGAAAGTAGAAAAGTATAAAAGGGAGCACATCATGTGTTCCCTTTTTGGTTTTTATATTCTCTGTTTTGTATGTTGTTTAGAGAGAAACAATAGGGAGCAAGTAATGCTCCCTATTGTGTTTGCTTAGAGTTTAAGCGGTAAGTTGCAAGCACTAAGCGTTAGGTAATAAGTACTTGATATTTTTAGTTATGAGTTAGGATCTATCTCCGGTAACCCATCGATATCGTGGTGGTGATGCTCATCATCTTGGTTATGGTTGACGTTCGCATCATGGTGTTCAAGCGCATCTGACATATCCAAGTGCGCTTGGTCATGTGTCGTTGCATCTTGTTGGTCGACTTGTGCAAGTACGATGTCCATGTCCGCAGGTTGATCGTGAACAGTTGTCGATGTCGGATCGGGCTTAATACCTAGAGCATCCAGATAAGCTGCAGCGCCATGGTGGCTGGTTTTTTGATCGGGTTCTTGGTGAGCATGCTGGGTTAAATCCAGATAACTGTCATCACTTTGGGTGGTAGTCAAGTCCGCTTGGGAAGCCATGTCTGGCTCGTCATGTAGTACCGGAGGTGGTGGCGGTGGAGCTGGGTGTGAAGCATGTGCGATAGGAGTGATTGTCATATCAACCACCTCGGTACCAATATTTAGTTTGCCGCTATTCCCCGGGCCGTGACTCAGTATCTGAATGTTGACATGCGCGACAACTTCATCTTGATTCGAACCTTGTAAGGCAACTTCGAACTTGTCTTCATGTTGACCAATGCCAGAAGCACTGCCATGTGGCCCTGTGTGAACATTTGCTTGTTCTTGATAATGTAAATCACCGGTTTGAGGGTCAATGGTTAGTGTTCCATATTGCCCATGATGACTGGTCACATACTGTCCATTCGGTAGATGGATTCTCCAACCGTGTTGTGTGGTGGGTACTGGTGTTAAAGACGGCAATTGTGGTGGTATGCCAAGCGTGGCAAACACTTGATGACTTCCTGATGGCGGCTTGACCACGATTGGCTCAGGTATGGCACTTGCAGCAAAACCTTGGTTACCTGCGGTATTTCCGTGTTCGTCAGTCATGGTCGCCTGTACTTGAGAACCCGGACGAACTTCAATTTGTAACCCATGCTGTAGGCTGTGAGCATCTAATACATGGTCTTGTCCATTAACGACAAGGTGCTCGCCAATTTTTGCGTCACCAGGAGGCGTAATTGTTGCTGTGATAGTATTTGGGTGTCCGTGAGCAATTTCTGTTTTGCTGTATAAGTTGTCAACTCCTGCGTTTTCAAAAGTAATAGTAGGGAGTTTAACCTGAGTGTCGACTTGATAAGCAACATCTGTGGTGGCGTGAGCGCTGTTACCAGCGCTATCTGTTACCGCGATTGACGCTTCAATTTTTTGGTCAGCATCTGCAGTTAACTCGCTACCAGGAACGGCAATGGAATAGTGTCCTTGTGAGTCTACAGTGCCAGTATGTTGTGCCCCATTGACGTTCAAAGTAACAATGTCACCGACATTAAAATCACCAGAAACAACCCCTGTGATATCAACAGATGAATTGGATTCTTGAGCGTTAATTACATTATCAGCGGTAATTGGATCGGTCTGAATAGCGACATGTATTTGCGTATCAACGGTGAAAACTTGTGAACCTGTGGTTGCACTCCCCACATTTCCGACCGCATCGGTAGTTTGTATTGTTGCTTCAATAGAGTGTATTGGTGCAGCCTGACCACTTGCATAACTAGTATGAATATTAGCATGCTCCAACACTCTGCCATCAACTGGAATTGAGAAGTGTCCGCTAACGTCAATAGTGCCCGTGAGAGACAGAATATGCGCCCCGTTTATTTTTAAGCTTACTGTGTCACCTGCGTGATAATCGCCAGTCACCGTCCCTGTTATCGGAATGCTTTGACCCGATTCAAGGGCATTAAGCACGTTATCTTGTGTAACTGAATCGACGGTTATATGTGGAATAGGGTTCTGTGTATCGACCAATAAATGAGTTGAAATACGAGGCGTTGAATTGCCAGCAGTATCTACGGTTCCTACTTGTATTGGGTAGTCGAGATCGGACGCCATGATGTTTTGGTGAATAGATGCACTAAGGGTCAGTGACCATGAACCATCCGATTTTACGGTCGCGTCATAAAAATGATTATTACCAACGACAACATACACGACATCACCAGGGGCGATGTTGGAGGTTGTTCCTGTTATCACTAGCGGTTGATTATTCTCAGCAGCATTTAGCGCATTATCATGCGATATCGGATTCACAGTCACCGTGCCAGGGCTCGTATCTAAGGTAAAACTAAAGTAAGTCGCTGGAGATAAATTGCCTGCGATATCCGTTTGTCTTACTTGCAGGTTGTTTACACCTTCTACTGGGTTAAATACGGCAGTCCAAGTGTGTCCGCCATCATTTGAATACTCTACTTTTGCGCCCGCTTCCGTTTGAATTGAAAGCCGAGAGTCTTTAGTGATTAAGTCTGGGGTGTTGACGGAGTGTGGCCCAGTGTCGTTGCGCAATGAGACAGTCGGCGCGGTAATTGTATTGTCGAGGGTGAAAGTCAGTGAAGTATTGGTCGACACATTTCCTGCTGTGTCAGTTTGTCTCATACTAACGGTATTTGAACCTTGTTGTGGCGTAAAGCTCGATGTCCATGTATGCCCGTTGTCAGTGGAATACTCAACCGTTGCGCCTGCTTCTTGTCCGCCAATAGTTAGTGCACCATCACTGGTGATTAAATCGGAGTTATCACTTCCCGTATCATGGGTTAATCCAATGGTAAGCGGCGCAACCACAGTATCAACATGTACAGAAAGTAGTGACGATGTTGCAGGTTGCACTGATGAAGGAGCCAATGCTTTGGCAGATAGATTATGAGCGCCATCCGTTAAGTTGCTGACCACTGCACTGTATTGACCCGATGTGTCAGATACTGCGTGTCCAACTGGCGTGGAACCATCGTAAATAGTGACCAGTGAATAGGGAATGTCAGTGTGTCCCGTTATTGTTGGCGTTGTCTCTTTGGTGACGTTATCCGTATCTGATTTACCTGTATCATTCGATGTTGCTAAATCTATTGTAACTCCATTGTTTGGTGGCGTGTTTGTTCCAGTAGGTAAGCTTGGTTGAGTTGTTGTGACCAATGGATTGACAGGCACAGTTGTTGAAATCGTTGGTTGCTGACCAGGTACAACTGAAATATGACCATTGGTATCAAAAGTAATGAACTTCGATGATTCGCCACCATGATTGTCAGCCACTTTTACTTCAAATACATCGGTTCCGTGATACGTGTGTGTAGCTGAGTTATAAGTCATCCCTGCAACCGAAGAGTTTGCCGTGTACACATAGGTACCGGAATCCGGATCGACAGAGAGCGAACCAAATTGCCCTGTTGAACTGACGACAGAGAAAGTATGTGTATCTTTAACGTCAACATCGGTTTCAGTGAGGGTTCCCGTTGTCGGGGTGGTTTGGGTAACAGATAGTATAGGGTCATCATTAGTACCAACGACGGTTATGACTATTTGGTGTTTATCTCCTCCGCGAGAAACCACTTCATATGTAACTTGATGTTTTTCGCCTTCAGCAAGTCTATTTAAATTGTTGTTCGGAACCGAGTAAGTCCAGTCGCCGGCTCGGCCAATACTTAAATCACCGCCAAATTGGTCACTCACCGCATGTACATTTCGGTTGGCGACGAATTCACTTTCCCCTGAGTCAGGGTCGGAAACAATTAGTACTCCCGATACTGCCACAGTATGTTGAGAGTCACCTTGAACGTGGACATCCTCTTTTACCGATCCGGTATCGTTTACTGAAAATACAGCAGTATCATTGACTGCTGTTAATGTGGTACTTGCGCCTGTGTGTGCTACACCGCTATGTCCATCGATGACGTCATAAGAAAAATGCACCTGCCCGTTATAGTTAGTATCGGGGTGGAAGTTAAATGTCCCATCTTTGTTATCAACAATGACGCCGTGATCAGCGACTAAGTTGGTTATGTTTAAGTGCCCTATGTCGTTGTGATCGATGTCTGTAGCATTTGAAAGAAGATCGGACTTGTTTAGCTGAATATCGGTATCTTCTATTCCTGGTGCTAATTTAACTTGCGCTGAAACTACTGGTGCATCGTTGGTTCCCTGAACGGTTATGGTGAGCAGTTGGCTGGCAGTACCATCTAAGGAATGAACAGTGTGAGTTTCGGTAAATGATTCACCAGCACCGAGTTTTTGTACCTCATCTATGGAGTTATCAATGGTGTAGTTCCATCTGCCATTAGCGCTGATTTTGAACTGTCCATGGTGTGCAGTATTGACGGTTTCCGCTTGTAGATAAGATTGATCATGGTCAGGGTCCATCACTTGTAAACGCCCGCCAGCATAGAGGTTCGTGGTGCTCGCTGGAACAAAGTGTTCTTCAATAACAGATTGATTAGCAGGCAATAAATTTGGCATCGATACATGAATACTCGCGTTGCTATCTTCACCAGTTACTTTAACCATCACCGTCAGAGTTTGCCCATCTGACGTTTTTATCTCATAAGGGAATTCTTTCGATTCGCCAGCATGTAAACTTGCAACAAGGTCATCAGCGTGGCGGTTTAATGCGCTTTGTAATCTAAATTGGTATGAACCATCAGGCCAAACAGTTAGATCACCAGGGGCATACCCTTGCCCTATGTATTGTCCACTAAATACAAACTGGGTATTATCACCAGTATCTGGATCGACTAATTGTAATCTGCCACCATAGCCGTGTTGTGCGCTATTAAGTGCTTGTGTTTCTGTCATCTGAATAACGTTGGAAGCAAGCGTGGCTTTATCGTCTGTGCCGACCATGGTTATGGTGGCAATGGCAGGGGTTTGCCCACCATGATTATCATCAATCATGTAATGGACAACGACATCGGATTTCTCACCATCTCCTAGGTGCTGAAATACTTGAGCATGGCTATCAATGATCAACGAATGACCATCGCTCGCTATTATGACACCTTGAGGTAACTTGCCAGTACTGCCTTCAAATGAAGCCTGTATCTGACTAATAGATAAGACATCACCATCAACATCAGTGGCACCTGCAAGTAAATTTATAGTATGGTGCGTATCTGTGTCTTCTGTTACAGAATCAACAATAGGAACATTATCAGGGTTATCGTTGATCGCGCCTAGTGAGGTGATTGCTCCTGTATGGGTCACTCCACCATGTGCATCCCTAATATCATATGAAAAGTGGACATTACCGTTGTAATTTTTCTCCGGTGTAAATGAAAAGCTACCATCTGAATTAATTGCAATTGAACCATGATCAGCATGCAAATTTTCTATAGTAAGTAGCCCAGCATCGTTGTTATCGACATCGACAGTATTTTGCAGCAATTGTGCGATAGTGATGGTTTGGCGGGTATCTTCTGTGCCGGTGTTAAGTTGTACTTCTGATGAACAATACGGGCGGTCATTACTGCCATGAATTGTGATAACAATGTTATGAGTTGTACCGTCCGCTGACTTGATTGTGACTGTATCGGTTAGGTTTTGCCCCTGACCGAGTTTATCAATTGCTCTACCCGTTGAATCTTGGCCTATTGAAGCGTAATAGCTCCAATCACCGTTTTCTTGCAATATCACCTGACCATAATTTCCGTGGTAAATACCATTTTGGGCGTGGGCTTCACCACTATCGGCATCGTGGATATTAAGGTGGCCCTTGGTATGGATCTGATCATTCCATAATTTGCCAGTATTGTGATGCTGATGATCGGGCGATCGATCGTTCACCCTCGAACCAGACATACTGCCGTCTGGCGCCGTAAAAGTGTGTCCTTCATGCACATCACCAGTATCTGTCCCTGTAATTTTTGCGGCGTCGCTAACGGCATCTATGTGAAGAGTATTCGTCGCTTTCTGTGAGTCTACATGACCATCATTGACGGTGTACTTAAACTGAACATCACCATTGAAATCTTGCGCGGGGACGAATTGAAGTTTACTGATGTCTGCGGTGGCAATGCTCTGACCTGATGAGATGTCATGCCCGTCAAGAACAAACTTACCTTGTGCCGCTGGTGGTAGCTCTGTAATTGAAATCGAGTGCAACGTGTCTCCGGTGTCGACATCGGTGAACCCAAATTGACTTGCCTGCATTTGATAATGTGTATCTTCTGTTCCGTTGCTGAGAACGACTTTATTCACCGTTGGAACGTCGTTGGTTCCGATGACATCAATATGCAGATCGTAAGCAGTCCCATCATAACTATGAACACGATACACCACCGTTTCAGTCTGTCCTTGATCAAGGTGTTGTAGAGCCGCGTTGTCAACGCTATAACCCCAATTTCCGGCGCTGTCGATTCGCAACATGCCACCAAATGGATCGTGAATAGAGGTTTCACCAAACTGACTGTATTGGAATTTATTTTCACCGCTGTCGGGGTCAATGACTTGAAGTTGTCCATTTGCCAGCTCTGTAGTGATGCCGTTGTTGTGAGTGGCATGCGTGCCATCTTCAGTCACGCTTCCTGTTGTCACCTTAGTAATAATTGCTTGATCTGGAGTACCAGTAATCGTTGTATTTGCACCAGTATGAGTGGTGCCACTATGTGCATCGACGACATCATAGGTAAAATGGATGTTACCGTTGTAATTATGGTGGGGAGTAAAAGTGAAAGTACCGTCGTGATTATCCCGTATTGAACCATGATCGGCATGAAGGTTAGCGACAGAAAGTTTACCGGCATCGTTTGCATCAACATCTACGCTATTCGAAAGCAGTTCACTGGTTGTGATGGTCTGAGTTAAGTCTTCTTTCCCTGAATTTAGTTGTACTTCTGAAGAGCAATAGGGACGGTCATTGCTACCGTTTATGGTAATTACAATATCGTGCGTAGTGCCATCTATAGAGTGGACAGTGATGGCGTCAGTTAATATTTCACCTTCACCAAGTTGGTCGATAGCCGTCCCTCTGGTTGTTGGTCTTCCACCAATATGACTGACACTGCCTGCGTCAGCAACGTAATGCCAACTGCCATCCGTGTTTAGAATTAAATCACCGTAAGTACCGTGATAGTTATAAGCATTAGTATGAGCAGCAAAACCTTGCTCCCCCGTGTCAGGGTCAATCACTGTTAATTGACCATCGGCATATAAAACACTATTTCCCAGTGTTGCTATCCCCGGGTGAGCAAAATCGGGTGACATATTATCACCCGCTGTTTTTTCAATGACAGAACCCGTATCCACACCACCAATAATGGCGGCATCACTAGTACCAGTAATAGTAATCGTCAGGTTTTCTGTTGAGCTGCTGTTGTGCTCATCAGTGACTGTGACTGGAATCGTAAGGGTTTGAGTTTGTTTATCTGCCAGATGTTGGTAGGTACTATTCGAAGGATCAAAGCTGTAGCTACCGTCTTTATTTAAGGTCAATCCATCTACAGAATTTGCTACTGAATAAGTTAACTGGGCACCATGATCGATATCTGTGCCGACCATTTGATCTTGGAGTAATTGCCCATCTTCGGTAACCGAGTGCGATTGCGCAGCAATAGTTGGTTTATCGTTTGTGCCATGGACTGATAGTTCTATAGTGTGTGTTGTTCCATCAACAGATCGAATGACAACTGAGTCTTGTTTTACCTCACCCTCGGCAAGGTTTTGGATATTACGATTGTCTAGTGTGTAGGTGTAATGGCCATCTCGCATAAGCAATATGTGCCCACCTAATTTGGTGTCATAGCCGATACCTTGAATGGTTTGTGGACCAATATTTGAGTCAAATTGTGCTTCACCCACATCGGGGTCTTGAATATTTAGCTGACCGTCATAATGCAGTTGATAATGGGGGTCTATGTAGCCTCGGTCTTCGGTGACACCTCTTACAACACTACTAGTTTCTGTATCCGTGATAGTTGCAGTATTGTTTGTTCCATTGATCGTAATGGATATTTGATGCGGTGTACCATCAGCAGAGTGAATCGTTATTGTATCGGTTGTTGTTGAGCCGTTGCCTAACGCCTGAACGGTTGGGTTAGTGTTATCTAAATAATAAGTCCATGTGCCATTGTCGTTTAGGTGCAGAGTTCCTAGCGCGCCAGGAATATCGGTGTTAGAGAAGTGCGCTTCGTTAGTGTCGATATCAGAAATAGTCAGTGTGCCGCTGGTGCTTTGCTGGAGGGTTTCTTTAACAATGCCAGATGACGAACCTCCGATCATTGCTTTGTCATTTGCTCCATTGATGTTAATGACAATTTGATGAGGAGTGCCATCTACAGAATGCACAGTAATGGTATCAGTAGCGGTTTTCCCTTTAGATAAGGCTTGCACTTGCGGGTTGTTATTGTCTAAATCGTAGCTCCAAGAGCCTCCTTCGGTAAGGTGGAGATTGCCAAACAAGCCAACCAAATCACCCGCTTGAAAATGGCTTTGTCCTGAATCAGCATCGGTTACATTAAGTTGTCCCATTGCCTGAATGTGACCATCTTCAATGATTAACCCAGAATCCTTCCCTGTGATCACTGCATTGTCATCGGTTCCACCTATTACCATCTGCAGTGTTTGTGGAGTGCCATCGATGGTATGGACGGTAAAGCTTTCTATCGCGTGATCTGGGTTAGTAAGTGCTTGAATTGTAGATTGTGAGTTATTAACGTTGTACTGCCAGTGACCTTGTTTATCAATGGTAAAAACACCGAATTTTCCAACAAGGGTTTCAGCTTGAAGCCCACTTTCATTTTGGTCAGGATCGAGAACATCTATTTTTCCGTTGGTGGTCAGGAAGCCTTGAGAGTTAACCTGTTTGTCTTCGGTGACCGCGCCTGACAAATCACCAAAAATCGCCGGCGTATCTTCCTTACCTGCAACGGGTACTTGAACAATTACCTTAGCACCATTTGAAAGGTGAAGCGTAAAGCTATCGGTTCCTGTTTGATGGTTTTGCAGCAGAATGTATTCCGGCGAATTTGGGGCAAGGGTAAATGTATACCCGCCATTCGCATCCACTTTGAGGCTGCCATAAATACCTTGTATCGTTTCTGTTTTGAATACAATTGGGTCTACTGCGTGAATTGGCGGCTGAGGTGCATTAGTTAGTGGTGACTGCGTGTCGTGATGTGCCGAGACCGAGTTTAGTGAAGCAATAGTCGTTGCAGGAATATGGTGTACTTGAGGGTGAGAATGCTCTGCCAAGTGATGCGAAGAGTGAGCCGTGGATGAGGCTGGTTTCGCTGTTGCTTCACTCTTAACTTGCTCGGTGACGTAATGAGAAGTCTCGTGCTTAGCTGAAGCGGTATCATTGGCTGTATTATCTAACGTGTTAGCGGGTGTTGTGACATCAGTATCGTCAGATATTGATGGAACGACTGAATGCTCACTAGTGCTAGTGAGCACTTCATTTTCAGAAGCTCTCGCGAGTGATGGCAAAATTAATATCAATTGTTGTAGGATCGGCACATTAACATTGAGCGTGGAGAATAATCTTACTTTTTTTTTCTTGTTTTTTCCTCGTCGCTGCACTGTTGATACGTTAAGTTGTTTCTTGGTACGCACACCTGAATCAATTGTATTTTTACCTTTATTCTTCATATTCATTTAACCCATAAATAATGTAACAGCATGGGTTTAATTTAAGTACAACACTAGGGGTTCCGCTAGCTAATTGAATAACTTTTAAGGAAAAACGGCGAAAGTAAGATGAAATGCTGCCGACTCAATCAATTGCAACTATTCTAAATTTATCTCTAAGAATAAATAGGCCTTGATATTAGATGAAGAATACACGTAGGACATTCCCTATTCATGTTCATATTACCACTGTGATTATTATGATCGTTGTTATGGTCTCCGGCGTTCAAATTTGGTTAACCAATAAAGGATTAACGGACGTCATCTTTGAAGCCAATGGAAATGTATTTCATAGGATCGCGGCTCAAACACGAAGTCAAATGAGCGCGCATTATGGTGCGGCTTTTACCGCAGTTGGAACGTTTTCAAAGGGTAGTATCGTTGAAGCTCAAACAGCCGAAAGCCGCGAAAACTCGCTACCAGAAATTGCTCATTTGCTTACTGAATATACGCATATCACCTCGTATTCTATTTATTATCCAGATGGTGATGTTTTTTTCGTGATGCGGGTGAAAGGTAGTGAGATGAGAAAACGTATGGGGTTGCGAGAAGAGACCATTTTTGTCGTCACTCATCGAAGATCTAATTTTGTTCGTATTAAAGGCTTCAATTCGTCGTTAGTTTTCACCGAACACGTTGGCGCTTCAAAAACTGAGTTATTTAACAAACAACACCCATTTCAAAATGCGGTGCAAGATAAAAACCTAATTTCAGAACCAAAATTGCTTAGAGGCGTCAATGAAGCGGGTATCGCTATTTATCGAGCGAGTAATAACGGAGCGGTTGTTGCTGCGGAAGTGTTGCTTGCAGGTTTACGCGATTCGTTAACCGATACGCTAACCAACAAATCGTCGATACGAGTGCTTTACGACGATTCCAAGACGGTTTTTGCTTATAGCGATGCTTCTCGCTCTGAACTTTCGTCTCATGCGTCGTTATCGAACTTAGAAAAATTTGAGAACCCTTTAGTTCCATTCGCTATTGATCAATATCGCCGCGATGGAAAGTTAGGGCTATTCGAGTTTGATAATGAGCGCTGGTTCGGTGAAATTATTACGCTAAAACCGCTTAACAGTGATCATGTTCATTTGCTAATGGCGGCAAAAGCCTCAGAGTTGTTTGATCAAGGAGGATTAATTAAACGGCAGACACTATTTGGCTCACTATTGGTTTTTGCTCTGATGTTACCTGTTATTTACTTAGCTTCTCGCTCTATTTCTAAACCAATTAAAATGGCGACGAAAAAAGCGAAAGAGATTGAGAGTTTTAATTTTTCAACTCCGATTGACTCACAAAGCTACATAAAAGAGATTCAAGATCTCAATAACGCTCAAGCCGCCACTCAAAACACCATTAGCCGATTTATTTCTTTAACACATAACATCGCACACGAAGAAAACTTAGAGGCGCTGCTAGAGCTAGTTTGTCGCGATACGATTAACGCAGCAGAAGCCAATGGGGTTTTTCTTTATTTATTGGACACAGAGAACAAATGCTTAGTACCTAAATACGTTTGGTGGGAAGGGGCAACAGAAGGCGATATAAGTCGAACATTAGACGCGAAGGTGCCTGTTGCTGAGTCAGGCCAATTTATTCGTCAGATATTCATTGAAAAGAAACACCATATATTTCAAGCTAACGAACTTCCAAATTTGGATATTGATTGGAAGGATAATCAAACCAGTCAGGTTGTCGCTATACCGTTAAAAGACCGTGAAGGAGTTGTGATTGGATCATTTGGTGTGTTGTATGACGATGGCAAAGCGCAGGCTCAGTACGAACGATTTGCTGACTATTTAGACTCGTTACTCGGTTTTTCATCGGTTGCAATTGAAACGCACTCTATGATGGCTGCCCAGCAAGCGCTTTTGGATTCATTTATTAAAGTGATTGCTGGGTCATTAGATAAAAAGTCCCCTTATACAGGTAATCATTGTCAACGGGTTCCAATACTAACAGAGTTGTTAACTCGCGCGGCTCAGGAGTCTACATTACCGCCATTTGACCACTTTTCGCTCAATTTGAAAGAGTGGCAAGAATTGAAAATGGCGAGTTGGTTACATGATTGCGGAAAAATCACGACTCCTGAACACGTGGTCGACAAAGCTACCAAACTGGAAGCGATCTATAACCGAATCCACGAAGTAAGAATGCGCTTCGAGGTTATCAAACGCGATGAAGAAATCACGATGTTGACGTCTTTGGTGCAATCGTACCCAGCCGGATGGCGAGAGCAACTAATAGAAAAATGTGACCAGTTAAATCAAGATTTTGAATTTGTGGCTCGACTTAATATTGGTGCAGAGTTTGTCACACAATCAGATCTGGATAGGTTAAATGAAATTGCATCTCGAACCTGGACTAGAACCTTGAGTAAACAACTTGGTATCTCATCAGCAGAAATGAAACAGCACACTGTAAGTGATGAATATCCAACTGAAGAGAAATTACTGAGTGATCGATCCGAGCATCTTATTGATTGGGATGGAGAGCATATACTTGATGATAGGTTCACAATGAAGCCGACTCAGTATCAAGCGAATAGGGGAGAAATATATAACTTAGGCATCCAACGCGGCACATTAACGGAAGAAGAACGGTTTATCATCAACGATCACATTGTTCAAACCATCCATATTTTGGAATCATTACCTTTTCCACAACATATGCGAAATGTGGCAAAAATTGCAGGAGGCCACCATGAGAAGATGAATGGTGAAGGCTATCCTATGGGGCTGATGGGCTCTGAGATGCTGATGACGGCAAAAGTGATGGCTATTGCCGATATTTTTGAAGCACTCACCAGTTCAGACCGCCCATACAAAAAAGCAAAAACACTGTCTGAGTCGATAAAAATAATGAGTTTTATGGCGAAAGATGAACATATTGATTCTGATCTGTTCGCATTGTTTGTCAGTTCAGGGGTTTATAAACGTTTTGCTGATGAGTACTTACAGCCAGAGCAAATTGATGACGTAGATATTAGCGCGTATCTAACATGATGTTTACGTTGAAAGCCTGTTCTCGTTTACGAGAGCAGGCTTTTTTATAATTTATAGGTACTAATATTTGTATAGTAGACGCACAATCCACGAACATGCAAGATTTATTATTATCGGTAAGTAATTGATCTATAGTTAGAGTAACGAGTTATATGAAGTTATAGTATCCCGAGGATGATTTAACATAATATACGTAATACGCACTAATGGGTAAGCCGTGATTATCGTTCGCTAAAATCATTGTTGTGGCTATTCGTGGCTACTTTTTTGGACCTCAACGTTCTCGTATCTTTTCCATATTACTTTGTCTTGAGTTGGTCGCGGACACATTTGTTGATCGTCGATATAGACTCGACGAAAAGTGTCCAAAATATTTGAAGTTGAAAAAGAAACGAACCGCGTTGGAAGGATGTATTAGTTATACCAATATTCGTAGAAGCAATGGTTTAATTTCTGAATGAAAAGCTTTAACATTGAAAAATATAAATTAATTGGACAAATAACAGTCATGTTAGAAGCTTTGGTTCTGAATGTTATAGTGTACTCAGTACCACCACTATACTTTTTGTCGTTGAACTCTCGTGCGCGCATTGCGTCACTCTATGGGTATATTGCGATTACCCTATTTGTCGGTGGATTAGCCGGCGCTATATATTCTTTTCCTTTCTCTGAATCTGTGAATATATCTGGCGGAAATATTGCTTACGGTGCTTTCATGATGTGTACAGTCATGTTAATCATTATAGAAAATGATACCTGTACATTTAGGAACATGATTCGCTTGGTGTTGATGATTGACACATTCGTCTTTTTTGGATTTAGCTTCATGGCATGGTTACTCGGTTCTGGGTTGGTTATAGACCCATTCAACCTGCCCCCTTCAATTTTTTACGTTTCTTTTTGGGTGCTTATTATTGGTGGGGTTTTAATATTGGGTGAGATTCTACTGCTCTTATTTGTATTTCAGCAAGTTCGTAAGCATTTTTCTAGTCTGTTCTCAGTTACTTCTATCTTTACATTGACGTTTATCCTGATTCTCTGCGCTGATGGAATATTTTTCCCGCTTGCCGCTTTTGCATTGGGACTGAGTCCTTTATCCGTTAATATCATTTTTGGTAATATATTAGGTAAGTTGTTAATAGCTATATGTTATAGCTTTCCTTTGTTAGTTTTTTATTTGATTTTTCGACAAAAACTCTCACGATTTATTGCGACGCCGTTGAATATAAATGAACTGTTCGGAGCCCCTAGAGACCAGCTATTAGACTCTTTGCAACGTTACGAAATTCGAGATCAACAGTTACAACGTGACAAAAAGGAGCTCACAGAAATTGCGGAGCGAGATCGGCTAACGTCACTCCCAAATAGACATAAATTTGACGTTACGTTTGAAAAAGAATGGTATCGATGTCAGCAGGGAGGACAGCCTTTGACATTGGTGATTGGGGATATTGATTTTTTCAAACAATATAATGATACGTATGGACATCATCAAGGGGATGAATGCCTTAAAAAGGTTGCAACACTCTGGGGTAACATGTTCGAAAGATCATCTGATCTTCCTGCACGGATCGGAGGTGAGGAATTTGCGGTCGTAGTACCAAACTCATCATCGGATCAGATATTGTCTAGTCTTCAGAATTTTCTGGTGATATTACAAGAAAAAAAGATACCTCACAGCACATCGTCTATTTCTCCGTACATTACTATGAGTATAGGGGCAGCAAGTGTTTTTCCTAGCAAGGAGTCTTCAACGAACGATCTGTTTGTTCTTGCTGACCAATGCTTATATTCAGCTAAGCATAAAGGAAGGAATCAGATTGTCGTTAGATAGCTTATACAAGACTATTAACAAGGCCTGCGTTAACAGGCCTTCAACGGTAACTAATTACTGAACGACTTCACCGCTATCTATAACGGTTTTGCGAACTATGTCTGAAAACGCCAGTGCTTCTTCTCGGATTTTGTCTTCGTCAACCGTCAGCATTTTTTTATCTTGCATCAGCACTTTACCGTCAACAATAGTATGTCGAACGTTTGTCGCATAAGCAGAATAAACCAAAGCCGAGTACGGGTTGTAGACGGGAACCATATTAGGTGCCTTGGTATCTATCACAATAATATCGGCTAGTTTGCCTAGTTCTAACGAACCGATTTTATCTTCCATATGCAGTGCTCTAGCTGCACCCATTGTGGCCATATCGATAACCTTGATTGGCGGCATTGCTGCACGATCATGGTTAACTAATTTGTGTACTTTGGCCACCTGGCTAAACTCGTCGATAGTGCTTAATGTATTACCTGACATCGGCCCGTCAGTTCCAAGCCCGATACGGACGCCTTCGTCATACATTTTAAGTGCTGGTGATACACCTTTTGCAGATTTAATATTCGCACTCATATTATGTGCAACGCCCATATCGCTCTCTTTTACGAGTTCAATATCTTTGTCGTCGACCAAAATCATGTGGGCACCGACCAGTTTGTCATTCAGAGCACCAATGTCATGCATGTACTGAACTGGGCTTTTCCCGTCACTGATCTTGGCTATTTTTTCTTGCTCACGTGTTGACTCTGCAAGGTGAATCAATACAGGGACGTCTTTTTCGTTAGATAATTGGGCGATTTTTTGTAGAATCTCGGTGGTATTGGTGTAAGGCGCGTGTGGTGCAAATGCGGGTGTGATGCGCGGATGGTCTTTATATTCGTCAATAAAGTTGAGTGCGTATTGAATGCCCTCTTCAGCATTTTTGGCATCAGCTACTGGGAATTTAATGACGGTCTCACCAAGTACGGCACGCATACCAATTTTATCGACAGTCTTTGCTACTTCGTCTTCAAAATAGTACATATCAGCATAAGTAGTGACACCACCCTTAACCATTTCCACATTACCTAGGTTGGCACCAATGCGGACCATGTCACGAGAAACGAGCTTCGCCTCGAGTGGAAAAATATAGCGGTGTAATCGGTCGGGAACGTCATCTGCTAGAGAACGAAATACAGTCATTGATACATGGGTGTGGGTATTAATAAGGCCTGGCATGACGATGTCGCCGTCTACATCATACGTAATGTCCGCTTCATATTGACTGGCTATAGTGTTATCACCAACAGCAACAATTTTGTTGCCTTTAATGGCAACCGTTCCTTGATTGAATACTTGTTTTTCTGCATTCATCGTTAGCACTGTTGCATCTGTAATTAAAATGTCGACCTTTTCTATCGCAAAGGTGGACATTGAAAATAGACTTGATGCAGCGATAGATAACGCTAAAAATGTTTTGTTAAGTGTCATTATGTGTTCCTAATTTGGTGTGATAAAACCGTAGAACTTGTCAGTGGTTGGTTTTTTACTCTATATCTTGGGATAAGGATCTAGTGAACATCAATTTGATCAACATCGCGGTTCTTTCATTTTGTGGGGATGACCTAATTATTGACTGCATATATTAATACCGAAAACCAATTATATCCGGTGGTTTAATCACACTTATCAATAGACATGATATTTGAATCGATTTACTGCTGTTATATCTGTCAGTTACAAATATATCTTTCTCCTAGCGAGGTCTGCTAATCGTTCGGTCTTTTGTCGTACTATTTACTGAAGCGCTAGGTAACTCATCAGAACCGCTCGCTGTTCAGACGATTTGATTGATTCGAGTCAAGTTATGCTAGTCTATCATTCGTTAAACTTATGGGTCGTTTCCTTAAACTGATAAATCTATCAGGTAATTACTGTATGAATGGTAAAAATTATAGTTATTCAGAGTTGCTGTCTATCTTAAAAGCCCTTCCGGATAGGGTGTTTATTTTGTCAGAATCAGGCAAGTTTCTAGACGCTTTTGGTGGCGTTGATACGGAGGTCACTTACACGACAGATTCCATCGTTGGCTTAAATCTAGAAGATATTTTGAATAAGAGCAAAGCGAGTGAGTTTCTTGCTAAAGTGACGGAAGCATTAGAAACACAGAAGACTCAACATTACCTATATAGCTTCACTCCTGATAATTTTCCTACAATACCGGATATAACGATTCCAGAAACAACCCAGTGGTATGAAAGTCGTATTCAGCCTCTAACAAGTCCTATCCATGGGCAAACTGCTGTGGTTTGGATTACTCGAAATATCACCACCAATCAAGAACATCAAGATCGATTAATTGAACTGTCCGAACATGATGACCTTACACAACTACTCAATCGTCGTGCTTTTAGTATGAAAGTAAATCAGTGTTTTGGCTGTGTAAAAAGGAACAATATAGAAACAACCTTGTTAATAATCGACATCGACCATTTCAAATTGGTTAATGATACTTATGGGCACCTTTTTGGTGATGAAGTGATTCGAAGTGTCGCCAATATATTAAAAGATGAAGTGCGTGATATCGGTAATGTTGGTCGTATCGGTGGCGAAGAGTTTGCAATCCTATTGAAAAATACAGGCATTAATGATGCTCATCTATTCGCAAGCCAGATAGGCAAAAAAATTGAAGAACATCATTTTGCATTTAATTCAGATCAAACTCGCGTGACAGTCAGCATTGGAGTAAGTAAGGTGAGTCACGGTGATGTAGGACAAAACGACGTGTTTCATCGAGCAGATAAGGCACTGTACGAATCGAAATCAAAAGGCCGTAATAGAGTAACAATCAATTGTATCGAAATGGACTACAAACAATAAATGACCAAGATATTGCCATTGTGACGCTCTAAAACTTTTCAATCTCCCCAGTTTGTTCAATTGCTTCGCATTTGATAATGCGCTCTGAAGCGATCCTGTTATATATGACCATTTCCATCTATCCCCAAAAATTAAAAAATCACAGGCGTGTCCTACGTGAAATCTACCGGTTTTAGTGGGCAGTTATCCATAGATCTTGTTGTAAGAACGAACAAAATAGCGGCCTGTTATTCCCATAACGAATAGCAAGTACTTACCAACAAACGACCACCAATAAGGCAGCAATACATTAAACCAATAAAATACAACCCAAAGTAACGACGTTACATTAAGGAGTGTTGGGTTTGTGGGTTATGGTTTAAATGAAGAATCTTGAATAGATATGCACAGATAAGTCATTGAAATTACGAGCTACTTTCGGAAGTCCGGGCAAAGATTTACTATAAAGCTCATAGCTTATGGATTTTTAGAGGTGTGTGCTGATATCCCAGCGTGCATTGTGTTAGGTTTTAGGTATAAGTTATTTAGTTATAGTGCAGTAAGCTTTGCGAAAAAAGAATAGAAGTAATACGTTATTAGCCACTCTCCTACTCTGCTTTGGCTTTTCTTATTTGTTTTGCTACGCGTTTGATGGCTTCAGCCGTACTTATACCTTGCTTCATCAACTCTTGGATTTGCTCAACCGCTTCTTGTTGCTCTTGATGCGTTAACGTTGGTAGATCGTCAAACATAAAACCGCCCCTTAATGGTAAGGGGCGTGACTATAATGACTTTTTTAATAAGTCGCAAGAAAGTTCGCGTATGCACCCATAGAATCTTCGTTGGTATAACTTACCGCTAGGTCCAATTCGAATAATCCTAGAGGTGAAATACCTAAACCGCCAGTTACTGTCCCATCGCTATCTTCATACGCTAGGTTGATCTTATAACCGGCTCGTAGTTGGAGTTGTCTCATAATATCAATTTCCATACCTACGCGAACCCATTGTGTATTGTCTTCGAACTGATCGAATCTTTTGTCTTCGTTTACATCATAATCTGCACTTAGTGAAAAATAGTCAGCAACGAAACCCGCGCCAATTGTATATTGAGGGCGCAATTGGTAGGTATAGGATTGAGTTGAACCAGAAGACGTGGTTGATACTTGCGTTTCAATATCTCGTGATACCAAGTTCGTTCCTGCGAAACCCACTCGGAAAGGCCCATAGAACCAAAGGGCACCAACGTCTAGATTAAACGTACTTTCCGATGTGCTGTTTTCAAATACGTCTTTCAGATCGTAACTCTCAACAGAAGCTGAATAGATATAGGTATTGATTCTCTGAAACTTGGGTGTGACACCAAAAGACATGTGCTGACCAAAGACGGTCTGGTACTTGGCTAAAGACGCCCCCGCTTCCAATATACCAATAGAAACAGCATTGACTGTACTTCGGCTTGCTCTATCTGCAATAGCCGCTTGTTCTGGGAGCGAGTCGTTGGAAGTGGCAATATCCGGCGCAATGAAAGACTCGGCATAGGCTTTACCAAAAATGGTGGTCGAAATGTAAGGGTTAGGGATACCAAATGCGGCAACAACACCAAACTCTACTCTAGCGTTATCGCCTTCCATGTCATTCATAACCGCATCGAGTTCATCAATTTTTTCTTGAGTAAATGTAGATGAGTCATTTAGATCAACGCCACTAATCAAATCAGCCATCGTATCAATATTATCTATCAACTGATTCTCATCGTTATATGAAATCCCGACACCGGGTAAAAGCATACCCGCATCATCGTTTCGGCGATAGATTGCCCCCATAGCCGGGTTATAAAACGGAGCTGTTAAGTAGCTTGCGGATACCACACCAACTCCACCCATGGCGTCACCACGGGCATCGATAGAATAACTCGCGCCCATCGAATAAGAGGATGAAAGAGTAACAACTATTGCCGCTGATAAGCGTAATTTATTCATGTTTATCGCCTAGAATTAATCCATTAATTTCGTATCGGCTAAAAAGAAAAAGACTTTAGGTTTATTCAGAGGAAATATCGTATGTTTTACTTATAACCTGTTGATCTTCAATAATTACAGGCCCTTGCCAGCGATGGTGTGTAATTCCAACAGCAAGTACATACCTATCTGGCTTTAGCTCACTAATTGGTAATTGCGTTGGGTACTTACCTTCGTACTCTTGATTCCAAACACGGACATACTCGTCTTTGATGTAATCATAAAGTGACACAGTTAATACGGGCAAAGTACAGTATGGATTGAGTTGGGCTAGTCTATCCACAGCCCAGCTATCTTTTGACTCCCATCTGACTACTTCTTTATTGACAGACTCACCCATGACTATCCATTGGTGCCATGGTGGGTTGTTGTCACTATTCACTTCTAAACGGTACAACCCACTCGGCAACCGTTGGTTAAGTTCGTAGCTGATTCTAAAAATATTTTTTGCTTCACCTTTGATAACTTCAAAGTTCGCCTCTTTGGATACGACGGTATCAGGCCATCGAAGCAGACGAATACCTGTAATGTCGGTTTCTGAAGTGATTTCAACGATGACTCTAGAAACCGTTCTACCTGGGCTTTGAATAGATTGCCTTTTCACTATTATGCTGCGAATCCAAGGCGCTACAGGTTCGGTTGCAATACTTTTACCACAGTCGTTTTCTAAGGTTTTTTGCAATAATTCATTTAGATGATTCTCTACGTACTCGGTAGGGTCGGATTGCCAAACCTGAATCATCGCATCAAAACTGCCCTTTAGGTCGTTATCAAGTAGCTTCTCATGGGCTTGATTTAAAGGCGAACTTGTCTCAAACCAAGTTTTTGCAACACCACAAAAACTTGGTAATAGTAGAATTAGAACAAACAAATTTCGCATTCGTTTTATGCTTTCATCTTATAACCAACACCACGGAGCGTTTCAATTTCAAGCCCTGGAATTTTTTGGCGAAGTTGAAGCACATGGGTATCGACGGTACGTGTGGTCGGAAAATGATTATAACCCCATACATGGTCGAGCAATTCATCTCTCGTGAAGACTCGGCCTAGATTGCTGGCTAAAAAAAGCAGCAGATCAAACTCTGTTCTTGTTAACGTGATTGTTTGGTCTTGGCAAAACACTTCCCGTGTGGCTTTATCAATAACTAGGTTGCTGGTGATGACTTTGCTTAAGTCATCGTCATCGTTATCACTTCCAGGTGAACGTAGTTGTGCTCTGATGCGTGCAAACAGTTCAGCTTCTGCGAAGGGTTTGGTTAAATAGTCATTTGCACCTGCATCTAGGCCTGAAACTTTATCTTTGATTGTTACCAACGCGGTAAGCAAGATAACAGGCACTTTCTTAATCTCTTTCCATGCCGGAAGATGATCAACCGTATCACCATCGGGCAGTTGACGATCTAATATCACTAGGTCAGCTTTTTCCCAAAGTGGCGCTACTTCCACAATAGTTTCAGCATGTAAACACTCGTAACCTGCTTGCTCTAAACTTACTAATAATCCATCCGCCAAATTTTTATCATCTTCAACGAGTAGTAGTGTCTGTTTCACAGGGTATCTCCAATTTAAATGTGGTAGGTGGGCCAATGAGAGTCATAGTGCCCCCCATTCTATCCACCATCGATTCAACAATCGTTAAACCAAGACCTAATCCAGCCTTACTGACAAACGGTTTCTTAACTGTTTTCCAATTTTTCTTAGTCAAATTGCCCTGATCTATTATTAAAAATGCAATTGAACTCGTACTTACTTTTACTTTTAGTTGTATTGGTTCTACACCGTATTTTATCGCATTGTTAACCAAATTATCGAGGCAGGTGCCTAACCAATACACATTAACTTTTACAGCAGCGTCTTTACTCAGCTCAATGTCTATGGTTTTTGCACTCTCTTCATATCTATAGTGTAGCCATTCTTCTACAGATGGAATCCATTCAGACGCTAAGTTTTGATGTTCAGATTGAAGGTAGTCTTTGCTTGCTTCAGCGAGTTGCCTTAATCGCATCGTGTCTTCACAAAGTCGCCTAAATTCGTCATATACACTTTCAGGAAGGCGTTCGAATTCTCGTCTAAAACCTTCCACTGTAAGCGATAAGCTCGCGATCGGCGTTCTGAGTTCGTGCGTTAAAATTTGCAACACTAACATGCGGCTCTTCATCTCTTCGCGTTTTACGTTCCAGCGATAAATCGCCCACCCTGCGACCAAGGTAATATTTATGATGACCAGAGCAATCATACTCTTGAGCAGTAAGTCAGAATGGTCTTCCAGTTCCCAGCAGAGGTTGCCACGTTTTACGAAGCAATAAACATCTTTTTCCACGTATGTATATTTGAGTTCCGCTTCAGTGGCATTATGTTGCCAAACTTCGTTAGGAAACACATAGTATTCGTTGCCTTTTTTTAGCCACATTTCTTCGTTTTCAACGAACATACGTTCGCCAGCTATCAATGCTGATATCGCATCAGTTTGCATTCTTTGTAAGCGACCCAGCAGCTCGGTTTCCTGAGCTAATGGTCTTTCTTTTATGTGCATATAGGACTGTAACTGATCAAATTGGTCTGGAAATTTTGTCGCGTATCGTAGCGCATATGTGCCGCCTCCGGGATGTATTAACCCAGATCGAGCAAACCACTTGGTGTTTAAAGGTGTGCCACGACAAATGGCTCGAACAAACACTAGCGGCACAGTAACCAGTGGGCTTAGAGGCAATTTACCTGTACAGCTTTGGGACAATTTATAAACTTGTTGGATATCTTTTAATGGATATTTGGCGGTTTGAGGCAACATGAACTCGGGAGACATCAACTTAGTAGGGAAATCGGTTTGAAGCACCCTAACATCGTAGTTCACTGTCGCTTGCGAATAATCGAACCGTTCCGTGAAATTCGAGATCCTTTCTGGCAACGTCGTCGCTACTACCTTAAATGGCATCAGTGCTATCAAGATAAAATAGGAGAAATTGCGAAAGTACAAATTGATGACCATCTTAAGAGTGAATAATAAATAATATAACATTATTGGTGAAAAGCACATTCTTCTCAAGAAGATAGCACTCATTACTACCTTTCAAGTTAGAGAAATGTAAAAGCCAACCTGTCATGGTTGGCTTTTAATTCAAATTAACTCTAAAAGTTAATGATAAACGCGTATTTATTACAGTGCTTTAGAAATGGCATCAACACTTTGCTTTGCATCACCAAATAGCATTTGTGTATTCTCTTTAAAGAATAGTGGGTTTTGCACACCAGCATAACCTGGATTCATCGAACGCTTAAAGACGATAACGTTACGAGCATGCCACACTTCTAATACTGGCATTCCAGCGATAGGACTGTTTGGATCTTCTAATGCCGCGGGGTTAACCGTGTCATTAGCGCCAATAACTAGCACCGTATCCGTTTCTGCGAAGTCGTCATTCAATTCGTCCATCTCTAGCACGATATCGTATGGCACCTTAGCTTCAGCCAATAGCACATTCATGTGACCGGGTAACCTTCCAGCTACCGGATGAATACCAAATCGTACTTTAACACCTAGACTACGTAACTTCTCAGTGATCTCGTGAACAGGATATTGCGCCTGCGCAACTGCCATGCCATAGCCGGGGGTAATGATAACGGACGTCGAGTTTTTAAGCATATCTGCAACGTCTTCTGCGTTTGTTTCTCTGTGTTCACCGTAATCTGTATCGCTATCAACGACAACGTCTTGACCAAAGCCACCCGCAATCACTGATAAGAACGAACGATTCATCGCCTTACACATAATGTAAGAAAGAATGGCGCCCGAAGAACCAACCAATGCACCGGTTACGATTAACAGATCATTCGCCAACATGAAGCCCGCCGCAGCGGCAGCCCAACCTGAATATGAGTTAAGCATCGATACAACCACTGGCATGTCAGCGCCACCGATTGAAGCGACTAAATGATAGCCGAATACAAACGCAATTAACGTCATCAGCATCAACGCGAACATACTGCCTTCCGCGTTCACAAAGATCATCATCAAGAAGAGAGACCCGATGACCGCTGCTAAGTTCCACTTATGTTTATGAGGAATGCTTAACGCTGAAGATGAAATAACACCACGAAGCTTACAAAATGCGACAATGGAACCAGTAAACGTAACGGCACCAATGAACACACCTAAGAATACCTCTATTAGATGAATATTTAGCATCGCTTGGTCTAGGATAATCCCGTGATCCAAGTAGCTGTTATAACCGACTAAAACAGCGGCCAAACCAACAAAGCTGTGCAATATTGCGACAAGCTCTGGCATCTCTGTCATTTCGACTTTTTTAGCGTAATGGATACCGATACCACCACCGATAACCATGGCGACGATGACCCACGCTAAACCCGCTGAATCTGGTGAAAAAATAGTCGCGATCAGAGCGATCGTCATACCTGTAATGCCGTAATAGTTACCAGCGCGTGCGGTTTCCTGCTTAGAAAGACCCGCTAAACTCATTATAAAAAGAACCGCAGCAACAATGTAGGCGGCCTGTACTAATCCTGCAGACATTTACTACTCCTTAGTCTTTACGGAACATTTCAAGCATACGTCTGGTAACAGTAAAGCCACCAAAAATGTTTATGCTTGCAATTAATACTGCGATAAAAGAAAGCACTGACACTGCCGTGTTTCCTTGACCAATTTGGAGTAACGCACCCACCACGATAATCCCTGAGATAGCATTTGTTACCGACATCAATGGAGTGTGTAATGCATGTGACACGTTCCAGACGACGTAGTAACCCACCACGCAGGCCAGTACAAATACCGTAAAATGAGCGAGAAATGCAGCAGGAGCAACACTAGCTACCCATGCAAAAGCACCAACAGCAACGGCTAGACCAGCAATTTTCTTCACTGGAGAAGCAGGTTCTTCAACCTTAGCTGTGGGTTTGACTGGCTGCTCAACTTTAACCTGTGGTTGCGCAGAAACTTGAATAGGTGGTGCTGGCCACGTTACTTCACCGGCTTTAACCACAGTAACACCTCGAAGAACGACATCTTCAAAGTCTATATCAATATTTCCGTCTTTCTCTTTACATAAAAGTTTGATTAAGTTGACTAAGTTTGTACCGTAAAGCTGTGATGATTGAGTCGGTAAACGACCAACCATATCGGTATAACCGACAATCTTCACGCCATTGGCTGTCGTAATGACTTTATCTGCAACCGTGTATTCACAGTTACCGCCGTTAGCCGCCGCAAGGTCAACGATAACGCTGCCCGCTTGCATACTATCGACCATCTCTTTGGTAATTAACTTCGGAGCTGGACGTCCTGGTATAAGTGCCGTCGTAATTATAATGTCGACATCTTTCGCTTGCGCTGCATAAAGCTCTTCCGCTTTTTTGTTAAACGCTTCAGACATCTCTTTCGCATAGCCGTCACCAGCACCGGAATCTTCCTCGAAATCAACTTCAAGGAATTCAGCGCCCATCGACTGTACTTGCTCTTTTACCTCAGGGCGAACATCAAATGCTCTTACAATCGCGCCTAAGCTACCTGCTGCACCGATAGCCGCAAGTCCGGCCACACCAGCACCAGCAACAAGAACTTTAGCCGGCGGAACTTTACCCGCTGCGGTTATTTGACCTGTAAAGAAGCGGCCAAATTCATGAGCCGCTTCAACAACCGCTCTGTATCCCGCGATGTTAGCCATAGAGCTGAGTGCATCTAACGCTTGAGCACGTGAAATACGAGGCACCGCATCCATCGCCATAACGTTGATGTTTTTGCTTGATAGCTTCTCCATTAACTCAGCGTTTTGCGCTGGCCAAATAAAGCTAATTAGGCTTGCACCTTCTTTAAGCAATTCTATTTCATTGTCCGACGGCGCATTGACTTTCAAGATGAGATCTAAATTCCAAATCTCTTCTTTAGTCGTCACTGTTGCTCCCGCATTTTGAAAGGACATGTTATCGAAGCTAGCTAAAGCTCCAGCGTCAGATTCTACCGAGACATCGAATCCCAGCTTGATTAGCTGTTCAACTGTCTTTGGCGTTGCAGCGACGCGTGTTTCACCTGCAAGTATTTCTCTAGGTACACCAATTTGCATAGTTATTCCCTACTATTGGCACAATTAATAAAGTGTTTTTATGAACGATGTTTGAAATCTAAAGTATTTTTTGCCAGAAATACATGTCTATATGACTAATCCGACCTCATTTGTAGGAAAATCATGCAGAACTGGCCGTATTGAATATCTAAATGATATCGAGGGCCTTTTATGTAAGCAAAATCGAATCAAAAACTAAAAGAGCCATTAGCATATACGCTAATGCCCCTTTCAAAAATGATGGAAATCAAGTTGTTTACTTTAACTAATTCAACTGCGTAGCATGGCTCACATCTCAGGCGCTTAATTAGAAGATATCGCCTCTCATCTGGTCGATAAACATTTTGGCTTTGCTTAACATAAGGCTATTCGCATCTTGCTCGGAACCGACAACATCAGAACGAATGAAGGTATGCTCTTTAAGTTCTCCATCTATCTCTTTCGTAATTCGTCCTGCTATTCTGTACTGTCCGGATTCGGACTTTGCTTCTTGGTAAATGAGAAAGCCATCATATTCTACTGGTTCAACTTGTTTTGCTTCGGCGTCTTTATTGCTCGAACCAAACAGTTTAGAAAAAAATCCCACAATTACTCCTAAATATATTGCGTTACTTAAAAGGTTTTATTGTTTCGACACGATAGGTACTTCAAACCATTCTAATTCACGATTGTCGTTGTCTACTTTACCTTTAGCTGAGTATTCAGATACATCTTCATCTTCACGAATTACGCGACGATCATCTTTAATCAAACCCTCTGCTGCAGTGACAGCGACTTCAGCTTGTTGCCTGAACACAAGTAAACGTGTTTCGGCTAAACGAGATAAGAAATCAATATCATGGCGGATGTATACGGGTCTTAACTGGTTCAGAGCTAAACACGCTAAATCTGCTAACTGTTCATTATTATACTTATCCGTATATTCGTCGTTAGCGAGTACCGCTCCCACTAGTGTTTCCATGTAATTATGCACATCGACACTTATTTGCATATTTTTACTCCAAGTTCCTAATTTAAGAGGATACTTATTTAAACTAGCACTATAGCCAGTTAACCTCAAGGTACAGACATTCAGCGGTTAGAAAAATGATGTACTCTGCTCATCTTAATCCTCAATACCGGAATTTATTCGATAAACTACTTTGATTTTCATGAATAAACAGTATGCTATCATCCTTAGTAACGATTCCTTTGCAATTCTAGCCACTTAGAGAACATGTCTTTCATACATTCAAATTTATTTAGACTCCTATTCCCTCTGATTTTAACTGTCATCATTTTCATTGGAATAAATAATGTCACCTTGTTGGTGCAAACAAATATACCCTTCGCCAGTCAACTGCCTTACTTTTTATTTGCAATCTGTATCCTACTTTGTCAAAGCTTTAATCAAGGTAGAATTGGTATGGTCGCAATAGCAATGGCTGCTGCGTACTGGGTTATTCAAACTAGGCTTCAAAGTTCTCTGTCTACAGGAACGACCCAAATAGAGTTTCTGATTTTGGCGTTCACTTTTCCTACGGCGTGCATCACCGTTTACCTTTTTCCTGAGAAACGTTTTTTCACTTTGTCCAGCGCACTCTATATCGCAATAGTAGCGATACTGTTTGGTTGGTCAGTGTTAACGGTTCAATTTGTCGAAAGCAATGGGCTAAATCAAACTTGGCAGAACATACTGTTTGTTATTCCTGAAATTTCACTACTACCCCTTATCATTATTCTTTATAGCCTTCTTTTGGTGGGTCTGTTTGCCATCATGGTACTGAGATACAATCGACCAATTGATGTTGCGGTATACTCAAGTCTTTGTATTTCGACGTTAACCTTTATCTTTTTCCAATATCCCTTTATCTCCAGCATTCTGTTTTCGTTAGGGGGAGTATTACTCACGCTCGGGGTTATTAGCACCAGTCACGAGCTTGCATACATAGATCAGCTCACAAACATTCCCGGCCGAAGAGCCTTAGACACAGAGCTTAAACATCTTGGTAAGAAATATACTATTGCAATGTTGGATGTAGACCACTTCAAAAAATTTAATGATACCTACGGCCACGATACGGGCGACGACGTGCTGAAGCTTGTCGCATCATTGATGGCTAATACCAATGGTAAAGCGAAGGTATATCGTTATGGTGGCGAAGAATTCACCGTATTGTTCAAAAATAAATACCAGGATGAAACAATCGATCATTTAGAAGAGCTTCGCGAAAGAATTGCCGATTACGAGATGATATTACGTAACCTTGATGACAGACCAAAAAATGACAAAAACGGCGTGACGAAAAGATCAAACTCACCTCGTTCAGGGGCGGTTAGCGTTACTATTAGTATAGGTGTTGCCGACAGTTTCGACACCCGCAACCCCAAGTCTGTGCTTAAAGCCGCGGATGAAGCCTTGTACAGAGCAAAAGAAGGTGGCCGGAATCGAGTATCGAATTAGCGGCTCAATCTTGGTTGAAATACAACACGATACTCCCTCCCTTAAGCGCGCTACCATAGTTTAGACTCAAGCCGATACCTACGTTGTCGATTAGAGTTGTCTCAAAGGGGGGTGTAATAAGCCACCCTCCCATAACTTCATAATAATAACTGGTTCCTAACGGTTCCGTAGAATCGCCATTCAAATCGACGCGTTTGAAACTGGCGAAAATAGATTGAACCATTCCACTCCATTCGGAAAAATCGTGATATATCTCCACTTGATTTATCCAACGGGCATTCTCGGGTTTACCAATATCACCGTTATTCGCTTCTCCCCACCCTCGGCCAGATGCGTAATTAAGCCTTGAAGATAACTGCCAGTTACCCCAATCAACCTCTTTCCTATAGCCTATTTTAAAAGACGGTTCTAATAAGAATGCCCACGCGTCCGTGTTATAGGCAACGCCATCTAAGCTGTTACTATAAGCACGGGAAATATTATTGTTGTAATCATAAGAGTTGGTGTAGTATAGCAAATGCCCGCCTATCCCGTACCTGAGAAACCAGTTTTCCGTCAACTGATCATGATAGTTGTATCCAACATACCCTCCATAAACCTTCTCTTTAAACGTATCACTCTTCGCGGAAGGAAAAATGGTCGAAAAATCCACCTCCTGCTCAACCTTTAGAAACGACAGTTTGAAATTGACACTGTGATAATCATTTTCGCTACTTTCCCAACTTTTTCCAAAAGGTACTGTCAATACGCTAATTCTTTGTCGCAAATCTATCGAGTCCGCACTGCCAATATCTTCATTGTCGAGGTTAAGTATGTTGTTGGGGTTAAAGTCACTAATTCCAAAAGTGAATGCGTCGCTGTCCGTAAGCACTACCGATGCTGCGAATGTATGCTCCAAGTTGCGTTGCAGGGCATTTGCCCAACTATAACTACTTAGACACGCACATAAATTTACACAAATTATGATCGATTTAAATGTACTCATCTGTTAAAACTATGCTCCTTATAGTCTCAAATAATTCTAAAAATACTCGTAATTCGAAGGATAAAGTAATGATATATAAAATCGTTCTCATTTTAGTCATCGGTCTAGGCGCATTTATGTTCTACAAGAACAACGCAACGCCGGCCTACTTGGGACTAAAGAATAATCAATTAGCTCCAATGCCATCATCTCCAAATGCGGTGTCAAGTCAAACAGATATAGAAGAAAAGAAAGTCAACCCTCTTTCATTTACTAGTATTGATGACGCAAAGAAAAATGTAAAACGCGTTTTCGCTCAACTGCCTAATAACAGTGTTGAAGTAGAAAATGATAACTACATGCACGTCATATTTACGACTGAAACGATGAGGTTTCACGACGACGTAGAACTTTTCTTCGACCTAGAACACCAGATCATCCATTATCGTTCACAGTCACGGGTTGGATATAGCGACCGTGGTCTTAATAAAACACGATACGAACAATTTTCGGAACTCTATAATGATTTGAATTAGTTCAATTAAACACCAATAGGCGATTAAAAAGCATACAGATCACAACTTGTAAATATTCACAACCTTTTAACTGGAAGAGTAAAAAAGGTTAATGTACGGTTAATTATCTGATGTGTTTTTACATCGGATAGTTAAATGCTAAAACTGGTTTATTGCATTTAACTCATTGTTTTGCATCAAACCGAAATTTACGTAGAGTTTAATTATGAGTGAAAAAGTCAATGGCACGGTAAAGTGGTTCAACCAAGATAAAGGATTTGGATTCATCACACCTGAGAACGGTGGTAAAGATGTGTTCGTTCATTTTTCATCTATCAGTGGAACTGGTCGCAGAAACCTTGAAGATGGCCAACGAGTGTCGTTTGTCATCACTGACGGTCAGAAGGGCCCGCAGGCTGAAGACGTCAGCGAGATCTAAACCGTTATTCAGACCACTAATGGTATAAACAAACGTTAAGCCGCCTTTAGGTGGCTTTTTTGTTTAATTTACCATCGATTACTGTTACAGCGTCACCTCAACGCTCGTCACGCCGCATTTTATTACCCTATTTCTACGGTATTGATTGACTTTCATGGGGTTCTTTTTAGCATGTGTATATTATTCCCTAATACTAAAGTTACTATGTCTACAGAATCTACTATTTCTACTGAAGAACAAAACTCAGAACAAGCCAAAATCGATCTCGAATTGGTCTCTGCTGAACTTCGCAAAGTCATCGAGTTTGATCAAGTGCCAGAAGAGATGTTGAACATGGTCGTGTCGATCCATGAGGTATCTGAGGAAGCCGTAAGGGAATCTTGGGATAGCTTACCTACTAGCGCACAAAATGTTTTAGATAACTTTGAACAGTTTCATGCATTGATCTCAGTAAGCCAAGCATTTGCTGGTCTAAATTTTATGGAAGAATATAAGACCTTAGAATTACCAAAGGATATGTCTGAACAAGAACAGGAAGACTACCGTACTCAGCTACTTGACCAAGTCCTTTATAATTGTGTTAAAGATATGGTTAAACAGATAAAGAAAGCGCGTCGTGACCCAATACTGAAACGTGATTTCATCGAAGTTTTTGAAAAGAAATAGTCAGGCCGTATAAATGAGTCGTGTTTCTTATAAAAAGAACACTATTAATTAGATATATGGATAGCTAATTTTTGCTTATTTTTTTTGTGATATTACCAAGGGTTGGAGTTACATTAAAAAAATGACTAATATGTGACCAAACGTTCGATTTAATTGACATAAATTAACTAAAATCGTTGACTACACTCGTTATTAGCCAGTAAAGTCATATGCGTTGTATATACGGATTTAAGGTAAGATTGTGACTTCAAAAAACAAAAAAGAGTCCAATAAAAAAGATAGCCAATTGATTATACGTATTAACGGTGAGCAGAGAGATAAATTTGTCTCAATGTGTGAGGATATGGATACCTCCGCCGCAAGAGAAATCAGACGATTTATCAAAGAGTTCTTAACAGAAAATAAAGACGAAGACTAATGACATGAATTTTAAAGCCAGTACATTGTACTGGCTTTTTAGTATGCGTTTTCTGGTTTTACCCAAACCCCACTAAAGTCGAACCATCCAAGTGCATTACATGTCGCATTTTGCAGGGCGCCACAATGTTCTTTATTCACACCTAACCAACAATGAAATAGTGGCACAATTTGATTTGATTCAACTAACTCCTTACCCAATTTCCTTGCAGGGAACTGAGCGCTCTTATCTTGTCGCCATTCTTCCACCAGAGAACACCATTGCTCAAACTGCCCTTCACTACTCATATCACTTATATTGCTATAGTTCATTAACCAACCGGCCAACGCATCATCTCTATCCGTACCAATCCCCATTGGTTTTAACCAGAGGTCTACGTTACTCACGTCTTCTAGATAGTGATGGTACTTTTTAAATACCACTGTAATTCCATCCTTACTGAGCAGTTTCGCTATAGCCTTTGCTAATGACGGGAATATAGGATGTTGCGAATGATAAGCCACCGTCACACTTTGTTTAGAGGGTGGCAATACTTTATCGCCACCGAGTGCTGAATGTTGCCAACCAGGCTTTAATCCGTAAGCGGGCAGCAAACCGAGATCTAGAATGGTCTCTTCGGGCAATAGGCGGAAGAGATTAAATGCATTTAACGTGGAGCAGAAATATTTGGCCCAGTTATCCTCTTTCGCTAACCCACGTTTACGGTTCAATAATAAGTAGGTACAGCCAGGGTCCAGCTTCACTTCATCGTCGCTCGATGATTTCGCTTTTATTGGGTTACTTAAACTCGGAACGACCATACTTGAATACACTTGGTCTATGACCCAAACTTCGACAACATCAACTAACGGCCTATAACCAAAATAATTATCAAATGCCTCAAGCACCAAACGTTTCTCATCATTTAGTTTTACCTTATAAGGTCCGGTACCTATCGGTAGGAGATCAAAGCCTTCCGACATCCATTCTGCAGGCGGCATTATCTTTGCGTTTGACTCTGCTAGCAATAAAGGAAAATGCCAGTCAGGCGCCGATAAGCGGATAGTTATGACCCATGGTTTTGGCGAAAACACGTCAATAATATGGTCAAACAACACGTTAGGGAAAACGTCGCGGTTAGGTTTCTTATCTTTCTGATCCACATTACAAGACAAAGCAGCGACTGAATCAACGACATGACCGATTTGCAACAAATCGCCATTATGAAAGCGCACACCAGGTCGGAGATAAAAACGCCAGTTTTTCCCATCATTTGATTCCCAAGTATGGGCAACGTCCGGTTGTAATTGGTCATTCTCGTCTAGTTTGGTTAAACCACTAAAAATCTGACGCATAATATTCTGTTCTGAGCGCCGATGAGGCTTGGTAGGGTTAAGCATGGACAGTTGGCGATAGTATGGTAAGCGAACATACTGCAGCCCTTTATTGTGGGTTACACCTAGATAATCTTCGATTACTTTTGCAAGCTTGCCAGCATCTTTGTTTAGAACAGTGAAGGCTTGTTCTATTCTTCCTTCTTCCAAATATTTTTTGGCTAGATTTTCGCTAACATCTTGTTGATTACGCTTGAAGATTATTCTAGAAAGATTCCCCCGCCCTGCCGCTGGATGCCATTCTATCCAGCCCTCGCCTGCCATTTTATTTAAGACAATTCGTGCGTTTCGTCGAGTACAGAATAAGATCGAGACTATTTCATCCAACTGTATGGCACTATCTTGACCTTTGAAGTACTCAAATAGGGATTCAAACTGTGTTCTTAGTCTCGGGCTGCTCATAAAGAGGAAATCTCACTTATTGTTGTTCTTAATAAATACTGTGGTAAATTTCCCTATTTTATCACAGCCAAAAAACATAGGTAAACTATTCCCATGTAATACCAATAGCTTGAGATACCGTTGTCAGTTGTAACTCATTGTCCAACTTAATAGACCATTTGCACTCTCCAGCATTGGCGAGTATTACATTTGCCCCTTTTCCGATAAGCTGGATAGCATCAATTTGTGCTTGCATGGTGACCATTTGGTCGCCGTTTACACGTACAACCAACTCATGTTGAGTTGCGATAATTTTTCCGCCAGAGAATTCAATCAACATTTTGGGCTCTCTTGTGTTTCATTACCGCTATCGTCAGTCTACTCGTGCAGACCAAACGATCTCGCTCATCAACAATATTGATTTGCCATACTTGAGTACTCGCGCCGATGTGAATCGGCTTGGCTTTGCCAATGACCATACCTTTGCGCATCGACCTTATATGGTTTGCATTTATATCTAAGCCAACGCAATAGTATTCGTCACTTACGCTAAAATTTGCGGCGACTGACCCCAGCGTTTCTGCCAACACTACCGAGGCTCCGCCATGCAACATACCCAGAGGTTGGTGGGTAAAATCGCAGACGGGCATGGACGCACAAATACAATCTTCACCTATTTCAGTGTATTCGATTTGTAGATGTTCAATCAGTGTGTTCTTAGAACTCGCATTAAGCGTATCTAATGTGATCGCTTTCTTCCAAATGGACATTGAAGATCCTTTATTGGTAATTGAACCGCAGTGATAAGAGCTGCTATGATTCAATTAGATTAGCCATTGTATTAGGACGTTATACGTGAATGGATTACAAAAAGCATTACTTTCGAGCATAACTTTAACGCTTGTTGCTTGTAGCTCTTCCCCGACTGGGCGCCATCAAATAATCATGTTTTCAGATCAACAGATGAATAGTATGGGTACTCAATCATTTGAGTCATTAAAGAAAGAACAGAAGATCAGTAAAAACAAAAAAACCAATGACTATGTGCAGTGTGTAACCAACGCTATTTTGCCGTATGTCGCGAAGCAAGAAGGCTTTTCAGAATGGGAGGTAGTTGTCTTTGATAGTGAGCAGGTCAACGCATTCGCACTACCTGGTGGGAAAATAGGCGTGTACACTGGATTATTAAAAGTGGCCGAGAATCAGGACCAACTTGCCACGGTAATTGGACACGAAATTGCGCATGTACTTGCCGAACATAGCAACGAGAGAATGTCTCAAGCTCAACTGGCTAATGTTGGGCTTCAGGTAACCAACGCTACATTGAATGATTCAGAGTATCAAGGACTCGCAATGGCCGCGCTTGGCTTGGGTGTTCAATATGGTGTTCTTCTTCCGTATGGCAGAACTCAAGAGTCAGAAGCCGATATAGTCGGCCTAGAGTTAATGGCAAACGCCGGATTTGACCCTTACCAAAGCATAGACCTCTGGAGAAATATGGCAAAAGCCTCCGGTGGCAACCAACCACCAGAACTGCTATCCACTCACCCGTCTCATAGTACTCGAATCGAAGATCTTAATGCGAAAGCTAATACGCTCAATAAATCGACAGCTCAACGGCCTCAATGCAAGATGTCGTTATAGCTGCAAAAGATAAAAACCATCATTCATTTTTTATAAAGCCACAATAATCGCTTTTATAAAAAACGATTACGTGGATAATACAGACAAAACTTAATAACCACGGTAAATACCCTATGTCTACAGAAGCTACTATGCTTGAACGCTGCGAATCAAAATGTGAGCTTTGCGCTGCAGAAACCACACTCACTCCATACGTTGTTGCTCCTCACTCGCACGTAACAGTTGATCATGCAATTATGATATGTGACACATGTACCGGACAGATTGATGATCCAGCAACCGTTGATGCTAACCACTGGCGCTGTTTGAACGACAGCATGTGGAGCCAAGTACCACCGGTTCAAGTGATGGCTTGGCGTCAACTTAAAAACCTTTCTTCTACCGAAGGATGGGCAATGGACCTGCTTGATATGATGTATCTTGAAGAAGACGTTGCGAAGTGGGCTGAGATCGGCATGGATGATGACGATGAAAAACCACGTGATATTAACGGTGTTGAGCTTAATAAAGGTGACGACGTAACGGTAACTAAAGACCTTCCTGTTAAGGGGACTAACCAAGTCATCAAACAAGGTACCGTTATACGTGGTATAAGCCTTAGCGACGATCCCAAGCTGGTTTCTGGTAAAGCAAACGGTCAATCTATGTATGTAATTACCGAGTTCTGCCGCAAAAAATAAGATGTTATTTTGAGCAATAAAAAAGGCGCTGATTTAGCGCCGTTTTTATACCTAGAAAACTTAAGAACACACTTCCCATTTTTTCCGCATATTGCTTATTGTGATTCTAGGAACTTGATGGATACTTCCATAATCTTCTTTACAAACCATTACCTCGAGCACTATGTTGAGCTCCTTTGCCATGTCTCGGTAAGGTTGCATTTCCCAACGCTGTACGAAGGTGTTAGAAACAACGACAGAGTGTCCATTCAGCAAAGCCTCTCGCACCTCTGTTTGACACCAGTTGTGTGCCTGTGAGAGTTTTTTCGCATCAAAGGAATAGTATCCCCCCTTCTCAACAAAAAACATGTCTGTCTCTATGTGCTGAATAGGAGAACTGTATTGCTCAATGATTCGCTTCGCTAGTGTACTTTTACCTGATCCAGGCAAACCACGTATAAGAATTAATTTAGTGATCACTTGACTGTCGCCCGGTTAAAATCATGTCGAATGTTTTAGCACAATTCATTCAGTGTCACCAGTTACCTTGGTTTGCGTGTTGCGTTGGCGATTAACAGCAAAAAGCCCCAAGTACGTCGTGTACTTAGGGCTTATAACTATTTACTTTAGGTCACAGGATAATACATACCTGCGTGTTAATCATACGTTTAACGCATGATACCCAAATCTTTTTGCATATGGCTAGAGAGGTCACTTGAGTAGTACGTAGACTCGACTTCGTTGCTTACAAAAAGAATATCTAAAATATGAGCAATCAATCCTTTGATATTAACCGCGTAGGTTTTTTTGTCCGTAGAGGTTGGAACAATAAGTGTATTCGCGTGCATTACTTGAGCCATGATAGCCTCTCTAAATTAATTGTGATTGCTGTTTCTATGTAAGAGATTTTAGGCTGTTTTTTGACATAGTATAAATGACAATAATTACACATTCAGATTAGTTATTCTAATGAAACAACAATTTAACAAATTCATCGAAAATAAATTCATTTTTTTTGATTACTGGTCGCATATTACGCAGAATACCTGCATATTTAGAAAATATGGCTCTATATACGCCTTTGGTTTTAACAAAAAAATTACATAAAATAACCAGAATATCAATCAACTTTGCCAACTATGGGTTAATTAATTTGATGCAAATATTTCAAGTTATTCACAATGTATATCGGTTCAACATATTCGATCAACCATCAACAATGAAGCGCAATCTCGGCGCAATAAAAAAGGAGCCTAAAGCTCCTTTTTTTACATTCCAGTAAGAGGGACATAATAGACGAGTATTGACCACGCCCCAACCCACCCTAATATAACTAGAGTATCGATCCAGTCAGTATTCCACATACACAGCTCTCCGCTTGCTAATGATTAAACTGAGCTATGAACTTACGAAATCATAGCTAACCATTAATAAGCAAAATCAATGCCATAGATTAGTAATTAGTCAATTTATGTAATTGCTTAATAACGTTATCGAGCCTATCTGGTTGAGATTTAAGCAGTTCAATAAAGCAGTCAGCCATTGATAATTGTGTGACCTCACCTGCGTCTTCCATATTCAGAAATGCGGTAAAGCCCTCTTTCCCTTTCATTGTGTAGGCAGAAGAGGTACCACAATAGATGGTCTCATCTTCGACCTCTCTCCAACCACCATCGGTTGACTTGATGTTAAGGTTCGTGACTCTAGATCCTTTTATAGCCGTAAAATCATAAATAAAATCAAGATTATAGCAATAGGGATAGCTGCCCGTACCTGTACCACTAACACCATTACTAAGCGCATTGTTTATCGCACCCTCTAGTACCAGTGCGAGGTATTTACCTTTTAAATGGTATACCCCAATTGGTACGGCAAATGGCAATAGTTTTCCGGCAATATCTGCTACAGAAATAGGGCCGGGGCTAAGCGAGGTTCTTACACCACCAGCGTTATGCATTCCGAACTCTACCGAATAACCAGCGTTGCTCATTGCATGATAAAAAGATTCGGCGACTAAAGGCACGATGTCACTGCCTCCTATTTCATCCGGAATTCTGACATGTCGAAGCGGTGTTGTTACTCTCCCGATAATCGTTTGTTGCAGTGCTCTCACTTGAGGGATGTATTTATCTTGAAGAATACTCTGTACCGATGGTGATTTCTTACAAATCACCACATTAGGGTTGTCCCTAAGACAACTTTGAGCCTTTTTATGCAGATAGTCGGTGTTTACTTCTGACAAACTTGCATCGATACAAAGCCTACGCCCCAGCAGAAGTTCGTTACAACCAACAAAACGACTTACTGTTCCATCGGCTTCAAAGTCAATTTCACAATGCCCTATCGCCTGAGCATGCAGACCAGAATGAACAATTCGCGTTTGATTGACCATCACACCGTAATCACCATTGTTTTCTAATCCAATGGAAGAGAAGTCTCCTTGTAGTGTATGAGAGTGCCCCCCTATAATTAGTGCTATACCGTCTACGTCCTTAGCGAGCTTCAAATCAACGTCTATACCAAGGTGGCTCAACAAAATTATCTTATTTATCCCATTCCGTCTGATCGCTAAAACCGTGTTCTGAACCGTTTCAAATGTATCAGAAAAAGGGGTGTCTGCATCAGGATTTGAGATATCGGCCATCTGATCCATGGATACGCCAAAAATGGCAACAAGCTCACCTTGAACTTCTTTGGTTATCCAATGCGCGGTTTTGAATGGTTCGTTATACGATACGAGATTGGGCTTGTTGTTAAGCGAATGCGTTTTTTGCTTTGATTCTTTCGATATATCCCAATTTCCTGCGAGAATTGGAAAGTTGATTCTATCTAGAAACTCAGCAACGGGCTGATTTCCCATGTCCAATTCATGGTTACCAAGCGCCATCGCATCTATATTTAGCGCATTTAATAGATCGGCATTGGCTTTCCCTTTAAATAGAGAAAAAAAGAGTGTGCCCTGAAAGCAGTCTCCGGCATGGAAAAACATAAACTCTCTATCGGTTTCGAGTGCTATCTGTCGTAACTCATCAGCACGCGTGGCAATACGTGCAAATCCACCGTTACTAACGTAAGGCGAAATGACTTGATTATCTAACCTAAGGTTAAGTTGAAGTGACTGCGGCTCGAAATAAGAGTGGGTATCGTTAATATGCGCCAACATCAATCGAATTGGTTTATTTTTTTTCGTCATAGTTTCTATATCTACCTTTCATACCCTTGTATGGTAAACCTTCTTCTATGACATTGTAATGAATTCTTAAAAAGTCATCACCTTGAAGCAAAGTATCGACGAAAATATTTGGTCATTCTCTTTATTATCAAACTATTATAACTAGACAATGGTTATATTCGGGCGCTAATCAGTATCGTCGTGTAAGCTTAGTATAAAGAGGGAGATGATAATGCAAATACAAAGTATAGAGATCTCTGGATTTAGAGGAATTAGGCGGCTTTCGCTTTCATTCGACGAACTAACCACACTTATTGGAGAAAATACCTGGGGTAAATCGTCCCTTCTTGATGCGTTATCTGTCGCTCTTCCTTCCGAACCAGAATTATATCAATTCGAGATGCAAGACTTTCATGTTGATTACGCTATTGCTCACCCTCAGACGCAGCACCTGCAAATAGTGATAACTTTTGTTACATCAGTTAAAGGCGAGGAAAGGGCTGGGCGTTACCGCAAACTCAAACCTATATGGATTGAAGATGAGCAAGGTGATAAAAAAATCATCTATCGAGTCAGTGCCACTCGAGATTTATACAAAATCACGAATCATTGCTGCTTTCTGGACGCAGAAGGTAACAAGATGCAACTGCATCACTCTCAAAAACTTGCTGAAGAGCTCGTAAGTTTACACCCTGTCATTCGCATTCGAGATTCTCGTCGATTTGACCACAATAAAACGCACGGAAGCGATGATGTAATTAATTCACGGGTAGAACGCCGCATTGAAAACACATGCCGTCGATTGCTCGCCATGCCGGGACACGTAAATAAGGCTGAAATGAGAAGCAGCCTTAAGTCAATGGAGAATCTAGTCGAACACTATTTTACATTTACCAGTAAAGCAAATCGAGATCCTAGAAAACCAAGGGAGAGTCTGCTTTTTGCCGCCTCTTCTGTTGGTAATAATAATCTGTTGCAGGTTATTGAAGAAACAAAAGACTCTCAAACACGGTTACTCGTTCTTGTTTTGCTAAATGCGTATTTGCAAGCCAAGGGGTCAAACAACCTTAGGCGTTGTGCACGACCTATTCTCGTCATTGAGGACCCAGAAGGACGGCTACACCCTACCCATTTGTCTCGGGCATGGAACCTATTACAACTCGTTCCTACACAAAAGGTATTGACAACCAATAGCGCTCAGTTACTCGCAGCCGTACCCCTCCATTCGATTAGGCGTTTGATAAGGAAATCTGATAAGACAGTGTCGAAATCGATGTCATCAAAGTTACTGAGTAAAGATGAGCTAAGGAAGGTCGGATTCCACATTCGATTCCACCGTCCCAATGCCTTATTTGCTCGATGTTGGTTGCTAGTAGAAGGTGAAACTGAGGTGTGGTTGTTTAATGAACTGGCAAAACTTTGCGGTTACAATCTCGCCGCTGAAGGCGTACAAATTGTCGAGTTTGCTCAATCCGGTCTTAAATCGCTTGTCAAAGTAGCCAAAGCGTATGAGATCGACTGGCATGTCGTAACCGACGGTGATGCGGCAGGTAAAAAATATGCAAATACCGTACGTTCTTTATTGGATAACGACTTAGTTAGGCATAGGTTAACGGAACTACCAGACAAAGATATCGAACACTACTTATATGCCAATGGATTCGAAGCCTTCTTTAAAGACATGATAAAGGTTCCTCTTGATCATCCAATACCAGCTAATAAGGTGATCTCACGCGTTCTTAAAAAACATGCTAAGCCTGATATTGCATTGGCAATAGTATCGCAGTGTGAAAACAAAGGCGCAGAGTGTATACCTTTACTCATTAGGTGGACATTAAAACGCATCATCATCATGGCCAACGGGAACACGTGACGCCAATAATGAGCTAGTTACAAAAAAGGCACGCAAACTAATCTGCATGCCTCTAATCAAAAAAACTTATATCGTTTGTTATTGGGATGAACGCACCGATTCCACCTGGTTGATAGAGCTATATCCGTCTTTTTTTTTCTCTAGTGTCGTTTTAAGCAAAAGACCAGAAGCCTTCATCAAATAACCAAAGATCCCACCGACAATAATAGATGGTACGACAAGCGTCCAATTACCGTCAGCGGCAAACGTGGCACAAGAACCGATAAATGTGCCTGGAATATAGTTCAACCAAGTCTGTTTAGCTTGAATGCACATCATAAAAGCCACCAATCCAGTGACAACGTAACCAACTATCTCCATTGAGATTAGATTGGATGCTTCAATGATGACCAAAGCCCAAAACACGCCCGTCATATTAGTCACCAGGCTTATACCCAATCCTTTTACCCCCTCTTTTGGCGATGCAAAGTAACTTGTGCAACCTAAAAAGCCTGCCCATGTTAACAAGCCTAGGCTTATCGACAACCAACCCCATATTCCTGATAAAATGCCAGTTGTAATTGCTATTGCAAGTAATACGCTCATTACTGATCCCGCCAAAAAAAGTTTTATTCATTTAGGCATGGATAATAGTTGAACATATTCGTCATTGAGGTGATTTAGATCACATATAAATGATACGAATAATTTTACTTGCATCACAAGTGTGACGCAATCGCATTTTCAACATATTTAGTTAATTATGTATAATGGTTAATTAATTAAAATACACTCGGTTTACCTTTCATCATTCGCAACCCCTCGCGTCTTATACACGTTGCAAGTGGATTGTCTGCCATATCTGCTCGCCAAATAAATGAAAGTGTTCTTTCCATTTCTAGCTCAGGTACGTTTAGAGCCACTAAGCTTCCGTTATTTATATGTTTCTCTACGTCTAAATAAGGTAAGCACGTTAGATATGGTCCATTAGCGACCAAACTTCGAAGCACTGGCACGTGTTCATATTCACGCCATACATCGAGATCGGCAATGAGATGGTGAATGGAGCTATCAAATATTTTTCTGGTACCGGATCCTATCTCTCTTAATACCCATTTGGCTTGTTCTAATTGCGCTAAGCTGATCGTTTCTCGTTTGGCAAATGGATGATGCGCCGACACCACAACGGTCAAGTGATCTCGGCACCATGTTTCCTGATGGATTCGGTTATCGTCACAACGCCCTTCAATGATGCCCAAGTCATTCTTGTAACTTAAAACGCTTTCAATTACCCCGTCGGTACTCTTTACCTCTAGGTTTATTCTAATCTCAGGAAAATCGTTATCAATTGTACTGATGAGCTCTGGTACAAGATGCTCTGCCGGCGTTTGGCTTGCACATAAGCCAATTTCACCACTAATCAAATGTTGTTCTACAAAACCAAGCTCTATCTGTTGTGCATCTTGTAATAACTTTTTTGCTTTTGGACGGAGCCACATTCCCCAATGCGTTAACGCCATTCTTTTGCCCTGACGTTCAAATAACGGCCTACCTAACATTTTCTCTAATTGAGCAAGAGACATGCTTGTCGCTGACTGTGTTAGAGAGAGTTTATCCGCCGCTAAGCTGACACTGCCGGTGTGTGCAACTGCTTCGAAAACGGCAAGTTGTTTCAATGAATATCGCATTAAATCCACCTCAAAAAAACTTTTTCAAAAGAATGATCGTTCGTGTCAATTATTGTATATCAATTTCTTTGATTATATTAATAAATATTATCAATTTTACTACTACATGTTCCGGCCCTTATTCTTATATCAACACAACGCCACAGTGCAATTTACGAATTCAATTTTTATTAAGAATAAATGGGAACGACATGAAAACAATACAAGGAGGAAGAAATGACTACACCGCATGATTCGTCAGAAATCAAACATCTTTTTTCACCAAAAGAAATGATGACGCAAGCTGAAAAGTTTGCCGTCAGCAAAACAACGAAAAGCACCAGTATGACACTCAGCCTTGCGGTTATGGCTGGCCTGTTTATTGGACTGGCGTTTCTATTCTATATAACGGTTACAACCGGAAGCCAATCAACTGGATGGGGCATCAGTCGATTTGCTGGTGGTCTGGCTTTTAGCATGGGGCTGATTCTTATTGTCTTAATGGGCGGTGAACTGTTCACCAGTTCTGTTTTGTCCAGTATCGCATGGGCAAACCGTAAGATTAGCTTTAAACGTATGGTGATCATATGGGGCAAGGTTTATGTCGGCAACTTTATTGGTGCGGTGATATTACTGATATTGGTTGTCGCGGCGGGTTTGTACCAAATGGACAGCGGTCAATGGGGCTTAAACGCACTAAATATAGCTCAACACAAACTCCACCACACACCTGTTGAAGCTTTCGCACTTGGTGTTTTGTGTAACCTGCTTGTTTGCCTAGCGATCTGGCTTACGTTTAGTACTCATAGCGCAATGGGGAAAGCTTTTATGGTTATGCTTCCGGTTGCGATGTTTGTCAGCAGTGGTTTTGAACACTGCGTGGCGAATATGTTTATGGTGCCATTAGGCATACTGATTCAATCTACTGCTCCTGATGCCTTTTGGGCTCAAGTAGGGGCAGAAGCCAGTCAATACTCAGATCTTACATTCTTCAATTTCGTTACCGCAAACTTAATACCAGTCACGTTTGGAAACATTGTGGGTGGCGCCGTATTAGTGGGCCTAGCTAACTGGTCTATTTACGTACGACCAGAATTAAAATCAACTCAATCAAAATCAATTAAAACAACTGACCTAACAACGTCAATAAGGGAACTTGCTATGAAAACTAACCTAACCGCTATCGATATTATGAATAATGAATTTTACGCAGTAAAAGCAGACATGCCGACAGAATTGGCTATCGATGCATTAACCGATAGAAAACTCCAAGGTGCGCCAGTTGTCAATGTTCAAGGTAAGCTGGTTGGTTTCTTCTCAATCCACGATGTTATGGTTGACTTATGGTGCCAAGATTATTTACCAGCAAAGGGACAGAAAGTCGTTGATCTAATGTCTAGGGACGTTATTGCAGTCAATCATGATGAATCATTGGTTAACCTTGTCGAGTTTTTATGTATCGACAAAGAGCAACTCTATCCAACAACAGGAATGGGGATTGCGACACAATTTGCATCGTTGTCTTTAGAAGAGAGAGCGAAAAGTATGAAAATTAATAAGCCACAAACACTGCCTGTGTTACAAGATGGTCTACTTGTTGGTGTCGTATCGAGAATGGAAACAATGACAGCATTACGAGCAATTTACGGAGAGAAAATGAATGTTATCGTAAACACTCATGAATTAGAAACTGCCTAATAAATAGAGGCCAAGCCTACCAGCTTGGCCTCATTAGATTATTTTTTCACGCCTTCTACGTAAAGCTCCATATCAACCGTTTGTGCCATACCCATCGCTTCAATTCCAAAATCATCTAGCTGCAAAGTCGTTGTGCCAACAAATCCAGCACGATAGCCACCCCAAGGGTCTGAACCTTCACCGATGAATTCAGCTGAGATTGAAATTGGGCTGGTTTTACCATGAAGCGTTAGGTCACCATTTACTGAAAGTTTACCATCGCCATTATCTGTTACTGACGAACTGACAAATTTTGCGTCAGTAAATTTGTCAGCGTTAATAAAATCTTTGCTTCGTAGATGCTTGTCACGTTCAGCATGGTTAGAATCGAGACTCGTAGTATCGATATTCACCATAATTTTTGAAGCGCTGACATCAGCAGGGTCGTAGGAAAAAGTACCATCGAATGTATTGAAACGACCTTTAATAAAGCTATAACCTAAGTGGCTTACTTTAAAGTTGATTGATGCGTGTGCTCCGTTGGTATCAATAGCGTAGTCGGCTGCATTCGCGGTTAAAGGCATTGCTACTGCTAATGCTAGTCCCGTTTTTATCAGTAAGTTTTTCATTTTGATGCTCCTATCATTTTTCGTAGCGTATTGTCTTTGTTAATAAAGTGGTGCTTAAGTGCGGCAGCCGCATGTAAAGCGGCAAAACCTATAAGAGTGACAGCGGTGTAAAAGTGAATCTCACCCGAGATATCAGATTGGTCTGCAAACAACTCCCCTAGTCCTGGAACCGTAAACCAATTAAATACTTCAATACCTCGCCCGTCTGACGTGGATATCAGGTATCCAGAGACAAACAGTACAATCATGAGAACATACAACAGCTGATGTACCGCATGAGCCCCTTTTTTTTCTAGCGCTGAACCCTCTATTGCTGGTGATAACGTAGTCCACTTCCAAATAATTCGAAAAGCAGTTAAAACCGCCAACAACAGCCCAACTGACTTATGCCAATGGGGAGCGGTCTTATACCAGCTACTGTAGTAGTTGAGTTCAACCATCCATAACCCCGCGGCAAACATACCGAGAATGACCAAAGCGGATAGCCAATGCAGCCCTCTCGCCATAGGGTTATAGTTTTTTACTTCTTTAGACATGAGTTTTCTCTCGCCACGTTAATCTAAATGCGAATAATTATCTTGTACGAAGTATTTACCGATTAGAGAGAAGAATAAAGCAACGAAATTTGATTAGTTAGTTCAGTTTATTTGAATTGATAGAATATCAACGAGAATCTTTTTAAGTTAACAACTAAAAGTCGCTCTCCTTTTCGATCTGATATAACTCATCATTAATATCAGCCAATTTGTGGTCAAGAACGTTTTGTGCATCCCTTACTCCCTGATTATAAAAAGCAGGACCGATTTTTTTTGAGATAAAATCAAGCAGGAAATCGGCATCAAACTGACCGAGTTCAAAATCAAGTTCATCTTCAACATAGCGCTGCAATGCGTAAATAATCTCTTGTTTCTGTTTGGCACTGAAAGTTATTTCGTTCATAAGTTCACACTTTTATGTTAAAAATCAAGTAACTTCGAATAAGTTATATTAGTACATAGCTTTACGTAAAGTGATATATTCTAATATGATCTGGTATATCACTATTATTAAACTCGGGAGAGGACATTTGCAACGGGATCTCGTCATACGTGCAATACATGACTTTCAGAAAGATTGTCTTAAGCTATGCGAAAATCATTACCCTACGGTACATAATCGCGGAATGAGTGAACATCATCTTGGACGCGCTTTTTCAAGACGTCTTGCCAGCACTTTGGATTCCTTTAACCTACCAAATCAATTTGAGCCGATTGATACTACTTGTTCGCCCGATCATCCCCATCATTATAGAATCGCCTCTAGTGCGGGAACTGTTTGGGTGATTACTCATCACCTCGACAGTGCAAATTCTATATGTAAAGAAAAACTGCTTACCGACATAACAGAATGGCAAGCTGAATATGGATTTGCCATCCAACCCAACGACCTGCTCGTTTTATTAGCTGATCATTGGATTTCACGTAGTCAGAAAAGTCGTGAACTATTAGATTGGTGGATGGGCGAGTTACCCGATGATTTCACTGCGTATACAGAGCAAGGCATTTCTTTGTACAAAAGCGACTCAAAACTTGTGCATGAGCTAGACCAACGATTTCATATTCGCCCTTGTTACCTAAGGTTCGGACATCCTTTGGTTCGCTCTACAGATCAACAATTAGTAAGAAAATATATCCAACTTTACGCAATCTTAGAGTGCCAAAAGTGATTCAGTGCCCCCCCCCCCTACATTATGCATTTACCAATACACGTGTAGAGTCAATTAAAACGTCGATAGGAACAGGTTTAGAGAAGTAATAACCTTGGGCATAACGGCAGCCATAAGAAGCAAGAAGGTTAGATTGTCGTTCTTCTTCAATCCCTTCCGCCACAACCTTGATTCCAAGTTCATCCGCCATTTGAATCATCGCTTTGCATAGTGCCTGACTATTCGCATCTTCAACCAAGTTTTTCACAAATGATCGATCAATTTTAATAAAGTCGATTTCAATCTGTTGTAGATACGATAGAGAAGAGTAACCCACTCCAAAGTCATCGATAGCAATATCGATACCGACATCTTTCAACAACTTCAACCTTTCCTTCACAATTTCATCACTCGTCATCAAAAGGTTTTCAGTAATCTCAAAGGAAATGAGATCGACCTGTCGGTCACATTTTTTGCACTCGTTTAACCATGTTTCTATTCGTTTAAAATCGCCTTTAAATTGTGCTGGAGAAACATTAACACTTATCTGTATGTCTTGATTGAAGGTCTTTTGTAAGATGGGAATATGCAAAGAAGCATTTCTTAACACCCACTCTCCAATTTCGTTGATTATGCCAAACTCTTCAGCAATCGAAATGAACTCATCGGGAAACACGAGACCTTTCGTTGGATGGTTCCAGCGGATTAAGGCTTCTACTTTGGCAATTTCACCCGTTGAAAATTCGACAATAGGCTGAAAATAGAGTTCAAATTGCTCCTCTCTTAATGCCACTTTAAGATCAGCTACAACCGATCTTTTTTCGATTAACCTATCCATCATCATGTTGTCAAAATATCGGTAGCAATTCCTTCCTTCATATTTTGCTTCATACATTGCTAGATCCGCACACTTTAAGATGCTTTCTACATCGATTGCATTTATTGGGAATATGGCGACACCGATACTCACGGTAACCGAGATGTCTTCGCCCTTAATGATAAATGGTTGGTTTAATTCTCTTTGGAGATTTTTGGCAACAAAAGTACTGTGCTCTCTCTCTATCACATCACCAAGCAGTATCGTAAACTCATCACCGCCTAAGCGTACAACAAGATCACTTGCTCTTGCCACCGATCTAAGCCTATCGGCAACTGCAATCAATAGCAGATCACCATAATCATGCCCCAAAGTATCATTAACGTCTTTGAAACCATCCAAATCTAAAAATAGTATTGAAAAGCCGATTGACTCATTGGCTTCATATTTATTCACATAGTTTTGCAGCTCTTCATTAAGATACCGTCTATTAGGCAGGCCTGACAAACTGTCATGATAAGCTTGTTTCTGTAGTTTACTATTTGCCGCTTCCAACTCCGTGGTTCTTTGCTTAACCTGAAGTTCTAGGTTGCGGTCCCGCAGTTCAACGTTTTCTAGCATAAGATTAAAGCACTGAGTCAACTGACCTATTTCATCGTTTGTTGTTGTTTTAGCCCGCAGAGCATAGTTATTTGTTTTCGTTACCTTGGTAGCCACACGAGCGAGATTCAACAAAGGATCAGTGATATATCGGCTAAACACTATCGTTAATGCAAAGCTTATTGCGAGCGTGATAGCCGCAATCAATCCAACAAAAAGTGAGTATACTTCGATGTGCTTATTGATCGATTGGTCATTCACCCTTATCACCAAGTTGCCATAATTAGTCTCGTCATGAACAAGTGGTTTTGCTACCGTAATATATACTGTGTTAGGAACAATACTGTTCAAATGAGGCGATTCAAAACTTACAAATACATCGCTGTCAATTGTGTACACTTTCGCATCAATAATTGTATTATCGGACATCAAGGGCATCAAAAGTTCACTGGCGGCAAAGTCATCACGAAACACGACTGCAGCGGTCAAGGTTGGAGCCAATATCTCTGCAATTGAGTCTATCCTGTGCAACTCTTTTTCTTTGGAATTACTCTTTTCGTACTTGATAATAGTGATTGCGGTACTTAACACGGAAAAAAGCGCAACGACCATAAATAAGGCGACAAGCTTTACTTGGATAGTCCGGAATCTAGGAACAATATTCCTCATTGTTTACGCCTCCCTTCGACGACACGTCCAAGCCTTAATACCTTCGAGCTCATTTTTATACCCGCATCAAGCAACGCATCAGAGTTAACCTCAAAGCGTACTTTCCCACCGGTAATAAATAAATTGATATGGCCACCTGATGGAACAAAGGCTTTCATTTCCCCTACTAACATTGTTTTTGTAAGGTTTTCATTTCTGGTTACTTTTTCAATCAGGTCGGCATTTCTTTCTGTCAGGAAAAAACTATTACATGAATCATCTGGCATCCCTTCTCTCGATACTAAATGAACCTCTACTTGACGGTTTTTAACCTTTTGACCATTAAGTGTTTTTGATGCGGTTAAGACAAAATCTGGATTATAACTACAAATAATATACTTGTTTCTGAGATTTGGATTAAACCAATTTCCCTCACTGTATCGGGCAAAGTTAAAGATAAAACCAGCTTTGACTGCAAATTCTCTTTCACTTGCATACGACAAGTTGGCCGACATTAACGTCAGCCCTATAAGAACGAGATGAAACAGTCTTAATAAGATAACTATCCGCCTCTATTTAGAAATTGGCCGTAATTCGAGCGACAACTGATTGTTCAATATAGGTAGGCACAGTATAAGTTTCATCTGTATTTTTATACTCTACATGCTTACCAGCAAGCAAATTGTTGCCCGTCAACGTAAACGCTATTGTTGGATTAAATAACCATGACCAACTTAGGTCAAGAGAACCATAATCGGATGTTTCATACGCGGTACCCGCTTCAATTCGATATAAGGCAAAGAGGTAGTGGTCACGGGTAATCGACACACTAGACTTTAAGAACAATTGTGACAAATCAGAAGATTGACCAACGGCGGTTCTTGTTGAATCGGTTAATTGATATTCGTATGAGGTGAAGTTATAACCTATTTCTGCTTTGAATTCATCGTTTGGCTGCCAACCTAACACTAACTCCGAACCATGGGTCTTTAGTTCTGCATTCGACACAAAATTATAGTCAATCGTCGTATTTTGTAAGGCAATAGCGATCGCAATAGGGTCGTTAAGTGCGATAACTTCTTCTATTGTAAGTGGATTAAAGCTTGCTTCAAGCGCTAACGCGTTTTTTGACTTGGTTTGAAAAAAGGTAACATCAAAATTCCAATTATGCCTTAGGTATCGATAACCAAACTCGCCTGAAATCGTTGTCTCAGCGTCTGTATCTTCGCTACCGTTTAAGTATAAAGGGATATAAAGATTATCTATACTAGGATTACCTGTCGCTACTTGGTCACCTACTCGTTGACCCGATAACACTGTCTTACCATTTTGCTCTAGTAAAGATGGAACCCTTATAGCTTGAGAAATCGATGACCACATTACATGATTATCAGTTGGCTTCCACATTAACCTAGCAATGGGTTGGTGTTCCCAACCAGTAAAATCATTGTGTTCGGAACGATTGCCAAGTGAAAAATTCAACTCTCGTGGAATAAGGTCAATCTGTACCTGAACAAATCCACCGTATTGGGCGGTAGAGTTAATATTTTTGACTGCCAACATATAGTCAGTGTCTTCGCTATCTATTTGGGTGTGTCTGTAGTTAAGACCCCAGTCAAATTGAATATCGTTAATAATGGTATTCATTTGATAGTCTACATCGACAATACCAAAATGTTCATTGTGGAAGGCTGAGTCTGCTGACAGGTTGGAATAGGAGGCTTGTATCATTTGACTAGAGATGATATCTATTCGGTGCTCTAGACGCGTCATTAACTTAACATCTTCTCGCTTAAATTCCGTCGTAAGCTGATTCGTTTCAAACGTCGTCAAATCAGATAATGAGACCGTCTGACCGTTATCAATTTTTGTATAGTCCCCTTGCAAAATAAGTGAAAGATCATCGCTTAGGATCAAGTCCGAGCGCAACCCAAACGAAGAGGTTTCACCATCATCACTAGAGCGCCCTTTATAAGCGGTGTCTGAACGTTCAGTCTCTCGACTTGACGCATAGACTCGATAAGCACCATACTCACCTAAGTCTGACCCGAATCGCCCCGTTACTTGATGGTTTAATTGTGAACCAGTTTCTACCTGAACCTTTGTTGCACGCGTATCCTCAGAATGCATGGTTATAATATTAATGACACCATTTGTCGCATTACTTCCCCATAACAACCCTGACTGACCGCGTATGATCTCTATTCTTTCTATGTCAAAAATTGGAACATTTATACTTGCCCAATCAACACCAGCGAAACCAGGGTTATGAATGCTCTGGCCATCAATCATTACAAGTAGTTTACTTGAATATCTCCCTGCCGGTGCTCTAGACGTAATCGCCCAAACATTATTGTCTATTTTTCTTACCTGCAATCCAGGTACTAATGTCAACGCTTGAGGGATTGAAGTAACACCAGATTTAACCAGTTCATCGTTAGATAATACATATATAGACGCGGCGGTTTCAGATGTAGATTGTAAACGCTTCATCGCAGCATTCGCTTGAACATCGGTTGCCATCAACGTTTCTAATTCTAAACTGGGTAAGAAAGAAGCTTCTTCATTTGCAAAAACAGAACAAGACAAAGCCAAGGGGGCTAAGTAAAAAAAACGCATTAAATAATCCTGATAGATGTTTGATGTAATATTTTTGGCATCGATAGCTATCCATCTTTGACATCGGTAGCTCTCTGCCAAAACAAACTCTTGACACATCAAATGCTTAATGGGTTAAGCTAATGTATAAGCAACCTAGATAATGTGATTTGTACCACATTAACTACTCTTACCAGCAAATATGAGTATATTTACCCCCTCGATTTGTATTCATTGCTTTGCTTATTTGTTAATAAATTGTTTGGAAATATAATTATTTTAATACATTCTTATAAATGAGCAAAAAGCCGTATTGACAATATAATTAGTGTGGTTGAGAATAAATTGTCAATAAATAAAATTTGAATATATCTTATGTATTTTGAACGTAGAGAACTAGAATCCCTCATTAAACGAGATAATAACGGTTACTATTTTGCAATTTACAATGGATTGTTACTCAATAGTGTATTTCAACCGATATTGAAAAGTCACATTCATATTATTGGTTACGAGGCATTACTTCGAATAGAGTCTATTGATGGACACGAAATTCGTACCGATCTTTTTTTTAGAAGTGACCTTTTTAGTTTCGATTGCAAAATGTTCGTTGAACGCCTTAGTCGCGCGATCCACATAAGAAATTTCGCCCTATCATCAAAACGACACTCTACCCTATTCTTAAATACCATTCCTCGGTCTAATGAATATTTTCTTAATAACAGTCGTAACACCAAACTACTCATGCAACGCCTAGATGAATTAGAGATCAAGACTAGCCAGATTGTCATCGAGATCGTGGAACTAGATAGCTATAATCCGAGACGACTTAAACAGTCTATTGACCACCTGAAAGAACTTGGTTTTACCATCGCTATCGATGATTATGGTATTGATTCTTCAGATGTTCACCGTGTTGATCTAGTGCAACCAGACATAATAAAATTGGATAAAAGCTTGCTGGATGATTTTATTAACGGTAACCAACGAGGGCTATGCGAAGCGTTGGATTTGGGTGAGAGTATAAATGCAAAAATCTTAATAGAAGGAATAGAAACAAAAGAACAGTTTCTCAGTATATCTGGTCTCAATGTAAGCCTGTATCAAGGCTTTCACTTTGCGACACCGCTCCGATTAGATGTAGACGGCCAAACTAAAGCAGCCTATAATCACGACTGTCAGATCTTAAATTAGTCTATTAAATAAACAGCTATCGAGTGAGAATGTGTAGTGAATAGAAAAAAGAAAATTAATCAAATATTTAAAAAAAGACAGAAAAAGAAAAACTCTAAATTACATACAGATAATAAAGAAAAATATATATCTAAGGCTGACAGAGAAAAATTAGATATTATTAGAGAAGAAAATGATAACGAAAAAGAAAACCAGGAAGAAGATCAATAATTGATCTTCTTTTTTTAACACTATTTTATTAAAAGATCTTCGTCAATTTCATAAAAACGATCCGATGCTTCTATTAAAGATTTTGCTGTAAGATCTTTAACACCGTAAACTTCGACTTCTTTTTTATACTTATCTCTGATTCGTTGTGCAAGCAAATCAAAATCACCATCGCCAGAAAGAAGAATCACGACATCTGCTTGCATCGCAAACTCTATTGCGTCCAGTGTTATCCCAACATCCCAATCCCCTTTTGCAGAACCGTCCATTCTTTGAATAAATGGCTTCAACTTAACGTTAAATCCTATCCCACGGAGTATATGGTGAAACTGCCTCTGTTTAGGATTGTTGCTTGCAATTGCGTAAGCGTTAGCTTCAACTACCTGTCTATTCGCGGTTGCTTTTCTCCAGAATGCATTGTAGTCAAAATGACTATTAAAACGATCCCTTGTCGTGTAGTAGATATTTTGTACGTCTACAAGTATTGCAACTGACTCCATTATGACTCTCTTTGTTGATGAATTCGTTTACGGTAATCTCTCGGAGAACAACCATAAAACACCTTGAATCTGTGGGTAAAATTATATGGGTCTTTATATCCAAGACGTTGCGCGATCATGGTAATAGACCATTCTTTATTGTGCAATAAATCTGCGGCCTTTTGCATGCGTAATGTTATTAGATTTTTCTGGGGAGAGCGAGCATAAAGCGATTTACACACTCTATTTAATTGCTCTTCACTCAAAAACGTTCTGTTAGCCATCTCTTTCACCGTCCATGGCAAGTGAAGTTGTGCTCCAACTTCATTAAATAGCGCCTGAACTCTTGCGGTAGAGTTAAATGGTTTGGACTCAACACCCGTTAAAAAACTCGATATTTCGCTGCATATAAGCTTTCTGTAAGCTGGTCGACCTTCTATCTCGCTGTGCAAAAGCGTCATCAATGCCCATACAAGTTCGGCGTCCTTAAAGGGTATAACCGATTGACCAAGTTTGGCTATCTGAATCCACTTTTCTTTGTTATTAAGGAGAACCCAGGCCATTTTCCATTGCCCATCAGGTTTATTTAACTCAAATCGAAACGGAGTTAGTGCGGGTAAAACAGTCAACGTGTTTTGTTTGAGTACCACTTCACTTGTTGTTGTAGTTAGCTTACCTTCCCCTTCAATAGTAAATAGTAGGGTGTGGACGTCAACACTGTCTCTCTCAACTAGATACCCACCTTTCAACTCCGCTAATCCAGCCATGAAAAAATGTTGAGTACTGAGTTCTGGAATATCCGATACCGTTAAAAATCGCTCCCTACATTCAGGTGAAAGATAAACAAAATCTTTCCATTCAACAGGAGGATTAAAATCACTAATGACAGATTTGAACAGGTTTATGCTTTTTTTTGACATGTTATTTCTCTGCTTATATGTCTATATTTCACTCTATTATAAAGGAGGATTCATGTCATACTTAATACCTGTGCAAACTGGCCACCCGCACTTATTTTCTAGAATTATCAGGCTCGCTCTTCCTGTTGCGATACAAAGCGCGTTGGTATCAATTCTCGCGCTTGCTGATGTTCTCATGGTTAGTGAGTTTGGTAAAGAGGCAACTGCTGCTGTGGGAATTGCATCAAAATGGCATTTTGTCGCCATTATGATTATGGCAGGATTAAGTGTGTCGAATGGCGTATTGGTATCTCAATACTGGGGCAAAGATGACCGAAACTCGGCCAAATCAGTAACGCTTTACGCAATGCGTGTTGGTGCGCTAATTATTTTGCCCGTTACGGTGATAATCACGCTATTTTCTGGGTTTATTATGCAAGCACAGACCATGGATTTACGTGTAATAGAATTGGGGTCTCAATACCTGTGGTACAGTTTTCCGGTATTGATATTAACGCACTTCGTGATCGTACTTGAATCTAGTATGCGGTCTAGCGGTGATGCCACCTCCCCACTTTATGTTGGCGCTCTAACGGTCTTTTTAAACATCGCTCTTAACTTTTGGCTCATACAGGGTGGTTTCGGTGTCGCACCTATGGGTGTAGCAGGTGCAGCCTTAGCCACCACTATTGCCCGTTTTGTGCAGATCGCTTTGATGTATTCATATATGAGGTACCGCCACCATTGGCTCTTCAGTTCTCGACGTGTTGCCTCACCTGAAAAGTTACATGCGTCGTATCGTAAGTTGGCTATACCAAATGCATCCAACGGGTTGCTTTGGGCTGTGGGCACATTAACTTACCAGATGATATTTGGTCATATTGGAACAACGGAACTGGCCGTATTTAGCATGCTAGGACCATTTGAATCGTTGTGTTACGCGACATTCTTTGGTCTTTCTGTTGCTTGTTCCGTCCTCATTGGGCAGTCATTAGGCAAAGACCAATTTGATCAAGCGGTTCAACTAACTCGGATACTGTTGAAGTTTGTATTGATATTTGGCCTAATTCTTGGGGTGACTCTATTCGCGACCAAAGAATGGATACTCACACTACTTAATCTGGATGGAAAAGCGTTTTATCACCTATCGCTTCCCGCAATTTCTATCCTATGCTGCGGTATCTGGTTAAGAATGCTTAACTTGATCATCATCAATGGGATATTGCGTTCTGGCGGAGACAACCTGTTTTGCCTGCGAATGGATTTTATCGCAATGTGGTTGGTCGGTATTCCCGTCACCGCCTATGGTGCATTCATCGGAGAATGGGGGTTTTCCTGGGTTTATGCTATGTTGCTCATCGAAGAGATTGTAAAATTTTCACTCTGCTTTCATCGATATTTGAAGCTAAAATGGGTAAACAACCTTACTCTTTCTCACGCGTAGCCTTTTTGTTCTCGGCTTCCTGCTTGGCCAATTCTAATCGAGTGTGACGATTAGATACATTTACTTTAGGTAGTTCAGGTACCTCGCGCTTTTCGTGCCGAAGGTGCCTAACCGCAAGAATGGGGTGTTTCAATAGCATTCTTGGGCCAGAGTAGCGCATGATCAACCGCATACGTTCTTTGGGTTCAGGTTTATAGC